>JBEKOA010000076.1:0-20440 GCA_049522255.1 Occallatibacter sp.
CTTTGCGCCGTACAGGCGGGGAATCCAGGCCGCAAAGCCCGCTCCGACGCCGAGCATATAGACCACATCGAATTCACGACGCGCCCTCCACAGGCACTGCACATCCCATACTGTTTCGGAGAAGCTTCCCAGGCGCGGAGACTTTACGTACCTCAGAGTTGCCCCGAGGTATGTGAGGTCAGGTATTGGGGAACTGGCCGGGCAGAATACGGTAACGTTTACGCCGCGCTGTGCAAGAGAAGTCGCGAGCTGTTCTGCAAACGTCTCGAATCCGCCGTATCGAGCTGGAATGCCGCGGGTTCCCAGAATAGCCAGTCTTATACTCGCTCCTGCGGACAAAGCCGAAGGCCGCCTTGCCTCTGCGTTACGCTCAGCCGTGTTGATTTGCAGGTAGTCGGGCTGGAAACAGGGACTTAGGGCAGGCGCGGAAGCAGTCGCTTCAAAACGACCCATTCCGAGATCAGTCTCCAACGATTTTTCGCTGACCAAGTCTTCGATTACATAACTATCCCAGCGCCGCAGAATACTCTTGACGATTAGCCTCAAATCGGAAAGGAACGTGGCGCGGGCCATATATTCCGAGTCAAGATTGCGCTTTGCAGGAAGAGCCACGCTTTGATACCACGAGTCCAACTTGTGCCTCGATATACGGTCGAGCACAAACTCCTCATCGGCAAAGGCAATGGTTGCGGCGCCTGTAATTCCTGGACGGCAAGGAAGTACGGAAATCCGGTGCTCGCGGATCTTCGGCCGGGGGCCAACTAGGCTCATGTCGCCCCAAAGCACATTCATCAGCTGGGGAAGTTCGTCAAGTTTCCATCGCCGCAACAGAGGACCTATCGGCGTGAATCGCTGATTGCTCTCTGTCGTGATAAGTTGATGCGCGATGTCTGTCGAGTGGATCATGGTTCGGAACTTGACGATGGTAAAAGTCCGGCCATAGCGTCCCATCCGCTTTTGAAGGAAGAAGACCGGGCCGGGCGACGTAAGCCGCACAGCCAGGGCGATTACGAGACAGACAGGAAGCAGCAGTGGGACGAGTGGCACAATACAGGCGCAATCAAATAGGCGCTTGATATGCGATCGCGACCAGATACTCAGCTGCTTTCCGCGTATCTTGAGCCGGGAAGAGATTGCCGGTGTCAGATGATAATCCGACACCGTTCCCTCGATCCAATGCGCGCTTCTGAGATCGCGGCGCTCGAATGGTCGATCTATGGCGATGCCCTCAAGGGCTGATGCGAACCGCATATCGACGTTCAAAGTAATCCTCCAAAGACTCGGGAGTAATAGGTCGCAATGGCGATTCCTCAATTTGGAATCAGGCGCCGGCGGTCGCACGGTAATCAATCCTCGCATATCGCTGTACTCGAGCACGGCGATTATCTGCGTTTATTGATCGCGATAACTCTCGCGCCGCCATGGATAAGCCGTGGATAAGTAGTGAACGCCATCCATGCCACATCTCCGGCCGAACAACTAACCAGAAGGTACCAGAGTAAATTCTGCGGAATGTCATAGTATTGTCAAACATTTGTTAGATCGTAGATATTTCGGATCGTATCTGCATATGATGAGTTCATTGGCGGCTCTGGAGGGTAATTCCATACCTGCGAGTTTCGCGGAGTTCGATTGCAGAGTATGCAGCTACGCAACTGCAATACCGAAGCTCGGACGACACGATGTGGCGCCAGAAAAGACCTTGAAGCCGTCTTTATTGCGCGGCGTAATCGACTGGTCCTTGGTTTTTTGCAGTCAGCGTTGGACGCTGCTGCGCAGAGCGTAATTCAATTGCTGCACATGGCGTGTACGTTCAGAGATTCCACCGGGAAGGCGCGCCAAAAGTTGGAAGGTACCCATGACGACCACTACCCCGTTTCGCGAACTGATTGAGTCGGACGGATCTCTGCCGGAACCATCTGGGTATGGTGCCAAGCCGGCCGACGAGATTTCGCTGCTTGACATGCTCCTCGTGGTTGCCAAGCACAAGCGCATGGTCTTGTTGGTCTCTGCTGCTTTCGCAATCATCGCAGCTATTGTCTCGTTGATTCTTCCTAAGCGCTACACGGCCACTGTCGTCATGCTTCCTCCGCAGCAGACATCCTCGGTGGGTGCGGCGCTGGCTTCGCAATTGGGCTCAATGGGCGGTCTGGCCGCCTTGGCCGGCGGAAGTTTTGGCTTCAAGAATCCCAACGAGATGTACATTGCGATGCTCAAGAGCCACGCCGTCGAGAGTGCGATGGTTCAGCATTTTGGCCTCATGCGGGAGTACCACAAGCGCTATGAATCCGATGCGCGCAAATCCCTTGAGGCACACTCCGTCGTAACTGGAAACAGCAAGGACGGCCTGATTCACATCTCTGTTTGGGATCTGGATCCGCGCCGTGCGGCCGACCTCGCCAATGGTTATGTCGACCAGTTCCGGAGCCTCTCTCAGCATCTCGCAATCACAGAGGCCTCGCAGCGAAGGCTTTTCTTTGAACAGGAACTCGTGCACGCCAAAGATAACCTGGCAACTGCCGAGTTAGCTCTGCAGCAGACCATGCAGACCTCTGGAGTCATCGAGTTGGACAGTCAGGCCCGCGCGCTCATCCAGTCCGGCGCCACGCTCCGAGCGCAGATCACAGCCAGAGAAGTGCAGATTCAAGGAATGGAGACTTATGCAACCGGCGAGAATGCCCAGTTGGTGCAGGCACAGCGCGAACTGGAGAGCCTGCGCGCGCAGTTGAATGCGCTCGGCGGGTCTGCTGACAGTTCAGCGGGGGAGATCATCGTGCCCAAGGGCAAGATTACTGGAGCCGGCCTCGACTATGTCCGCAAGCTGCGTGATGTGAAGTATAACGAGGCAATCTTCGAGATTTTATTGAAGCAGTTTGAACTGGCCAAGCTTGATGAAGCGAAGCAGGGTTCAATCGTTCAGGTCGTTGATCCCGCCTTTCCTCCAGATAAGCGCTCCTTCCCCAAGCGTGGTCTGATTGTTCTTCTGGCCGCTGCATTGGGATTCTTCGCCGGAGTTCTTGCCTCATTTGTGGTCTCCGAATTTGAGCGCATTCCGGAAGATTCGGAGACCGCTCACAAGCTCAATCTTCTCCGCAACTTTCTGTCGTTCAAGCATTAAAAAGCCCCCAGTTGTCGTTGCCGGGATCTGTGCTCATCGGCCAAATTGCGTTCGGCGAACGCTCCGCCAGAGGGGCCTGATCTCATAGGTGGCACGTCAAGCCGCAAGGATGTCTCTGGTAATCGAAGAGCGCATGGGCAGGTTTCGAAGCTGGAATCTATTCGTCTGCGGAAAAAGCAATCGGCCGCGGGGACAAGCAATCCCCGAGGCCGAATACAACTACAGAGAGGAAAATAGAATGCTTTTCAAGGCATCCTATTTCATGGTGTGATCAGGGTCGCCTGCCCCGGATTGCCGCTTCTGCCGTCTAGCGAATTCACCGATCGGCCGATGCAACATCCACCCCGGTCGTCTACGCGACCGGGAGGTTCACGAGACAAGGATACACCTCTTTTCACGTTGTCAATCTGGAAAACTTGATTGTAATTCCGGAGTTAACGGCTAAGGATTCGCGGCAGACTCCGCAGTTTCCTGTCGAGGAGTCTCACCTCGCCTGAGTTCGCGGCTTGGCCGGCATTCGGTGCGCGCAATCGGGCCGCCAGGATCGCTTCTGGAGCCTGGGAACCTCATCTCGCCTGAAACCCCGGCCCGAACCGGCGTATGCCGCGTTCCGATAGACTGCGAATGAGGCTCCAATCTTGAGCAGTACAGACCCAGCAGAGACCATCGAAGCGGCCACCGCCGAGGTCGGACCGCGTCCGGCCGCCGGCCTCTCTCATGCCTGGCGCGCACTGCGCCATCGCAATTTCAGGCTGTTTTTCGGCGGCCAGACCATTTCGCTGATCGGCACCTGGATGACCCGCGTGGCCACAGGCTGGCTCGTCTACCGGCTCACCGGCTCGGCTCTCTTGCTGGGCACAGTCAGCTTTGCCGGCCAGATTCCCACCTTCCTCGTCGCGCCCTTCGCCGGCGTCTGGGTAGACCGGCTCGACCGCCGGCAGGTGCTGGTGTGGACGCAAACCCTGTCCATGGTCCAGTCGCTCTCGCTGGCCGCGCTCACGCTGACCTGCCACATCACCATCCCCCGGTTGCTGACGCTGAGCGTCATGCAGGGCGTCATCAATGCCTTTGATATGCCCGGCCGCCAGTCCTTCATGGTCAAGATGGTGGAAGACAAGCGCGACTTGCAAAACGCCATCGCCATCAACTCGTCCATGGTGAATTTAGCGCGCCTCATTGGCCCCTCGTTGGCAGGCATGTTGATCGCGGTCTCCAGCGAGGGCTGGTGCTTTCTCATCGACGGCATCAGCTATATCGCCGTCATCATCTCCCTGATGGCTATGCGCCTGCATGATCCCGTCGTAAGGAGGCCCGCCGCTTCGACCCTCTCCGAGTTAAAGGCCGGCTGGACCTACGTCTCCGAGTTCCTTCCCATCCGGACCATCCTTCTGCTCTTCGCCATGGTCAGCCTCATGGGCATGCCCTTCGTCGTGCTGATGCCGATCTTCGCCAAGGATGTCCTGCGCGGCGGACCTCATACCCTCGGCTTCCTGATGGGCTCCATGGGACTGGGCGCGCTGATCTCGGCGCTCTCGCTGGCGGCGCGCCGCAACGTCCGCGGCCTCGTGAGGATGATCCCCGTCGCCGCGGCCGTCTTTGGTATGGGGCTGATCGGCTTCGGGCTCTCGCACGTCTTCTGGCTCTCGATGATTGCGGTGTTTATTGCCGGCATGGGCATGATGCAGGGCATGGCCGCCAGCAACACCGTCATCCAAACCATCGTCACCGACGACAAGCGCGGCCGCGTAATGGGTTACTATACGATGGCCTTCATGGGTATGGCGCCCTTTGGCAGCCTGCTGGCCGGGACTATGGCACACAAGATAGGAGCATCCTGGACCGTAATCTTGAACGGCTCCGTAGTCCTGCTCGGCGCGGCATGGTTCACCATGCGGCTGCCCGCGCTGCGCCGCCAGATTCGGCCAATCTATCAAAAGATGGGTATCATTCCGCCCGAGGAAGGAATCCATCAATGAGCGACGAAAGACCCAAACTTAAACTCGATCCGCGTCGCACCGCCATCGTAGTCATCGACCTGCAAAAGGGAATTGCGGCGATTCCCGGCGGCGCTCCCCACTCAAAGTCAGCCATTATAGCCAACTGCACGCGCCTGCTCGCAGCGGCCCGTGCAGCCGGAGCGCAACCCATCCTCGTCCATGTCGGCGGCTCGCCCGATGGCGCCGACCGGCTAAAAAATCCAACCGACCAGACCTGGAAGACAGCCGGCCCCCGGCCGCCCGATTGGAGCGAGCTGGTTCCCGAACTCCACCGTCAGCCCGGCGACCTTGTGATCCTCAAGCGCCAATGGGGAGCCTTCTATGGCACCGACCTCGACCTGCAACTGCGCCGCAGAAACCTGACCACTATCATCCTCTGCGGCATCGCTACCGAGGGCGGAGTCGAGAGCACGGCCCGCGACGCCTACGAGCGCAACTACGAGCTGATTTTCGCCGAGGACGCCATGACGGGCATCAGCGCCGAGAGCCACTTGAACAGCGTGGAGCGCATCTTTCCCCGCCTCGGCCGCGTCCGCTCCACCGGGGAGATTCTGGCGGCTTTAGAAGCCTGAGCGCCTCCCAGCCGCCGTCAACCCCAAAATATGCGCCAATTCGCGGTTGCATCCTGCACCAGTGCACTATAAGATGCGTCAAACGATACCATGCAAGTCTTCGACCCCACATCGCCCGATTCTGCGCTCGCACCCCCGGCCCGCCTGCGCCTGGGCGACATCGGCAAGCTCTGCATAGCCATTCAGGCCGGGTCGCCGGCGGAAATGATCGAACGCGCGGAGGCGGCTCTCATTGAATCGCAGCCTGACGTGCGCTTCCTCGAACTTCGCCTCGACTCGCTCTCCAAGCCGGCCGCGGCGCTGCCCAAAATCAAGGAGTTTCTCGCTGCTCAGCGCGAGGTGACGGTGATTGCAACCTGCCGCCGCAAACAATTCGGCGGGCACTTCGTGCAGTCCTTGACGGCGGAGCTGGATGTGCTGCTTGCGGCCGCCCAGGCTGGCTGCCGGATCGTCGATCTTGAGGTCGAGTCCGCCGAGGAGGCCACACCCCGGCAACTCGATCAGTTCCGCGAAAAACTCCGCGCAGCCGGCACGGCGCTGCTCGTCAGCTTTCACGACTTCACGCGCACCAAAAACCTGGAGCATGCCGCGCAGCGTATCGAAGCCTTCCACCCGGATTTCGTCAAGGTCGTCTCGACGGCCCGCTCTCTGGCCGACAACATCGCCGTCCTCAATCTCATCGCCGACCGTTCCCGCTCGGCCGAAGTCGTGGGCATCGCCATGGGCGAGGAGGGATTGATCAGCCGCATCCTGGGCCTGCGGTCTGGCGCGGCCTTCACCTTCGCCGCCTTCGCGGAAGGCCCTGAGGCCGACCCAAAACTGGCCACCGCCCCCGGCCAGTTGAACCTGCGCACCCTGCGCGACCTCTATCGCGTCGAACAGCTCGATCAGGCCACGCGCATCTTCGCCGTGGCCGGCAACCCCATCGCTCACTCCCTCTCGCCGCTCATGCAAAACACCGCCTTCCGCCGCGAAAACGTGAACGCTGTCCTCGTGCCGCTCAAAACCCGCAACCTCGCCGACCTGCTGACGTTGGTGCGCGAACTGCCGCTGGCCGGTGTTGCCGTCACCATGCCGCTCAAACAAGAGGTTCTGCCGCATCTGGCAAATCCCGTCGTTGCGAATTCCGTCCCGCTTACGCGTCGCATCGGCGCCTGTAACACGCTGCGCACCGGCGCCGACGGCAAACTCTACGGCTTCAACACCGACGTGGACGGGGTCATCCGTCCGCTCGAAAAGCGGCTCAAGCTCAAGGGCGCGCGCATCGCCGTCCTCGGCGCGGGAGGCGCTGCCCGTGCAGCGGTCTTCGGTCTCATCGACCAGGGTGCCGAGGTCTTCATCGTCAACCGCACCCACGAAAACGCCGTGAAGCTCGCAAAGGATTCCAAGGCCAAGGCGCTCAAGCCGGAAAAGTTTGCAGAGTCTCCCCGCTTCGACGCGCTCATCAACTCCACTCCCTGCGGCATGGCTGGCACCAAGCAGCAGCTGCCCCCTCCTTTTGAGAATGGCGGGAAAGAGCTGAACGCTGGCCTGGTCTTTGATCTGGTCTACAACCCGCTCGAAACGCCCCTGATCAAGCTGGCAAAAGAGCGCGGCATTCCAGTAGTTGGCGGCTTGGAGATGTTCGTCCAGCAAGGCGCACGCCAGTTCGAGATCTGGACCGGCAAGCCCGCTCCCGAAGCCGAAATGATGCGCGTGGTCGAGCTGGAGCTTCGTCGGCGGAGCTGAGACCTTGACCATCAATCTCGGCGCCAAAAATCGAGACTTCTGAAACCCTTCACTTTCGCCAACGAGACCAGGAAGGAAACAGACGTGGGAGAGATGGTGCTTCTATGAACAAGCGCGGATATGTCGGGCGGTGCACGATCAGCGCCCTCGTATTGTTTGCATTTGCGACATCTTTGGCGGCAGGCCAAAAAACTACGCCCGCTTCCATCGACCCGACGGCCATGTCCCGCATCGCTACGGTCGACGAGCGATTTCAATCCTTCAACATCGAAATGCTCGAAGTGACGGGTGGCAATTTCTGGAAGCCATATAACCTGGGGAACGATTCTGCCTCAATGCCCGCTCCGTCGAATTCGAACGTATCGGCCGGAATGAGTCCCAGCATGTACCAGTACCGGTCTCCGATCGATCTCGCAAATCCTCGCTTGCGCAAACTGGCGGCGGCGCTGGGGCCGGCTTATGTGCGCGTCAGTGGAACGTGGGAGAACAGCACCTACTTTTTTGATTCGGAAGGTCCCGCGCCCAATACCCCGCCAGCGGGATTCAACGGCGTGCTCACCCGCCCGCAGTGGAAGAGTGTTGTCGAATTCTCTCACGCCGTGAACGCGAAGATCGTGACGTCGTTCGCCACAAGTCCCGGCACACGCAACGCAGAGGGCGTCTGGACTCCCGCGGAAGCGACGAAGATTCTCGCCTATACGCGATCGATCGGCGGCTCCATCGCCGCGGCTGAGTTCATGAATGAACCAAATGTTGCTTCGCTGGGCGGAGCGCCGAAAGGCTATGATGCTGCCACTTATGGGCGCGATCTGGCAGTCTTTCGTCCATTCATCCAAAGTGTTGCTCCTGACATGATCAATCTTGGACCAGGCTCCGTTGGCGAGGGAAGCGTTCTGGCCACGTCTCTGGGCACTTCGATCAAGAGCGAAGACCTGCTTCGAGCTGCAGGCCCGGTCTTCGATGCTGTTTCCTACCATTTCTACGGAGCAGTCTCGAACCGATGCGCCATCCTCGGCGCGAAAGCAACGACAACTTCAGCAGATGCGCTGTCGGACGAATGGCTCTCTCGTACGGCGAAGGCGGAGGAGTTCTATGCCGCGCTTCGGGACAGGTTCGCGCCGGGCAAGCCGCTCTGGCTCACCGAGACGGCAGACGCGGCGTGCGGCGGCAATCCCTGGGCCTCGACCTTTCTTGACAGCTTCCGCTATCTCAATCAGCTTGGCAGTTTGGCTCGGCGAGGCGTCCAGGTGGTTGCTCACAATACACTGGATGCGAGCGACTATGGCCTGCTTGATGAGAAAACGCTCGCCCCCCGGCCCAATTATTGGGCAGCTCTGCTCTGGCGCAGGCTGATGGGAACCACCGTACTCGATGCAGGCAATTCACAAACACCGGGCATCCATCTCTACGCACACTGTTTGCGCGATCATCCGGGCGGAGTGGTGCTTCTCGTTCTCAACGCAAGCCCTTCGGCGGCGAATTCACTCGTACTTCCGACAGCAACGGAACGCTATTCTCTCACCGCCCGCGATCTCATGGGCACTCGCGTGGAGCTGAATGAAAAGGAACTTAAACTGGGTGCGGACGATGCCTTGCCGGAAATCACCGGGATTGCGATGCGCCCAGGAAGCCTCACATTTGCCCCGGAAAGTATCACATTTCTCGCGGTTCCGAATGCCAGGAATGCGAGTTGCCGTGCACAGCCTTGAAGCGTGACTTTTGGGGGTGTTCGGTAGGCTGTATTGACCCTGTTATTGCTCTGAATGAGTGGGATGAGTTGGATGTTGCCTACTTCGTCCTCTTCTTCCCCGCCTTCGCAGCCTTCTCTTTCTCGCTCTCCAAATGCCCCACCGGAATCGGCCCCATGTCAGCGCCGGTGCGCCGCACCTGCGTGTCAATCATCATATAAGTAATCGTTCGCGGAGACGCCGGGCGGATAATTCCCGTTTCCGCATCTGTGCTCACGTTTTCACCGTTTGCGATCTGGAAGCTGAAGACCGGAGCGCCGTTGCTGGCCGGAGGCAGCAGCCGCACCGGCAGATAGCCCTTGATGGGGTGCAGCCGAAAGGCCGTTTCATAGCGGTGGTGCTTCGTGCTCCACGTATAGACGCGCACCTGGTCGAAGTCAAAGGGCAGCCCGGACTTGGGCGGCGAAAGCACGGTCAGGTACTGCGGAACCTGGTGATTTGGCGTGGTGGCTTCGGAGTCGAAAACCTTGTTCAGCACATACACACCCACATACCGCTGGCCCTCGGCGTAGGTGCCAATCTCGTCGGGTACATCCACATCCATGCGGCCCGCCAGCAGCCAGCCGGCGTGGCCCTGCCCATCGCGCACCAGCCACCAGTCCTCCAACGGAGGAGGCTCGGTTGCCGGCACTCCACCGGGCTGGCCTGGAACGGTCGCAGCTCCGCTAGCCTTCGCCGAAATGACTGATTTCACAGCCGGTTTGGCCCCAGAACCCGGTCCAGGAGCCTTTGCCGCCGGAGGGCCTCCCGCTGTCACCGCCTTTGGCGCCTGCGGCTTGGGAGCCTGTGCCGAGCCGGGCCCCGTCTTCATGATCGAAGCTCGCTCCAGAAGCTGAATCTTGGCGTTTGCCGCCAGCAGATAGAACCGCTCCGTCTCCCGGCCAGGCGCAAGGTGTAGGTAGACGTCGTCGCGCACCACTCCAGTAGCCACCACCGGGTCATCTTTGTGTTGAACCCCAAGCTGCTCAAAAGTCTGGAAGGCCTTGGCGTCGATCACCGACCGCTCTTCGATCCAGCCAATCTCATTCTTTGCCGTCTTTACCTTCAGAAAGCGCCGGCCATGTTCGAGCACTTCAAGCGGCTGGCCGTTCACCACCTCGCCCACGCGATTTGAGACGGCGGCCACGCGGTCATGCAGGTACATCTGCCGCGCCGAAACATACACCGTGTCATGGTGCTCCTGGTGGAAGCGCGCGCACGCGGAAGCGAACAGAAGACCCAATAGAAGCAGCGAAAGGGCAGCGGCCTTGGAGTGCCGTTGGGAAGAGACGAGCCGGATGGAAGATTGCGTGAGCACAGCCTGTGGCGATCACCTTGAGGATAGCACTGAACGCGAGGGAAGCAGGGAACAGAGATCAGGAAACCAACCGGCCGCAAATCGCCTCGCCCCATCCCTTCCTGTCATTCTGGGCGCAACGCTGTGCAGCCGAACAATCCTCTTCTTCGCGCTTGCCGAAAGTGTGAGAAACCGACATTGTCCGAACTTCAAGCTCCTGCTTTTCCTGGTGTCCCGAGTCTGAGATGCGCAACACAAAACTGTTTGTCATTCTGAGCGAACGGCGCCCCGAACGTCTTTCAGTTCGGGGGTGAGTCGAAGAATCTGCGGCTGTTCTTTGATGAACTTTAGCTCACCACATGAGTCCCTGGTCCAAGGCTTTACTTCGGCGCCGCAACGATGGCGATCGAGGTGGCCGGAGAGGTAGAGGTGGTCAACGAGTCCAGTTTGCCAGCTGTAGTGGAATCGAAGGTGTAGGAGTCGAAGTAGGGACTTCCAGAGGAACCCACCTCAAAGACGTAAGACCCTGTCGAATCCTCGGCCATGCCAAGCGGGTCGTCGCCCGCCGTAACCGTATCGACTGTGGCCACCGTGTAAGCGGAGCCGCTCCCAGTCACCGCAAAACCGGTGATGCTGCCGGCTCCGTCGGCGACATAGACATAGTCGCCGGAAGAAATCGGCAAAATGAAATTAGGTGCCAGCCCCCCGCTGGCAATGGGAGAGCCGGTGGCCTGTCGGGGGGCGGAGCCCAAAGAAGCATAGGTCAAGACGCGCAGTCCGCCCGATGCGGTGGCCGAGTCGCCCAGAACCTCGCCAATATAGTAGAGGCGCGGAGAACCGCCTGGGTCAACCGCCACCGAAATAGCGGAACCGCCGCTATTTGCCACCGGAATATGCGCGTAGGTAACTCCCGTCGCCGGAAAGGGGGCGCTGCTATTGAATGGAACGATGGCCGTGCCGCCCGTCTCAAGGGCGACGAAAACATTTTTATTGTCCCCCGAAATGACCATTTGGCCGTACGGCAGTGAGGCGCCCGTGATGTTAATTGGCGCCTTCTCTATGTTGCCTCCGGTAAAGGTGCCTTCAGTTGGACTGATCGGAACGGCGCTCAAGATTACGCCGCCACTGCCCACGTTGTTTGGAAGAGCCTCAATCAACCAGGAGTCGGTTGAATCAACCTGGATGGAATACGCAAGATCCTGGGTCACGACTACTCCGGTGCCCAATACACCGTTTGTGATTGGGTAAACAAAGACACTTCCCGATGCGCCCGCGCTGGTCGTACTCACATAGAGGAACTTGCCACTCGGAGCAATGGCCATTGACAGGGGCACTACGCCGGTCAATTGGACAACGCTTCCAATCCTGGATAATCCGCTGGCGCTGTCCGTATATCCGGCAATGGTCCCGCTGGTCCCGCCATTCAAAATATAGAATTCACCGCTTGTGACAGCCGTACTGCTGCATGTGTTCGTCGTTGACGTTGTCACATCGACGCAAACATCGGTAGTCTCCGTAATACTTCCCGAAGTTCCGGTAATCGTAAACTCATATACCCCTTCAGTTGTCGCGGGGGAAGAGGTCGTGGTAGTCGCCGTCACCGTTCCCGTTTCCGCTCCCGTGCTGCTGATCGTCACCGAGGTCGAGGTGAGTGTGCACTTGGGATCGGTAGCATTTGACAGCGAGGTGGTGACCGCGCAACTCAGCGTAACCGTCCCGGTAAACGAACTCACCGGCGATACGGTGATCGTCGCGGTGTCGTTCGTGGTCGCGCCGGGGGCCACCGTGAGGCTTGCGGGGGATGGCGAAAGCGTGAAACCAGCAGCAGCGCAGCTTGTGCAAGGCGGAGCCTGCCAGAAATTACCGCAACCCGACAGCAAACAAGCCAGCACCGGCGTCGCCGCCAACAGAATCCGTGCCCAACTTCCAATCCTCATTGCCGCTCCCATGCCACGCTATCAGGCCGCGCCGTCTTCAATAAGCTGCCTTCAGGTTATCGCCCGGATGCGCACTGTGTCTTGCCTCCACAGATCGCTCGCAAACCAAGGCGCTAGCAAACTCGCGGCATCTCCGCATCGGCAAACCCCGGCGTTATGCCATGTAGGACGCAGCCCGGCGAAGATTCGCTTGAGCTTCTCGCCGTCCCCCAGGCTGATAAAGTCTTAACAGAAGCGGGTGTCCAAACTTCACGGGTGCCCCACCCTCGCATTTGTTTTTACGGCCAGGGTGGGAGACCACGCCCCCCCAACACCCGCCGCAAGGAAACCACCCATGTTCCGCACCACTGAAGATCTCCGCATCCAATGGACCCGAGTCGTTCTTCCTCCCGTCTTTCTCGAAGAAGAACGCCCCATCACCGAAACCGCCTCGGCAACCATCTTCGACGCCCGCAACGAGATCTCCGGCATCCTCGACGGCCGTGACTCGCGCCTGCTGGTCCTCGCCGGTCCCTGCTCCATTCACGACCCCAAGGCCGCCCGCGAATACGCCGCGCTGCTCAAGGCCGCCATCCAGGAGTTCTCCGCCGATCTGCGCATCGTGATGCGCGTCTACTTCGAGAAGCCCCGCACGACCATCGGATGGAAGGGCCTCATCAACGACCCGTATCTCGATCAGTCCTACAAGATCAACGACGGCCTGCGCCTGGCCCGCCACCTGCTCATGGACCTGGCCGAGATGGGCGTACCCACCGGAACCGAGTTCCTCGACATGATCTCGCCACAGTACCTTGCCGGACTCGTCGCCTGGGGAGCCATCGGAGCGCGCACCACCGAGAGCCAGGTCCACCGCCAACTGGTCAGCGGCATCTCCTGCCCGGTGGGCTTCAAAAACGGCACCTCGGGCAATGTGCAGATCGCCATCGACGCCATTCTCTCCGCCGCCCACTCGCACGCTTTTCTCGGCCACACCAAGCACGGCCAGTCGGCCATCCTGCTGACCACTGGAAACAAGGACTGCCACATCATCCTGCGCGGCGGCCGGGGCACGGTCAACTACACCGCCGAGAGCGTTGCCGAGACCGCGGCCCAGATGAAAAAGGCCGGTCTCGCTCCCCGAATCATGATCGACTTCAGCCACGCCAACTCGAGCAAGGACTACCGCCGCCAGTCCGTTGTCTGCCACGACGTAGCTGCCCAGATCGCCGGCCAGGGCGGCAGGCGCGGCGATACTCGCATCATGGGTGTAATGATCGAGAGCAATCTGGTAGCCGGAGCCCAGCCGCTCGTCCCCGGCCAGCCGCTGGTCTACGGCCAAAGCATCACCGACCCCTGCATCGACTGGCAAGAGACCCGTGAGCTGCTGGCCGAGCTGGCGCGCGCCGTTCGAGCCCGCCGGACCAGAGTCGGCTAACGGCATCACTGAAACGCCATGCCTCCGAAAATCACTATATGCTGCTCTCCCCAAGAAGAGCACAAGGAGGTTATTCAATGACAACCAAGGTCGAACTCGAATCGAAAGCGCCATCGCAGATCGCAGAATCGTTGGAACCCAATCTGGTCGTATTGCCGGCTCCATTGATTGGCACGTGGAACAACGTCGACAAGCACACCAGGGATCTGGTCAAGATCGTCATCTCAGCTTCCGGCAGCAGCATCTCGGTGAACCCCTACGGAGCCTGCTCGCCCACTCCCTGCAACTGGGGTGCGGCGCCCGGCACCGTGTACGCCCCGAATGTGAGTTCTGGCAAGGCGGAAGCGTTCAGCGCCGACTTCACCTTCAGCTTTGCAAAGGTTGAAGTTGTCGGACATCTCCACAAGCACGAGCTTTTGGTGGAGACCTTCACCATATTCACCGACGGTAGCGGCAGGTCCAATCTCTACACCTCCGACACGTTAGTGAAGTAAGCGTTTGCCCCTCCCTCACGGTAAGAGCGGCATTGCCGCATTGCAAGAGATCGAGACAGACTTCTCCTGACCGCGCCGGAAATTCAATTGAAAGGAATCTCCTGCGCGGTCCTGCAGGCGCCAAAGACCCAGGGTGCCCCAGGGTCCAGATTCTCGGACCTGAGATACTACGAACCCCACGAACTCCAATTCTGCGGATCGTAGCAGGAGTCAACCGCGCCAAATCCCGCCGGGTGCCCCATCCTCCCCGCGTCTTTGTTTTTGCGGCTAGGGTGGGAAACCACGAACCTCAACCACGCCCGATCATGCGGAACCGACTGTCGGACGACCGCGCCAAATCCCGCGTCAAAAACGGTGCACATCAGCGAGACGGTTGATATTTTGGGGTGAAATCATCCAGCCGGGGTACTCAGGCGGAAGGGCGCTGACCTCGTCGAGCCTCCGCATCTCTACTTCTGAAAGCTGAAGATCGGCAGCAGGCAGGTTCTGCTGTAGCTGATCGACGCTCTTGGCTCCAATGATCACAGACGTAACAAACGGCTTGGCAAGAATCCAGGCCAGTGCGACGGCGGCCACGCTCGCCTCGTGAGCCTGCGCGATGGGTCGAAGCACGTCGAGAATGCGCCAGGTACGCTCCTTGTCCACGAGAGGAGAATCCGAGTCCGAGCGTCGCGAATTTGCAGGCCTCTGGTTTTCGCGCGAGTACTTGCCTGAAAGCAATCCGCCTGCGAGCGGGCTCCAGACCAGAAGTCCCGTCCTTTGGTCCTGCAGCAGAGGCACAATCTCCCGTTCGAGATCCCGGCCCGCGATCGAGTAATAGGCCTGAAGCGTGTCAGGCTTCGCAAGGTTCTTTCTCTCCGAGATGCCGATGGCTTTCATGATCTGCCATGCCTGCCAGTTGGAGCATCCGATGTAGCGAACCTTCCCCTGCGAGACAAGGGTGTCGAGAGCACGGAGAGTCTCCTCGACAGGCGTGACACTATCCGCCACATGAATCTGATAGAGGTCGATGTAGTCTGTCCTGAGACGCCGGAGCGAGGCTTCGACGGCATCCAAAAGATGTCCCCGCGAAGCGCCAACATCGTTGCGGCCAGGGCCCATCCGCCCAAAAGCCTTGGTCGCAATCACAATGTCCTTGCGAACGATGCCGAGATTGGCAATGGCCTGCGCGAGAGTCTTCTCCGATTCTCCGTTGCTGTAGACATCGGCCGTATCGACGAAGTTGATACCTGCGTCCAGTGAGAGCCGCACCAGCCGGTCCGCGAGATCCTGCTCGACTCCGGCAATCGACTTCCACCAGCCTTCGGCCTTGGCAAAAGTCATAGTGCCGAGGCAGAGTTCAGATACAAGCAGACCGGTGTGGCCCAGGGTGTTGTATTTCATGGTTGCCTTCGCAAATTGAGATTGACCTTGCCCGTTTTTAGATGCCGGGCGCCCCATCTCCGGATCCTCGGACCTGGGATACCACGAACCCAGCCTCAGCAAAAGCTTCCTAAGCGGCGCGGCCGAAAAGATCAATCTTGGGCCTGCGCTTGCGGCTGGCACGCCACAGGTCATACTGAGTTTGCAAGTCGATCCACAGCGTCGGGCTCGTTCCCAGAGCGTCAGAGAGCCGCAGCGACATCTCCGCCGAGATGCCCGCCTTGCAGTTGAGGATGCGCGACAGTGTAACCCGCGAAACGTGAAGCCGCGCCGCCGCTTCCTTGACCTGCATCTCGCCCAGCCACTCCCGCAGCACGCGTCCCGGATGCGCCGGATTGAACATCTCCGCCATGGTTGTCCTCCTCTTAGTGATAATCCTGATAATCGACCAGAATCGCGTCCTCGCCCTCAAAACGAAATGTGAGCCGCCAATTGCCGTTCACTTTCACCGACCAGTGCCCCTTAAGCTCGCCCGCCAAAGGATGCAGGCTCCAGCCGGAGGCGCCCATATCTTCGGGCTTCTTCGCCTTGTTGAGCACTGTGAGCTGTGTATTCAACCTGACCGCGTGGCTGGGCTGGATTCCCGCCTTGCTCCCGGTAAAGAAGAACTTCTCGATGCCGGAGTGGCGGAAACTCCTGATCATGCGAAAAGCGTAACGCTACACGATACCCGATGTAAAGAGAATATTCCTCATCTCTGGTAATGTGCAGGCCATCAACCCGTTATCATAGTCACCAGAACAGAATTGGGCCGAGCGGACGAAGAAAGTATGCCCCCCACCATCTTCATTTCGGCAGGCGAAGCCAGCGGCGAGCACTATGGTGCGCTGCTGGTCGCCCAAATCAAGGAGCGTCTTGCGGCCGATGGCCAGCGGGCCAGCTTCTACGGCATGGGCGGCGAACGCATGGCCGGCGAAGGCCTCCAGTGTGTCGTCCGCTCTGAAGAGATGGCCGTCATGGGCCTGACAGAGGTTGTTTCCCACCTGCCCCACATCTACCGCGAGTACGGCAAACTCAAGCGGGCCATTCGCCGGTATCCGCCCAGCGTCGCCGTGCTCATTGATTTTCCCGAGATCCACTTCCGCCTGGCCAAGGAGTTCCACCGCCTCGGCGTCCCAGTCATCTTCTTTGTCAGCCCTCAACTGTGGGCCTGGAAGAAGCGCCGCATCAAGCTGGTCCAGAAGTATATCGACCGCATGCTGGTGATCTTCCCCTTCGAAGAGTCCTTTTATCGCGAACGCGGCGTCCAGGCCGAGTTCGTCGGCCATCCGCTGGCGGACGTGCCCGCGCAGTCGATCAGCCGCGAGCACTTTGCCGACGAACATGAATTGCACCCCGCGAAGACCTGGATCGGAATGCTGCCCGGAAGCCGCCCCAGGGAGATTCGCGACCATTTGCCCACCATCCTGCGGGCGGCGCAAGAGCTCTCTCACAGCCTGGAATACATCCTTCCCCTCGCTCCCACGCTGAATGCCGCGCAGCGGGAACAAGTGCAACAACTCGTCCAAAAGCACGGCGAAGGACTGTCCATCCGTTTCGTCGACGATGCCCGGGCCGCCCTCTTCCACTCCCGCGCCTCAATCGTTGCCAGCGGCACGGCCACCGTCGAGGCGGCTCTGGTCGGCAATCCCTTCGTCGTCGTCTACCGCGTCTCGCCTGTCACCTACGCCATCGCCAAAGTGATGGTCAAGGTGCCCCACGTGGCCATGGTCAACCTGATTGCCGGCAAACGGGTGGTCCCGGAGCTGATTCAAAGCGACTTTAAGGCGGAAAATATCGTCCAAGAGATCGAGCGGTTGCTACCCGACGGCCCCCCGCGCCAGTCCATGATGCAGGAGTTGGCGCGGATTCGCATCATGCTCGGCAAACCGTCCCAGGAGGGCGCAATCGGCCGAGTGGCGGCGATCACGCTGGAAACGATCAGCGAAGATTCATTCGATTGACGTCATCTCCGGTAAGAGTCGCGGGCTTCAGCATTGAAGGGCACGGGCTCTAGCCCGCACAACCAGAATCGATTCAGTTCTTGCGGCTTTAGCCACTGAGGGAATGTGAACGGTTGCGAATGGGCCTTCCCCATAGGCTGGAAATCTGACCCTTAACCATCACGTCTTTTTAAACCAGGATCAAGAGGCAAAATGCAATGCCGATGGCTACGATAACTGCTGCGATACGTGAACCGATGAGATTGCTGCCGCTGGCCTTCGTTTTGATCATCGTCGCCCCACTCACCGCCCAGCGTCCCGAGCGCCCCGCGCTGGCCATCTCCGCCTACACCATCGACGCCGAGATCGACACAGCGACGCACCATCTGACAGCCAAGACCGTGGTTAGCTTTACCGCGCCTGAAAACTCCGAGTTGGTCAGCTTCGGCTTTCACCCGGCCCTTAAGGTCACCAAAATCTCCGACGAGGCCGGCAAGCTCCTCACCGGCGAGCGCTCCGCCGACGGCACCATCCGCATAACACCCACGACTCCCTTCACCCAAGGGCAGGTTTCGCGTTGGACCTTTGAATACGAGGGCGCCATCACCGGCAATGAAGACGGCCCGGTCGAGGGACTCAAGCTCGCCGCCATCCAGGAGCCGATCACCTATCTGCTCTACGCCGCGCGCTGGTTCCCCATGACCGGCTACATGACCGACCGCTTCACCGCCCAGATGCACATCCGCGTTCCGCAGGGAATGCGCGTCTTCGCCAGTGGCGCCCAGGGTGCTGCCAAATCCGTAAGGCTTGCCAGCGGCAAACCCGGCGACGAGTATGACTTCAACTGGGACAAGCCCGGCTTTCCTGGTACTGTGATCGCCGGCCGCTTTGTCGGCCCGGTCACGGCCGGCCCCGGCAATGTCAAGGTCTGGCTGACAGTGAGCCACCAGCAGTCGGCCAACGATCTCGCCCAGACCGCGGCCAAGGAGTACGACTTCTTTACCGGCAGCTTCGGCGCGCCTGAAACCCCGCATCTCAATGTTGTGGAACTCCCCGATGACACCTTGCCCGCCGCCTGGGCGCCGGAGCTGGCCGCCATCCTCGGTTCGCGCGTCGGCGACAAGAGCGGAATCCGCTTGCTGGCCAACACCATCGCCCATCAGTGGTGGGGTTCCGAGGTCAGCCCGCGCACCCTCAACGACGCCTGGATCACCAACGGCATGGCCCGTTACGGCGAGCTGATGTATATCGAAGACGAAAACGGCCGAAATGCCTTGAAGGCGGCTCTGCCCGACATCTCCGCCGGGGCGCTGGCCTACGACACCAGCCCCCTGTCCAGTGTCAGCCGCCTCGGCCCCTTTTCCCCCGAGTTTCAGTCGATGACCCTGGAAAAGGGCGCCATGATCTTCCACATGCTGCGCGGGGAGATCGGCGACAAGGCCTTTCTAGCCACCCTCAAGGGAGCGCTCAGCCAGTACGCCGACGGCTCGATCCGTGAGGCCGACTTGATCAAGGTGGCCGAGGCCCAGAGCGATCAGGAGCTGACCGCCTTCTTCTCGCAATGGGTTGACGGCACCGGCGCGCCACAGTTCACCAACAAGTACGCCGTCTACCGGCTGGGCAACAACAAGGGCTTCCGCACCATCGGCGAGATCGGCCAGGACCTTGACCTCTTCCGCATGCCGGTCGAGCTGCGCATCGAGACCGACGGCAAGACCGAAACCAAGAAGGTTGAAATCGTAGGTACCGACACGCAGTTCGTTGTAGACACCTTTGGCCGCCCCCGCCGCATCAACATCGACCCCCAGGACTGGGTGCTCAAGTCCACGCCCGACCTTCAGGTGCGCATCAGCATCCTCAAAGGCCAGCAACTGGTGGCGCAAGGCGACCTGAACGGCGCTCTCGCCGAGTATCAAAAAGCCTTGGAAGCCAACTCGCAGAGTTCCCTGGCCAGCTATCGTATCGCCGAACTGCTCTTTACCCAGCGCAACTTCCAGGCCAGTGTCAACTCCTATCGCGACGCCCTGCGCGGCGACGGCGAGCCCCGCTGGACCGAGGTCTGGAGCCACATCGCCCTGGGAAAGATCTTCGACATCACCGGCCAGCGCGACCGTGCCGTCAACGAGTACCGCCTCGCCGTGCAGACCAACGACAACACCCAGGGCGCAGTCAACGAGGCCCGCCTCTACCTGCAAAAACCCTACAAGCTGCCTGACAACGAGTAGATCCCCGATCCTCCAACATCTCGCATTTTGTGCGGATTATGTTAGATCCTGGGTGCCTGGGTGCCCCATCCATTCCGCTTCCTTCTGCGGAATGGATGGGATACCACAAACCCCATGGCGCGCAAGCGCGGGCTGCCCCACCGCAGGTG
The DNA here is from genome assembly GCA_049522255.1 of Occallatibacter sp. Taxonomy (GTDB): domain Bacteria; phylum Acidobacteriota; class Terriglobia; order Terriglobales; family Acidobacteriaceae; genus Telmatobacter. The sequence goes on from JBEKOA010000076.1 coordinate 20,003, forward strand.
GCGGACGTTAAACTGGAACTCAATGACCGGAAACCTATTTCCCGACCCCGCCCCCGAAGCTTCCGCCGAACACTTCACCGCCCACTGCGACGGAGGCTCCCGAGGCAATCCCGGCCCCGCCGGCTACGGCGCAGTCATCGAAGACGCCCAAGGCCGAGTCGTCGCCGAACTGAGCCAGTACCTCGGCATCCAGACCAACAACTACGCCGAGTACTCGGGTCTCCTCGGCGTCCTCAAATGGTCCGTCGAACACGGCGTCCGCCGCCTCACCGTCATCTCCGACTCCGAACTGATGGTCAAGCAGATGCAAGGCAAGTACAAGGTAGCCAGCCCCATCCTTCGCCCGCTCTTTGAAGAGGCCCGCAAACTCTCCCGCCGCATCGCGGAGTTCGAGATGCGCCACACCCTCCGCGGCGGCAACAAGCACGCCGACCGCCT
>JBEKOA010000077.1:0-20553 GCA_049522255.1 Occallatibacter sp.
TGATCGGCGAGCCGGGCGTGGGCAAGACGGCCATTGTCGAGGGCCTCGCGCAACGCATCATCAAAGGCGATGTGCCCGAGAGTCTGAAGGACAAGCGGGTGATCTCCCTCGATCTCGGCTCGATGCTGGCTGGGGCGAAGTATCGCGGCGAGTTCGAAGACCGGCTCAAGGCGGTGCTCAAAGAGATCGAAGAAGCGAATGGCGAGATCATTCTCTTCATCGACGAGTTGCACACGCTGGTGGGCGCGGGCGCGGCCGAGGGGGCAATCGACGCCAGCAATATGCTGAAACCTGCACTGGCGCGGGGCGAATTGCGGGCGATTGGCGCGACGACGCTGAACGAGTACCGCAAATACATCGAAAAGGACAAGGCGCTGGAACGGCGCTTTCAGATTGTCTTTGTCGGCGAGCCGAACGTCGAAGACACAATTGCCATCTTGCGCGGCTTGAAAGAGCGCTACGAAGCGCACCACAACGTGCGCATCAAGGACGCGGCGATTGTGGCTGCGGCTACACTTTCTCATCGATATATCAGCGACAGGTTTTTACCCGACAAGGCGATCGACCTGGTGGACGAAGCCGCGGCTTCGCTGGCGATTCAGATTGGCTCGGTGCCTACTGAAATTGACCAACTGGAGCGCGATGCCACTTCGCTGGAAATCGAAAAGGCTGCGCTGAAGCGCGAGACAGACTCGAACAGCATCGAGCGGCGCAATGTGGTGGATCGCGAGCTTGGCACCTTGAAGGAGAAGATTACGGCGCTGCGGTCTCGCTGGACCAAAGAACGTGAGGCGATCAGCCGCGTCAGCGAGTTGAAGAAGAAGATCGAGGCGCTGCGCTTCGAGGCCGAGGAGCAGACGCGCAAGGGAATGCTCGAGCGCGCTGCGCAGATCCAATATGGCGAACTGCCGAAGCTCGAAGCCGAGTTGAAGAAGCTGGATGCGGCGCAGGACGGCGCGAAAAAAGGCGGCGGCGTGGCGCGTATGTTGAAGGAAGAGGTCGACGAGGAAGACATCGCCGGCATCGTGAGCAAGTGGACGGGGATTCCCGTATCTCGGATGCTTGAGGGCGAGGTGAAAAAACTCGTCGAAATGGAGACAAGGCTGCGCGAGCGGGTCGTCGGGCAGGATGCTGCGCTGACCGTCGTTGCGAATGCGATTCGGCGTTCGCGGGCGGGGTTGAGCGATCCGAAGCGGCCGATTGGGAGCTTCATATTCTTGGGTCCGACGGGCGTGGGCAAGACCGAGACGGCGCGAGCGCTGGCCGAATTCATGTTCGACGATGAGCAATCGATGATTCGCATCGACATGAGCGAGTACATGGAGAAGCATGCGGTGGCGAGGCTGATTGGCGCGCCCCCTGGGTATGTGGGTTACGACGAGGGCGGGCAGTTGACTGAAGCTGTGCGCCGCAGGCCTTATGCGGTGATTCTCTTCGACGAGATCGAAAAGGCACACCCGGATGTCTTCGATATTCTCCTGCAGGTGATGGACGACGGGCGGCTGACGGACGCCAAGGGAAGGACTGTGGACTTCAAGAACACCGTGCTGATCATGACGTCGAACCTGGGCGCGGCGATGCTGGTTGGCGACACGCTGAAAACCGAGCACGATTTTGAGCAGGCACGGGAGTCGGTGATGCGCGTGCTACGCGAGCACTTCCGTCCGGAGTTTTTGAATCGCGTCGATGACATCGTGATCTTCCGTTCCCTGGGGCAGGCGCAGATGAGCCAGATCTTGGACCTCCGTCTGAACGAGGTGAGCAAGATGCTCGAGGACCGGCAGATTTCGCTGGAGCTGACGGAGCCGGCGCGCCAGCTAATCTTAGCCGCGGGGTCGGATGCGGCCTACGGCGCTCGTCCGCTGAAGAGGGCCTTGCAGCGGATGATTCAGGACCCGCTGGCGATCAAGATTCTGAATGGCGAGGTGCTGCACGGTGAGCATGTGCGGATCGGCGTGGACCGGAAGTCGAATCAGTTGCAGTTTGAGCCGATGAAGCGGGAGGCGATGGCATAAGGCCACCGACCCGATCGCGCCGCAGTAATATCCGTTCAAACAGCTTTTGCTTGCCGCCAAGAATCCTTCCCTTCGTGCCAGGAATCAAAAAGCTGCAGTTGATCCGATTCTGAAGAGAGGGTTCATGACGTTATCTGCAAGTGAAGTCAATCAGTTGAAACAGGCCCCGGCGGTCGCTGGCGTCTTGCCGGCCATCCTTGAACGTTGGAGCGCACGTGCTTTTGCCGACCGAGAAGTGAGCCCCACGGACCTCAAGACGGTCTTTGAAGCCGCGCACTGGGCCGCCTCTTCCTACAACGAGCAGCCCTGGCGGTTCCTGGTCGGCACACGTAACTCGTCTACGCACAAAAAAATATTCTCGACGCTCATCCCGTTCAACCAGAGTTGGGCGGGTGCGGCGCCCGTCCTGATTCTGGGCGTGGCGAGTACCAAATTTGCGCACAACGGCGCTGACAATCGCGTCGCTCTCTACGATCTGGGCGCGGCGGCCTCCTATCTTGCGCTGCAAGCCGCAGCGCTTGGCCTTACCTCCCATCAGATGGCCGGATTTGATCAGGACGCTGCTCGCCAGGCATTTGGAATTCCCGAGGATTACGCTATTGGCGCGGTGATTGCGTTGGGCTACCAGGGGGAACCATCTGCACTCGGCGACAATCAGCTGATTGAACGAGAGATCTCCCCTCGCTCGCGTAAGCCCCTGAAGGAGTTTGTCTTATCAGCCTGGGGCACGCCGGCGGATCTGGGATGAGTCTGCCGCCCGCAGGGCTTGGAGGCGGTCTCAACATGACCGCCGGCTTGCGCGTTAGAGTGAATGCAGGGGAGTCTTCTTGATTACCAAGCATGCCAGCCACAAGATGCCTGCTCGCCAGCTCAACCGCAGGCACACGATGCTCCGGCGACAGCACCTTGGCTGGCGGGGACGTCTGATTCTGGCTTGTATGTTGTTGGTTTTTGCCCTTCTTTCTTGGGGAGCGGTCGCACGTCTGTTGGCACCCACCTCCAACACTTCGCTCACTCGCTTTGACGCCATCATCGTGTTGGGCTATCGGGCAGACAGCGACGGCAACCCTACCCCTGAACAATTGGCACGGGTGAATGAGGGGGTGCATGAATATGAGCGAGGCGTTGCCCCGCGGCTGATCATGACTGGGGCAGCCGTGCGCAACCGGTTTATGGAGGGGCAGGTGATGGCGCGAACCGCGAAGGCGGAGGGCATTCCTGGGTCTGCGATTTTTGTGGAGCCCGAGGCCAGGGATACGATCCAGAATGCCTGCTATGCCGAGCGGATCATGAAGGCGCACGGCTGGCGGTCGGCAGAAGTGGTTTCCTCGGCCAGCCACCTGCCCCGCGCAGGCATCATCTTCAACCAACTGCCGATTGAGTGGCGCACGCACGCCGCGCCTCCGCTCCAGCCCGAGTCGGGGATCTATTCCGAAGCAGTGGAATTTGCTGAAGTAATGAAGACCGTGCGTTATCTGGTCTGGGCACGCTGGAACGAGCGCTGCGAGCCTTGATGGACACACACAGAGCCGGGTTTGCGTTGTCCGGCGTCGGCATCGTCCTGTAAGCTGATTGGTGATGCGCTTTCTCTTCAGATCTTCCATCTCTCTTATCGCCTTAGCCTCACTGGCTTTGTGTTCCGGAACCTGCGCCGTGGCGCAGAGCACTGCCTCCCCGACGGCAGGCAATGGAACTTACATTTCCACCGACCCGCTGGCCAATGTACGCTACGACAACCGCTACGATCTCTCGCTGGGGATGGCCTACGGTCACGTCCATGCTGGACCGGTCGCTTTGCAAGGAGCCAATCTCGGCGGATTGGATCTGACCGGCTCTTACTGGTTCAGCAAGCATTTTGCCGTCGAGGGCACAGGCCGCGCCTATTTGGGAACGAGTGGGGCAGGAGGCACCAATCCCTTTGCCATCCACGGACCGTTCGTCAGCCAGTACCTCTTCGCCGCCGGACCCGAATGGCTGGGCCCGCATAACAAGCATGGCGCTTTGAGCGCGCATGCTCTGTTTGGCGGAGCTTACTTTGATTCGCATTTGAGCGGCGTGACGACGCAGGTGGAGGAGTTCTACAGCAATCAGGTTGCCCCGGCCGCGATCTTCGGCGGACACTTCGACCTGAACCGCTCGCCGCAGTGGGTCTTCCGCGTATCGCCTGACGCGATGTTTACTCGCTACAGCTTTAATTACCCCGTCATCACTCCACCCACGTCAAGCCCGCACAACAACTGGAATTTCGGCATCTCGGTTGGAGTGGAATACAGGTTCAAGAAGAAGCGGTAGAGAACGGGCTCCTCGGACCGGGCGCGCTGGCGGCATCGGCAACGGGCGCTTTCGAGGAAGAGTTTCCCGAAACCGGATCTCCCGCGATAAAGGCATGTCGGCGGCGGCTCCGGTTCTGTCTCGGTGGCAGCCGTTTTATATACAGTGAGATGGGCGACCAAGTTGCGCGGCGTATGGTATTCTCCATCGTTCGGCAACACCTGTGCAATGGTGTCACCGGGAGAGATGTCAGACCGGTTGAGGGCACTTTTTGCTCCGGGCGGGCAATATCCAAGCTGGAAAGGTGCGGAGGCGGGCTTCAATGGATATGAGAGACACACTTGGCGTGCTGTTGGCGGGCGGAGCGGGAGAACGGCTCTTTCCACTCACCAGGGATCGCGCCAAACCGGCCGTGCCTTTTGGCGGACACTATCGCATTATCGACATTACGCTCTCGAACTGTATCAACTCGGGGCTGCGCAAGGTCTTCATTCTGACCCAGTACAAGGCGCTCTCGCTGAACCGGCATATCCGTGAAGGGTGGACGGGGATTGTGGCGCAGGAGCTGGGCGAGTTCTTCGAGTTGCTGCCGCCGATGCAGCGCACCGGCTCGAACTGGTACATGGGCACGGCCGACGCGGTCTACCAGAATATCTATTCGATCGGGAGCGAGCAGCCGAAGCACATGCTCATCCTGGCTGGCGACCACATCTACAAGATGGACTATAGCCGGATGTTGAATTACCACAAGGAGAGCAAGGCAGAGGTGACGCTGGCGACGCTGCCGATTTCACCCGACGATGTGAAGCCGTTCGGCGTGGTGGAGGTGGGCAAGACGGGCGAGGTGCTGGGATTCGAGGAGAAAGTGGCAACGACCAGCTTCCGGTCGCCCTTCGATCCCAACGCGGTGGATGTCTCGATGGGCATCTACATCTTCAATACAGAGGTGCTGCTGAAGGCGTTGATCGCCGATGCCGAGGACCCGAATTCAAGGCACGACTTTGGCCATGACATTTTGCCCAACCTGCTGGGCAAGAAAAAAATGATGGCCTACAGCTTTGTGGATGAGAACAAGCAGCAGGCGCTCTATTGGCGGGACGTGGGCACGCTGGATGCCTACTACGACGCGAACATGGATTTGTGCTCGGTGTCGCCGGTCTTCAACCTGTACGACAAGAACTGGCCGATTCGCACCAGGGCGCGCCAGTATCCGCCGGCCAAGTTCGTCTTTGGCGACCCAGGGCGCTCGGGCATGGCGGTGAACTCGGTCATCACGGCAGGCGTGATCATTTCGGGCGCGTCGGTGGCGAATTGTGTCGTCTCGCAGGATGTGCGCGTCAATTCCTACTCGACGGTGGACGCGAGCATCATCTTTTCGCATGTGAACATCGGCCGGCATTGCCGCATCCGCCGGGCAATCATCGATCGCCATGTGCACATACCGGAAGGGACGGTCATCGGTTTCGACCCGGCCGAGGACAAGCGGCGCTATTTTGTGACGCCCTCGGGACTGACCATCGTGACCCGCGACGCCTCGCTGTTTGAGAATCCCGTCGAGCCGGAGTTCCAGCAGCGGTATTAGAGCAAAACCAGGGATACTGCAGCCTGACTCACTTCGTTGAAGGTCACCGCTCGCTGCTGGCCGCATCGACCCGGGTGCACTGATTCCGGGGTACGCCTTCCCTGGTTTTGCATTTGGGCTTTTGCTCGAATCGAGCCACTTTAACCGCGCTGAGAACGGGTTTGCTGCGCCCGGCAGGGGTGTTTATCGACTAATTACCTGCAAGGTAAATATAAATAGGGGGGGGTGTCCCTTCGGGGTGGTACGGACCGGGCGCATCCCTGACAGATCGGAGCGAGGAGAGCGGGGCCTTCCTGCTGCGACTCGACTTCTCGACGAACTCGGCCTTTCTCAACCCGTTCGATCATGCTTCGATTGTGCGACAGTGGAAGGTAATTTTCTGCAATGCCCTTGCGCATTATTTCGTCTCCCACCCTTGCGGCAGAGAGAAGCCGCAAGGATGGGGCACCCGGCAGCAGTCGGCTCGCCTCGGAGGCGGCTGGCGCATTCGGGGCGGGTACGGCCGGCAAGGGGCTAATTCGGTGCGCTGACCTCTGGTTCAGGCACGACGATTGTTAGCGTGTTGGATTTGACGATCACGCTTCTTTCTGGATCGTGCGGAAAGGTCTCTTTAGAGACGGTGATCTCGTACCTTCCGGGCTTGGACATGTCGTATAGCGTTGAGAGAGGTAAATTGTCCTCGAAAGCCCCTTCTGGTCCCCCGCCTGGTTGGGCCTCATGTGAGAACATGCTTCCATTGCAGGGCACGGGGTGCTTTTGATGTTTTCTGAGATTGAGCACCATAGGTTTCGTTTCATCCATTTCCAAGGGAACGCCGTTGTACTCGACGGAGATGCTGATCCCTGCTCGAAATGCCAATGGTAGGCAGCCCCCTTCCCGGATTGCTTTGTTTGAAATATTAGTCTCAATCACAGCTAAGACATACACTCCTCGGCGATTCGCATCCGTATCTCCCGAAATGGTCAATGTGAATCCTGGTCTCGGCTTTTCAGTCATCTGGGCGCAGGTGGTCGCCGTTTGCGTTGCTAAGATCAGCACAGAGAAATACGATACTAACCTTTTCATTTTCACTTCTCCTCTTTCTGGATAATCCAGGGTCGAATTCCGCTCCCTTTTCACTGAGTTCCCCCAGGCGGGTCCAGGTCTCGATTTTGAGACCTGGGAATCGTCGGAACCCGGAGTTGCTGCAAACGAAAAACTCAGGTTGGGGTTCATTGTCTCCCACATCTCAAAGTCGAGATGTGGGCCACCCAGACTTGGCGGTCAGACCTGGGCCACCTGCCTGCCCGCAACGATAGGGCGCCCGGCATCTGCGTTCACCGCAGACAACTCCGCCCCGGAATCGGTTGGCGCATCCGGGGCGGGGCCTTGCTGAAGCGAGGTTATTTCGCCGCGTCTGGCGCGGGGTCCGCTGCCAAAACGGTGATGGTGATGGGATTGGACCAGACGACGGGCCGCTCCCCCTTCTCATCCTTCGCGAATGGCTCTTGACGTGAGACCCGAATCGTGTACTTTCCGGGCCGGGTTATCTTGGAGACCCGTTCAAGCTGGAATTCATCTGGAACACTCCCTCCCGCCCCTAGTCCGCAGTCATAGATTTCTCTCTCCGTGCCGCGGGGACGCTTCTCAACAGGCTTCCCGTCTTCATCGAACACCTCGTAGTCTTCCGACCACAAAGAGCAGTAGGTGTCGTGTTTGGTCAGGTTTGTCACGACGATCGTCAGCCACATCTTGTCGCCGACGTGATATTCGGAGATGATCTTGTTACGTGTACCTGGACTCAGGGTGAGCGAGAAGGTGGGGGATTTATCGTTTGCGGACAGGACCTCTATCCGCTCCGCCTCCGCAGTGAGCCAATCACACCCCTGGCCGGGATGACACGAAGAGTCTTCAGGTTTCTCCGTGCCCTGGCTGCGCAAGGTGGGCGTCGAAATGACTAAGAAGCTGGCGAGAATTAGGGTACGAATCGCGGCGATTTTCATTCGTTTATCTCCTCTGTTTGATTGACTGGATCGCAACTCGCAATGCCCGATGTGCCGCCCCAGACGGGATAGCCATAAATCGCGTTATCCGCATCCGTGGATGGTATGAAGCCCCCTACAGCTCCGGCCGCGTTTGTCGTCGGCTGTTGCCATTTGCCATCCCCAACGGGATTATCTTGATCTGCTGTAGCCCCGAATTGCCATGCCTGGTAGCCGATGGGGACGGGGATTGAGGGTGTGCCAGTGCCAGAGAGTTGTGGTGGCTGCCAAAGCAAGTACATAACGGCGTGAAAGTTCCTTGTCCCCGACGAGTATATGTTCGGGAGAGATTGTCCTGGACCGTCGTAGGCCATTGTCGGTGCGGCTGGTGGTATGGGCCGCACTCCAGGGAAAGGATAAGAGTGATCCAAAACGCTCACATACGGTCCGCATTGGAATGGCTTTTTCCCGCCCCATGAGAGCGTGTCCCCAGGAGGGGGGAGCACTTGGACAAATGTGTAGGTTCCACCATCCCCACCCGATGGTGTGAGCTCAATACCCACGGGTCCCGTGTAGGGCGGTGCACAACCTGACCTATAGTGCAGATCCCCGTAAAACATCCAGGCCAACTTCTGCTTTTTCTGACCACAGGCGGGCAGTTCGTTTACTTTGGCGTAGTTGTACGGATTCGTAACGTCCAACTTGATATTGGGCCTTGTGGCCTTGAAAGTCGCAGTCGCTTGCGGCGAAGTGCATAGCTGATTGCCACTGGGATCAGTCGCGCAGTAATCGTAAGTGACGTTGAGGCCGGTGTCGGGATAGAGCCAATAGAAGGTAGTTTTCGTGTCCTGCAAGTCAACATTCGGATTGATTGTGATTCCGCTGTTGTCTCCGCTGTAGCTCAAAATGTTCGCCGCCGGCACATCCCAAGTGCTTTGGTTGATCGTGAAGCCGCCGGGGAGCGTGGCTGGAGTCGTGGTCAGCTCGACCGGCTGGCCGACCACGACAGATGGGTTCTTGTTCTGTGCAGTATCGCCGCTGATCGTCCTGTTCCTCCATGTTATTACGGGCATAGGCAATACGACCGGAGCGGGGCTGGCCGTGGCGGTTCCTGGCACTCCGCTGCTGGATGGGTTGGTGACAGTCAACGCGACGGTTTCGGCGGGTGCCTTCTTGCTTACATTCACGGTCGCTGTGATCTGCGATGAGCTGGCCACGCTTATGTTGTACAGTGTCACTGCCTTTGCGCCGTCGGTCAGGGTCACATTGGACGGACCGCCGGTATCCGACGAGGTCAAGAAGCAACCTCCGTTGATGGTGATGTTCTGATTGTTCTGTCCTGCCCACCAGCCGTCGGGGGTTACAGATGAGATGGTCGGCGCAGTACATTTGTTTACGATCTGGACGGCGGTCGTGGCCAGCGGAGGACAATTGAAATCGCATTCTTCCACCCCTATCAGGAGGGTACCCCCCTCGGTGGGGTCACTGGCATCAGGCGTTGCAAGAACCTGCCACGTGGTCACCGGAAGTTGGCCGTCGTAATAAACGCCTACTGTTACCGATCCGGTGCCTACGGTCACTCCCATGTAAAAACAGTCCGGGAGGAATCCCGTCATGGTCACTGTGGTTGTCTGCCCCGCAATCCACGTGGTGGGGGAGATGGAAGAGATGGATGCCCCTGCGGCGCAAGGGTCTTGTGCGTGGCAGAAAGCTGAAGAGAGCAGAAATAAAAACGTGGCGGCGCGGAGGAGTGGTCCTGGAATTGCCCCCCCCCCATTTGACCCAAGAGCTTGCGCATGGGTTCGATCCTTTCGACGGGTTGGCTGCGAATTGGGCCGGAAAAACGGTTCGGAGCAATTGTACCCGACTGGCGCCAAACGTATTACGAAAGAAAGTTTCTCTTTGGTAACTTAATGAGCGCCGACAAGATACTGAGCTTTGGGGATGCCTTCGGCGAAGTGCTCTTTCGCGGCGGGGAGGACCGGTTTGGCGATTCTTTTTGACCGCTCGTCGCCGATCCCGATCAGCCAGCCCGAGAATCGCTGCGATCCCCCGGTAAAAACGGAACTATCCACATAAATCGTTCGTACTAACGCAATATGCAATGCGTGGGTACATTAAGCTGGAACGGGATGGGAATGGGGCTGGCGATACCGGCCAGGCCGTTGCGGCGCGAACGGGATGTTCAGAGGCTGGACGCCCTGTCACCAAGGCCGCAGCAGGCTCACGACGGCCAGGCTTCCGGACCCGTTCCCGCTCAGACGGACGGAGCTCTAGCGCCCGTTGCCCGCCAGGCGCGCGGGGAGGCAGCCAGGTTGGAGATCGACAGTACCCAGGACTGGACGCTGATAGTCCGCCGCTGCATGGACGGAGATTCCGGAGCGTGGGCCGAGCTGGTCCGCACCCACCATCGGCGTGTCTATGGGCTTTGCTACCGCTTCACGGGCAACCCGTCAGACGCCGAAGACCTGACACAGGATGTTTTTTTGAAGGTTTACTCGAACCTGGCCAGCTTTGACCTGGGGCGCGGTTCCCTGCAGGTTTGGATTACTACCATGACCCGCAACTTGTTGGTGGATAACTTCCGCCGGACCAAGAACTTGCGCGTTACCGGTTCACTGGACCAAGGCTGGGAGAATACCGAAGAGCTGAAGCCGGTGGACCGGCTGATGGCCAATGGACCCTCGCCGCACGAATCGGCAGCAAAGAAGGAACTGGCGAAGATGGTGCAGGATGCGCTGGCGCGGGTTTCGGTCGAGCTGCGCGAGGCTGTGATTCTGCGCGATTTACAGGATCTGGATTACAAGGAGATCGCCCAGGTGCTGGGCATACCCGAAGGTACCGTGAAGTCCCGCATCAGCAGGGGTCGCGCGGAACTGGCGAGGCTGCTGGAACGTAATAGACGGGAGGTGATGTAACCATGGCAGGGCGCACATTCATTCCGAACTCTCCGGCCTGCGGGCAGTGGGAGACACTTTTGGCGGACGCGCTGGACGGGCTGCTGAAGCCCGAGGACGAGGCAACGTTCAGTTCTCATATGGCCGTCTGCCCGGCCTGCACGGCACTGTTTGAAGAGGCGCGCCGGGGCCGCGAATGGCTTGAGTTCCTGGCCGCCGAGCCGGAGGTGCCGGCCGGATTGGTAGACAAGATACTTGCCGCAACAGGGCCTGGGCAGGCAGCCGGCTATGGACTGGCGACCGGCGGCGGCAACGTTGTTCCGATGATACCGGCGTGGCAGCGTCCTGGGTTGGTGGGCAACGTACGGCGATTTGCAGAGCCGCGTCTGCTGATGACCGCGGCAATGGCCTTCTTTTCGATCGCCATGACGCTGAACCTGACCGGCGTCCGAATCTTCAGTCTGCGCTTTGCCGATCTTCGGCCGAGCGCGGTGCGTTCATTCATGGAGCGGAGGCTGACTATGGCCTCGACCCCGATCATTCGCTACTACGACCACTTGAGGCTGGTTTACGAGGTGCAGACCCGGATGCGGGAGCTGCGCAGGACGACTGAGGGCGGCGGACAGGGCGAAGGCGAAGAGAACCGGCAAAAGCGGCAAGACGCAGTACCGGGTGAGTCGAAGCAGGCTCCGGCACACAAGGACGGGGGCTCACGTGTAGACCCGCCGCAACAATCCGTCGAACCGGCGGTTGGGCCGGAGATTGGACCCACTATCAACGATTCAGATATTTGGGAGACTTCTCTGGCGTTTCAAGAGCGATCCACCATTCCGGCAACAAATAGCGATCACCGTGGGCACGGTCCCGCGCATTCCGGCGGCTCCGAACGGGAAATACGGGAAGGGAGCACAGTATGGACTGCGTAAATCACAGTGGTGTCAGCGCGACGGCTTATTGCCAGAACTGCGGCAAGGCACTCTGCACCGGCTGCGTGCGCAACGCGGCTGGAGGGCAGCTCCTCTGCGAGCCATGCTGGATGGGCTGGCAGAGTTATCAACGGCCGTTGGCGCCGCAAATGTCTAGCGGACCCAACCCGTGGGTTGCCGGCTCGGTGGGGGTGATTCCCGGCGTGGGCGCAATGTATAACGGCCAATTCCTAAAGGGCTTCATCCATGTCATTGTTTTCGCCGTGCTGGTGTCGATCACGAGCAAGGTCAATGGGATCTTTGGCATCTTCATTGGCGCCTGGGTGCTCTACCAATCGTTCGAGGCCTTCCACACCGCCAAGGCTCTGAGGGATGGACAGCCGGTTCCCGATCCTTTCGGATTGAATGAGGTGGGCAACTGGTTGAATATGGGCGGCCGGGGGCAGAATCCAGGCCGACCCGGCGCGGGACAAGCTTCGGCGGGGCAGTTCATGGGCGCAAATCAGACTCCGTATTCGGGTCCGGTTCCGGGCGCGTATCAGGCCCCGTTCACGCCGCCGGCAACCGGCTATGTCGATCCCGCGGCGCCGCCGATTCCGCCCCCGTACCCGGAGTATTGGCGCCCCCTGTTCTGGCGGCGCAAGGAGCCGATCGGCGCTATCGTCCTGATTTCCTTGGGAATCTTGTTTCTGCTGGCGCAACTGGATGTCTTCCACGGCCGTCTGTTGGAGTTTACCTGGCCACTGTTCCTGATCGCACTGGGCGTGTGGCTGATTGTCCGGCGTCTCGGTGAGTCGCAAGGAGGCCCCAAATGAACCAATACATCATGATTCGCCGATTGCGTAAGCCCTCAATTCTGCTGCTGATCGGAGTGATTGCGCTGCTTGTTCAGCTCAACGTGCTCGACCACTTCTGGCAATGGTTTCTGCCGCTGCTGCTGATTCTGCTGGGCGTCTTCATGCTGGCCGAACGTGCGGCGCTGGCCACCGGGGACGGCTATCCGCAGGGAGCGTATCCGGGACAGCCATATGCTGGCCCAGCCCCAGGCTCCGGGCCAGTTGCAAACCCTGGGTCGAATCTGGTTCCGACATCGGGATCGAGTTTGGAGAACGCTCCGCAGACTTATGGGCGGGGGTCCGGAGATGAATCCGAGGGAGGACAATCATGAGCAGCGTACCTCCGAATATGCCTCCGGGAGGCGGCGCGCCGCCGCCGTTTCCACCGTACGATTCGAAGACTCAGTACAGGATTTACAAAGAACAGCAAAAAGCCGCATGGCGCGCGCAACGTGAGGCCTGGAAGGCCCAGCAGCACGCGATGAAGGAAGGCTACAAGGGCGCATACGGCCCGAAGGTTCCGTCGGTCGTCGGTCCGATTATTCTGATTGCCGCCGGTGTGGTGGCCCTGCTTGTGCTGACCGGCCATATTGGAAGCGGCGACTTCTGGGCTTGGTATGGCAAATGGTGGCCGCTGCTGCTGATCGGCGCCGGGGTGGCCATGCTGGGCGAGTGGGCCGTGGACCTGCGCCGTGAGGTGCCGGTGCGACGGGGCGGCAACTTCGGGGGCATCCTCATCGCGCTGGCCATCATGGGTTTCTGCGCGGCCGGATGGACTCATGCGGGACCCTGGTTTCATTGGGACGGCAATGACGGCGATTTTTTCAACTCGATTGGGCTTCCCGAGCACGAAAACGACCAGAAGCTAGTGAGCGCCGAGATTCCCGTGAACGCTGCGATAGAGATTCAGAATCCACGCGGCGATGTGAGCATCACGGCGGGAGATGGATCGGTCGTCGAAGTGCAGGCTCAAGAAGTGGCCTATGCAGGCTCGGATTCGGAGGCAAAAAAGATCTACGACGCCGAAGCGCCGCACCTTACAGTGAGCGGCAACGCAGTGCTGGTAAAGTCGGAAAGCAACTCGAACGGCCGGCTGAACCTGTCTGTGACGGTTCCGCGCAGCGCCAAGGTCACGGTAGAGGCGGGTAAGGGCGACGTGACAGCGGCAGGACTGGGAACCGGGATCAGTGTCAAGGCGCACGGAGACGTTCATCTCAGTTCGATTACTGGCTCGGTTGAGGCGCACTTCTCTGAAGGCAAGCACGATTTTTCCGCGCACGATATCCAAGGCGACGTAGTCACCGACGGCGATCTGAACGACTTGACCTTTTCCGAGATCAAAGGCCGGGTCACACAGAGCGGTGAGATTCTCGGCGACGTGCATCTGGAGACTATCTCCGGGCAGGTGCATCTGCACACCTCGGTGACCGACTTGCAGCTGGCGGAGTTGCCCGGCGACCTGACACTCGACTCGGACGATCTGCGCGTCAATGAGGCCAAGGGTCAGGTGCGGGTGTCAACGCACTCCAAGGACGTCGACCTGAGCCAGATCTACGGCGACAGCACGGTGGAAGACCGCGACGGACGGATCTCAGTGGAACCGGCAGGCTCGTTTGCGGTGGATGCGAAGAACAGCAAGGGCGACGTCGAAGTAACACTGCCACCCAACGTCTCGGCCACAGTGAATGCGCGGACACACAATGGCGACATCGTCTCGGACTATGGCACATTCCCGACCGATGGTGAGGACAAGTCGGCTAGCTTCAAAATCGGCTCCGGCGCAATGAGGATCGTGCTGAGCGCGGATAACGGCGATGTGCGCATCAAGAAAGGCCCGGCCGTCCCGGCTGAGCCAGTTGCGCCCAACGAAGCTGTTACAGCTCCCAAGGCTCCGGCGCCGCCAAACGCGCCACACCTCAAGCCGTCCAAGGCGCTGCCGGAACAGCCTGTAACGCAATAGCGACCACCAACTCACGGGATACAACAGGATCGGCGCGGAAGACCCCTCTTCCGCGCCGATTCGGTTCTGAGACTTCAGACAGCGCATCGTGGGACGCGCCCGCCGATGCGGGTGAAGATTTCCCAGGGAATCGTTTCGGCAGCCTGTGCGTGGTCGAAGGCGGTGATGGTCTCGCAGCCTTGCGTGCCCAGAATCACCACCTCGTCGCCAGGTGCAACGTCCGGGATCTCGGTCACGTCCACTATCGCCTGATCCATGCTGATGCGGCCCACAAGGGGCGCGCGCTCGCCGCGAACCAGCAGGCTGAAACGGTTGCCGAGGCGACGGTCCAGGCCATCGGCATAGCCTACAGCAAGCAACGCCAGCCGCATGGGTTCAGTCGCGACAAAGCTTCCGTTGTATCCCACGACTGCGCCGACGGGCACCGAACGAAGCCCGGTGACGCGAGTCTTCCACGCGAGCACAGGCTGCAACCGGGCGCGGGCTGCCGCGAGGGCGTCTGACTCGGGAGACTGGGAGGTCTGAAACGGAGGGTCGAATTGCGGAATCAGGCCGTAGAGCACCAGCCCCGGACGGAGCAGCGCCTTCATGCCGTGGCGAGCGGCGAGAGCGGCGATCCTGCCGGCCTGGCCTGTCAGAAGCGCAGCAGAGTTGCCCACGTTAAGCCAATCCGGCAGATGCCCGGCAGCCCCAATCTCGCCCAGCACCGCGTCCAGCCGATTGAGCTGCTCCCCGGTCACACGGCCGTCGGCCTCATCGGCGGCAAAAAGGTGGGTCATTACCCCTTCAAGCCGAAGGGACGACCCTGGCGCAAAATGGGCTAGGACCTTCGTTAGCTGATCAGGGAGCACTCCCTGGCGGCTCATGCCGGTGTCAATTTCAAGATGCACTGGGACCGAACCTGGGGTCGAGCCGGTCGAGCGGGCAGCGCGTTCGAGTGCGTCCAACTGCCAGGGCTCCCAGGCTACGGCTGTTAGACCGTGTTCGACGAGCGCCGCTCCCTGACCGGGAAATGGGCCGCAAATGACCAGGACTCTGGCCTCGGGAGCGAGTGAGCGGGCGGCCAGGCCCTCCTCGACACTGGTGACTCCCAGCCATCGGGCTCCGGCGCGAATCGCAGCGGGCGCGCAGATCGAGAGCGAGTGGCCGTATGCGTCGGCCTTGACGATCGCCAGCAGCTCCGCATGAGGCGCGGCGAGATCGGCTAGAAAGCGGAAGTTGTCTTCAAGAGAGCGCGGGCAGATCTCAACCCAGCAGGGGCGTGTTGGCATCAGGGGGTCCAAGGAACAGTTTAACGCTGGGCACCCAGGATCGTGATAACGACTGCTGAATCCACCAGCCCGCTGCACTCAACCGAGGAGCGCAAACGCCACCACGGTCTCGCCCTTTTCCGGGATCTCGGCGAGCAGCTCTGCTTCGAGTTCGAAGGGAACCTCCATCTCGCAAACTGCTACTTCTGCTTCGCTGGCGCCCTTAAAACACAGCTCACAGTGGGCCAGAGCCTGGCCGTCGCCCATGCGCACCGGCGGACCGAAGAGGCGGCAGGTCAGCGGCCTCCAGGCATAGACATCGCAGCGGCCGGTTTCGGTATCGAGCGCCGGACAGGGCGCTTCGTTGGCAAAGTTCTCGAAGCGTTCGCGATCCTCTTGGGAGTTACCGAGAATGCCCGTCTGGAAATCACCTGGAAAGCCGGTCTCATGCTCGACCATCCACATGGAAGCGCGATGCTCAACCTCTCTCGCAAGGTTCGCGTCAGTGGCCCTCAGAATGTCCATCCCTGCACGTAGCCGCAGCGCATCCAGCGGACTGAGGACGAAGGCCCCATGGCAGCACTGCGAACAGCCCGGCTTGCAAAGCAGGTGCTCGCCCGCGCGCTCGGCCGCCTCGCCGAATGACGCGGTCATAATTTGCACCAATAAAGAGTCGCCTGAAGGCAAGCGCATATCGGACAGAGTAATCCATTGCCCCATGAAATGGCTTGAGCTATTGTTGGCGTGGAGGGTTCCCCATGTGCAAAATGGGAAGTACTATTGTCCCCGGCCATCGTTACCGGAATGCACCCGCCGCCATCGACTGGCTCTCGAATGTCTTTGGATTTGAACGGCACGCGGTCTACGAGGGCGAAAACGGGAGGATCGACCATGCCGCACTGACGCTGGGCAATGGCATGATCATGCTCGGCTCAGGCAAGGACGACGAGTATGGCAAGTGTTTCAAGTCTCCTGCGGAACTGGGCGGCATTGAGACGCGCAGTTGCTATATTGTTGTGCCGGACGCAGATGCTGCCTATGCACGCGCGGTAGCCGCGGGGGCGGTGGTGATCCGGCAGATTCAGGACACACCGTATGGAAGCCGCGAGTTTACCGTGAAAGATCCCGAGGGGCATAGCTGGAGCGCGGGGACTTATGACCCGTGGGCGAAGCACGAGTAGGCGGCGGACCGCCTGCACTGATTTCATCAACTGATCTCTTTGTCCCAGCGTTCCAGCGTGCGCTGGAACTCGAACATGAACTTGCCGGCGTCGGCGCCGTCGATGATGCGGTGGTCGAAGCCCAGGCAGAAGTGCTGCATCGAGCGAATCGCAATCGTATCGTTGCCCTCGGGATCGGTGAGCACGACCGGCTCCTTGCGCAGACCGCCGATGGCCAGGATCGCCGACTCAGGCTGATTGATGATCGGCGTCCCGAACTCGCCGCCGAAGACGCCGGAGTTGGTGAGGGTAAATGTGCCCCCTTGAACCTCTTCGGGCAAGAGCTTCTTGGATCGGGCGCGGGCGGCGAGATCCGCAATGGCGCGGGCAAGGCTCGGGAAGCTCTGCGATTCGGCCTGCCGGACTACGGGCACGATCAGGCCCCATTCCAAGGCCACAGCGATTCCCAGATTGATGTTCGCGTGGTAGTGGATTGCGCCGTCTACCATCGAGGCGTTGACGATGGGGAACTTGGATAGAGCTTGAATTGCTGCGGCGGCGATAAAAGGCATAAAGGTGAGCTTAACGCCGTTCTGGGCCTCGAAGCGGGCCTTTTCGCGCTCGCGCAGGCGGGCGATGCGGGTCATGTCGATCTTGTAGACGGTGTGGACGTGCGGGCTGATCCGCACGCTTTCGACCATCCGCTGGGCGATGATGGCGCGCATCCTGGTGAGGGGCTCTTGCCGTTCAGTCAACTGCGGCACCTGCGGTGCGGAGGTTCCTGGGCCGTGCTCTGTCAGGTAAAGCTGGACATCCTCCTTGGTGATGCGGCCGTCCGTGCCGCTGCCGGCGATCTGGTTTAGGTCGAGGTTGTTGTCTTTGGCAATGCGCCTGACCAGCGGCGAAGAGCGTATACGCTGACCCGACACCTGCGGCGCGGCCAACTGCGACACCTGCGGTGTGGCCAACTGCGCCTGTGGCGCGAAGGAAGCGGCGGAAGCTTGGATCGGCGCTTGCGATGTAAATGTTGGCTCGGCGGGAGCTGGAACCGCAGCCTTGCCACCGATGATCGCGACAATCGTGTTGACTTCGACGGTTGCGCCTTCGGGAACCTTGATCTCAGTGAGCACGCCAGCCACGGGCGAGGGAATCTCTGCGTCTACCTTGTCGGTCGAAATCTCAAATAATGGCTCATCCTTTTCGACGGGGTCGCCGGGGCTCTTGAGCCACTTGGTAATGGTGCCCTCAAAGATCGACTCGCCCATCTGAGGCATGATCACGTCGGTTGGCATGGAGTTCTCTCCGCGGTGAAGGACGCTCTGGCGCGTCCGGTTCCTGCCGGATTATAAATCGCGGCGCATGGGGCGGTGGTTGCGGCACGCAGATTGGGCTCGGTGAGAACGGGGCCTTCAGGCGCGGATCGGGGGATCGGGCTTGCCCCGCAGGCGATCGATCTCCGGCGGGATTTGGAGGGGCGTATCTTCGGCCGGGAATTGGGGCGGGGCTTGCTGGGGGGGTGCGGAAGTAATTGCGGCCTGAGCGCGCAAGTCTTCCAGGCTCCCGACCGCGTTCACCTGCTCGCCGAAGACCTGACCGAAGTGGCGCGCTGCCTGGTGCGCGATGGTTTCGAGCGAGGGCAAGGCTTCTGGGCCGTGAACCTCTTTTTCGAGACTGGTCACCGCGTGGCCGGTAAGACCGCAGGGGACGATGAGCGCGAAGTCATTGAGGTCTGTGGTCACATTGAGGGCGAATCCGTGGGAGGTGATGCCGCGGGCGACGTGAATGCCGATGGCGCCGATCTTGCGCGCTGGTCCGCTGGACTTGTCTGAGAGGCCGCACCAAACGCCAGTCAAGCCGCAGATGCGACCGGCAGGGACGCTGAAGCCAAGGCAAACGCGAATCAGCGCCTCTTCCATTCCGCGAACAAAATCCACTGGACCCATGCGGCTGCCGTTGGGGTTGCGGAGGGTGCGCAGATCAAAGATTGGGTAGCCGACCAACTGCCCCGGTCCGTGATAGGTCACATCGCCGCCGCGATTGATCGCGTGGACGGTGATGCCGCGACTGGCCAACCGCTCGCCGGTTGCCAGAATGTTGGAGCGGCTGGCGTTGCGTCCCAGGGTCAGAACCGGAGGGTGTTCGACCAGGAGCAGGACGTTTTGCAGGCGGCCCTCGGCGACGAGACCGGCGACCTCAGCCTGGAGGTGGAGGCCTTCGTCATAGTCGACCCGGCCGAGATAGAGGTACTGGATCATCGCTAGCTTGATTGTAGCCAGCGGCCCTGCATCTCCAACCGGACTGCCTCTATTCGGCAAGCCGCGCGGCAAAGAGCCTTGCGAAGACGGTCCGATGCTCCCAGGCGACCAAAAACCAAAGTAGCGTCGCGAAGGCTCCCGTCCCAATGCCGCTCGGGTTCATCAGCAGATGAAAGACGAGGATGTTGAAGAGGACCGGTCCGAGCAGCGTCAGTCCCAGCCCGACAAACCGGTTCACCAGAAACAGAGCTCCGGAGATCGCCATAATTCCGCCCACCACATAAAAGTAGTGCGAGGCAAACAGAGCCCCGGCGAACTGCCCGGCCAACCCTGTCGGCATGGGCCCCATGGGAATGAAATGCAGAAACATGTTCAGGCCGAAGACGAGGAACATCAGCCCCAGAAGATAGCGAGCGATCATCGTGACAATCTTCATGCAGTTCTCCTTGAATTGAGGTATTCGAGTTGGGATGAAGCAGGGGATGAGTTGAGCCGGGGAGCGCATTCACGGCTCTGCACTGGAGAGGATACGCTCTCCGCAAGAAATGGATGGTCCTATATCATCACTCGATTCAAAGGATTTGCCCGCCGATTGTTGAAGTTGGCGGTAAACTGGGATCAGTCGAGGGAGAAGGTTGACATGAGGCCGTCTGAGGTTTTGCCAAAGCATCGGGAGACGATCCGCCAGCTTGTGCTTGAAGCGGGCATGGCGAATCCGCGCGTCTTCGGGTCGGTGCTGCACGGCGACGACCAGGAGGGCAGCGATCTGGACCTGCTCGTTGACCCCGCGCCGCGCGCCAGCCTGCTGACCATGGCGAGTCTGCAAATACAGCTTGAGGAAGCTACTGGAATCAAGGTTGATCTGCGTACGCCCGGAGAGCTTCATCCCCGATTCCGGAGCAAGGTCCTGGCTGAGGCGACTTCGCTGTGAACAAACACGAATTCCGCTCCAAGGACTATCTCCTCCATATGCTGGAGGCCATAGATCGGATCCTTCAGTACACGGCGGGGGTGAACGAAGAAGGTTTCTCTGCCAGTCAGATGTTGCAGGATGCCGTCGTACGCAACATTGAGATCATTGGCGAGGCGGCCAAGAATCTGCTTGAAGCGGGTCCCGACTTTGCTGGCCGTTACCCGTCTATCCCCTTCGCTCAAATCTACGGAATGAGAAGCTACGCAAGCAGATTGTTATGGTTCTCGGGGAAATGCAAGAGGAGAAGTAACGTGGAAGAGCAAGAGCAGAGACAAACGATAAGCCAAGCTCAGCCGGAGTTGCTTTATCACTACACAACTCAAGAGGGTTTGCTTGGCATTCTCAAAAGTAGGAGTATTTGGGCATCGCACATTCGCTTCCTTAACGACACAAGTGAGGGGAAGATCTTTCTTGGTGCTTTTACGGAGATATTGGAGGAAATGAGGAAGAACAATCAAAAGTCAAAA
>JBEKOA010000078.1:0-19816 GCA_049522255.1 Occallatibacter sp.
GACATCATTCCCACCGGCGTTTATCGGCCTCTCTATCTGATGGCTCCGATTATCGCGCTCGGCTGCGCGCTCATTTCAATAGCAGTTGTCCCCTTCGGCGAGCCCAACGTCGGCCCAGGCGGACTGGTTAAGCCCGGCGAGTTGAACTTCTTTCAGATCTCCGATGTGAACATCGGGTTGCTGGTGATTCTGGGTGTCACTTCGATAAGTGTTTACGGCATTGCGCTGGCGGGTTGGTCATCGAACAGCAAGTATTCGCTCTTGGGGGCGTTGCGCTCTTCGGCACAGATGGTCAGTTACGAGTTGGCGCTGGGGCTCTCGCTTGTAGGCGTGGTGTTGCGCGCCGGTTCGCTCAATCTGCGCGTGATTGTGGAGCAGCAGTCGGCGCAAGGAATGGCCTCCTGGAATATCTCGCCGTGGAGTAAATATGGAGGAATGCAGTTCGTCGCGTTCTTCATCTATTTGATGGCAGCCTACGCCGAGACCAATCGCTCGCCCTTCGATTTGCCTGAAGCAGAGAGCGAACTCACCGGCGGCTATCACACCGAGTACAGCTCGATGAAGTTTGCCATGTTCTTTATGGCTGAGTATGGCAACATGATTACGGTGGGCTGTGTGGCCACTCTGCTGTTTCTGGGCGGTTGGACCAGTCCTCTCGGCGATCTGATTCCTCCGCCGCAGAACATCTTTGTTCATGCGCTGTTTCCCATCTTCTGGTTTGTGCTCAAGGTCTTTAGCTTTCTCTTTTTGTATGTTTGGGTGCGGGGAACCTTGCCGCGCTTTCGCTATGACCAATTGATGAACTTCGGCTGGCGCTGGCTGATGCCGCTAGCCATCCTGAACATTGTGGCGACGAGCCTTTGGCTGGCTTACCGCTGAGTTAGAATCGGGCTTGCCCGGAGCTTGCGATGCACGTGATTCTGTTTATCGTGTTTGCCGGATTTTGCCTGGCTGGAGCGATCAATCTGCTCCTCCAGAGTCATCCCATCAACAGCGCCTTGTCGCTGATTGTGGTGATGACTTCGCTGGCCGTGCTCTATCTGATGCTGGGCGCGGAGTTCCTGGCCATTGCGCAGGTGATCGTTTACGCCGGGGCCATCATGGTGCTCTTCACCTTTGTCGTAATGCTGCTCAACGCGGGCCGTGAAGATCGCACGCTGGGCAGCCGCGCTGCGCGAAGGGTGGGCTTTCCCGCGGTTGTCGCCATTCTGGCCTTGATCGCTACAGTGATTCTGCATGCGCAGGGACTGGGTGTGGCGAGGCTGAGTGACGGTATTACGACAACAGAAGAATTGAGCGCGGTGCTCTTTACCAAGCTTCTTCTGCCGTTCGAAGTAACCTCCGTGCTGATTCTGATTGCCATACTGGGCGCTGTTGCGCTTGCCAGCCGTGGCAATGGCGATGGAGAAAGGACGGGAGACAAATGAATTCCTTTTTCATGCAGGAAGTCCCGTTGAGCTGGTATCTATTATTGAGCGCGGCACTGTTTTCGCTGGGCGTGGTGGGATTTCTTTTCAAGCGCAACCTGATCACTGTCTTCATGTCGATTGAGCTGATGCTCAACGGCGTGAATCTCTCATTTGTAACCTTCGCGCACCAGTGGCACGCGGTGAAGGGGCAGATCTTCGTCTTCTTTGTAATGATGGTGGCCGCGGCGGAGGCTGCGGTGGGATTGGCCATCATTATCGCCGTCTTCCGCGCGCGCGCAACCCTGGCCGTCGACCGCATCGACCTGATGAAACTATGATCGAAAACCTTCATCTTTGGTACATTCCGCTTCTGCCCTTCGTAGGGTTCCTCGTCAATGGAATCCTGGGACGGCGGTTGCCTAAGTGGCTCGTCACGATTGTGGCTCTACTGGCTCCGCTGGCGGCATTCGGCGTGGTGCTGTTGGAAGTTTTGTCCACATTGGTTCCCACCGTGATGCTGCGGGCCACGGGTCACGGGTCGGTTTTCTCAGTCGCACTTCCGTACACGGAAACCTGCCCGCTTCCCTGGATCAGCATCCCCACGCTGCATGTCGACTTCAGCTTTGTCCTCGACCAGTTCTCGTTGGTGATGCTACTGATCGTCACCGGCGTCGGCTTTCTGATTCACGTCTACTCCGTCGGCTACATGAAGGGCGACGAAGGTTACGCGCGCTACTTCAGCTACCTGAACCTCTTTCTATTTTTCATGACGGTGCTGGTGCTCGCCGGCAACGCGCTGCTGATGTTTGTCGGCTGGGAGGGCGTCGGCTTCGCGTCGTATCTGTTGATCGGTTTCTACTTCAATAAGAAATCGGCTGCGGATGCGGGCAAGAAGGCCTTCATCGTCAACCGCATCGGCGATGTCGGGTTTCTGGTCGCGATGTTCCTGCTGGTAGCCAACTTTGGCACGCTGACATTCACAGAAATTGCCACCAAGCTCGGCATGGACCCCGGATGGAACGGCGGCGTGGTCACGGTGATCGCGCTCTGCCTGATGTTGGGCGCAGCGGGCAAGAGCGCGCAGCTTCCGCTATACATCTGGCTGCCGGATGCAATGGAGGGCCCGACGCCG
Organism: Occallatibacter sp.; assembly: GCA_049522255.1. GTDB lineage: Bacteria > Acidobacteriota > Terriglobia > Terriglobales > Acidobacteriaceae > Telmatobacter. The sequence continues at coordinate 2,542 of JBEKOA010000078.1, forward strand.
GTCTCCGCGCTGATCCACGCGGCGACGATGGTCACGGCGGGCGTCTACATGGTCGCGCGGACTCATGTACTGTTTGACCACTCGCCTTTTGCACTGAGTGTCGTGGCGATTGTCGGCGCGGCAACGGCACTATTCGCTGCGACCATCGCTCTGGTGCAGAACGACATCAAGCGCGTGCTGGCTTACTCGACGATCTCGCAGCTTGGCTACATGTTTCTGGGCTGCGGCGTGGCGGCTTACTCGGCGGCGATCTTTCACCTGATGACGCACGCCTTCTTCAAGGCGCTGCTCTTCCTCGCGGCGGGCTCGGTCATTCATGGGCTAGGCGGCGAGCAGGATCTGCGCAAGATGGGCGGCTTGTGGAAGAAGCTGCCATTTACATTTGCGGTAACGACCGTCGGCGTGCTGGCCATCGCCGGGTTCCCTCCTTTCGCCGGGTTCTTTTCAAAAGATGCGATTCTTTATGCGGCCTTTTTGCAAGGGCCGAACGGCAGAGTGCTGTACGGCGTCGGACTATTTACAGCGATGCTGACTTCGTTTTATATGTTCCGGCTTTGGTATCTGGCCTTTTTGGGTAAGTCGCGCAGCGAGGTTGCTCATCCGCATGAGAGTCCCTGGTCGATGCGCGTGCCTCTCGTCCTTCTCGCACTACTTTCGATCTGCGGCGGCTGGATCGGGATTGAACCTGCGAATGGCTGGATCAACATGGAACGGTTCAGCGGTTTTCTGGCTCCGGTCTTTGGGGCACGAGTCGCGGCGAGCGGCAGCGAGGAGACGGAACTGGTCCTGAGCGTGATTGCCGTCGTCCTGGCATTGCTGGGTTGGGCGTGCGCCGTTCTGCTCTACGGCGAGGAGTCCAGGCTGCCGGCACGTATGGCCGGCGTTTTTTCTGGCGGCTACAAGTTGCTGGTCAACAAGTATTATGTCGACGAGTTCTATGGCGCAACGGTGGTCAAGCCGCTGCTCGGTTTTTCGAAGTACATCCTAAACTGGGTTGTGGATGTGGGAATTCTGGGTGGGATCGCCTGGCTGCTCGGCGGTGTTGCGATGCTTGCCGGCGCGATCTTGCAACGCTGGCAATCGGGCAATCTGCGCTCCTATGCGGCGTGGCTAGCTGCGGGTGCGGCGGCTGTGCTGCTCTTCCTGCTGGTACCGTGGACTACAGTCTGGCCAGCCTCTATGGCGTTTGTCTGGAAAGTGGCGGGGCATTGAGAGAATGACGGCGATAGAGATAAACCAATCGATTCTCACGCTGATCCTGCTGCTTCCGCTGGCTGGAGCGGCGCTTGTGTTGCTCACGCCAGACCGATGGAAGCTGCCCAATTGGATGGCGCTGCTTGTCTCGCTGGCCACCTTTGGCTTGACGCTGCATCTGCCCGCGCATTTTGTTGCCGGACAAAGTGGATTCCAGTTTGTAGTCAACCGGATGTGGATCGAGTTATCGCAAGGTTCGGCCGAGACCCACGGGATCTTTTACCACGTGGGCGTGGACGGGTTGAGCCTTTGGGTGGTTGTCCTGACTGGGTTGCTTGCCCCGGTGGGCGTCGTGGCCAGTTGGAATGCAATCCAGGAGCGGCGTAAGCTGTTCTTCGCGCTCTTCCTGGTGCAACAGACGGCCATGTTCGGCGTATTCATTTCGCTGGATTTGATTTTGTACTACGGCTTCTGGGAGCTGTCGCTGGTGCCGATGGCCATCCTGATCGCGATGTACGGACGCAAGGACGGACCCAGAGCCGCACTCAAGTTTTTCCTCTTCACTTTCATTCCATCCGCGCCGCTGCTGGTGGCGATCCTGTGGCTCTACTCTCGCACCGGAAGCTTCGACTACACCACGCTGCAAATCCTGACTGCGCACGGCAGCTTCCCGGTCTACGAAATGTTCTGGGTTGCACTCGCGTTTCTTTTCGCCTTCGCCGTCAAGGTGCCGGTCTTCCCACTGCATGGATGGCTCGCTGACACCTTCAGCGAGGCGCCCGTGGCACTGGCGATGGTCGTGGCCGGCAAGCTGGGGCTTTACTCGATGCTGCGTTTTCACATCGGTCTGTTTCCTGCAGAGGCGCGGGACGTAGCTCCAGTGATGGTGGGGCTGGCGGTCATCGGTATTCTCTACGGAGCTTGTCTCGCGTTGGTGCAGCGCGACTTCTGGAAGCTGATGGCCTTTGCGGCTTTAAGCCATCTGAGTCTGATCACGCTGGGCATTTATGGTCTGACCATGACAGGCTGGGAGGGTGCGGTTTATCAGATTCTCAACCACGGCGTGGTGGACGGCGCTTTGTTCCTTTTGCTGGGCGTGCTCTATGACCGCTACCGCACCAGCGAGATCGGCGCGTACGGTGGGCTGGCCGCTAAGCTGCCCCGCACGGCGACATTCTTTGTCTTCTCGGCTCTGGCGATGATCGGGCTGCCGATGCTCGGCGGCTTTGTGGGTGAGTTTCTGGTTCTGCTCGGTACCTTCACCGGCGTCAGCAAAGGATGGGCAGTTGCGGCTACGCTGGGCGCGATCTTGGGTGCGGCTTACATGCTTTGGCTGGTGCAGCAGCTCTTCTTTGGGCCGGAGAATCGGCTCACCGGTTTGAAGCCCGCGCAAGACCTAGGCCTGGGCCAGATGGCCATCTTGTGGCCGCTGGCAGCGCTAATGCTGGTCATGGGCATTGCGCCGATGTTTTGGCTGCCAGCGATCGAACAGGGAGTGCATTTTGTCGATAAGCAACCGCAGGTTCTTCGACCGCCCCTTCGCGTAGCTCAGGTTCCGTTCGCGATGCCAGCCCTTGATGATTCAACCCCATCCGGGAAGACCAATGATGCGGAGGGCCAGCGGTGAATTCTTTTCCCGATATTTTCCGCATCCTTCCCGAGGTCATTCTCACTCTGACCGGCGTGCTGGTGATGCTGATCGACGCGACCCTACCCTCCGATTGGAGACGCCGATGGCTGGGCTGGGTGACTGCTCTGGGGGCGACCCTCGCGATCTGGGGCAGCCTCTGGCAGCTGTCACTTCCCGAGGGAACAGGCTTCTCAGGAACGGTGGAGACCAGCGTCTTCACGGTCTACTTCCACGTGCTTATCTGCGGCCTCGTCCTCGTTGCGCTGCTGCTATCGCTCGACACGCTGCCCGAAGAGAGCCACCACCAGGGCGAGTTCTACGCGCTGATCGTCTTCGGCGCGGTGGGCATGTGCCTGCTGACCGGCGCGGTCGAGCTGCTGGTCGTCTTTATTGCTCTCGAAATCTCGTCCATCGCCACTTATGTTTTGGCCGGTTATCGCAAAGAGACAGGACGCGGGCCCGAAGCGGCGATCAAGTATTTTCTGCTTGGCTCCTTTGCCACCGCCTTCCTGCTTTATGGCATAGCCATGATCTTTGGCGCCACAGGCACGACGCAGATCTACGAGATTGCGCGTCTCGCGCCCGCGGCAGAGAATCACTCGTTCATCGTTGCAGGGTTGGGGCTGATGCTGGTGGGCATTCTCTTCAAGGTCTCGGCCGCGCCCTTCCACGTGTGGACCCCGGATGTGTATGAGGGCGCGCCATCGCCGGTAGTAGCGCTGATGTCCACCGCGCCGAAGGCGGCCGCCTTTGCTCTGCTGCTGCGCGTGGTCTACGAAATGCTGCCTTCGCTGCGCTCGGTCTGGGAGCCGCTGCTGTGGGTGGTAGCCGTGCTCTCGATGACGGTTGGAAATCTGGCCGCGCTGCGCCAAAAGAATGTGAAGCGCATGCTGGCCTACTCATCAATCGCCCATGCCGGCTACCTGCTTGCCGCCTTCGCGGGCCTCGAGAAGGACGGAATCGCCGCCGCCAGCTTCTACATTGCGGCCTATGCTGCCATGAATGTGGGTATCTTTGCCGTGATCACGCTTGCCAGCGGATACGACGAGAAGCTGCCGCTGATCGACGATTTTCGCGGACTCGTCTACCGCTCGCCGCTACTGGGCAGCTTGCTGATCTTCTTTCTGGCTTCTCTGGTCGGCATTCCCTTCACGGGCGGGTTTTTCGGCAAGCTGGTATCGTTTTCAACGGCGGTTGGCGGCGGCGCCATCTGGCTGGCGATCATCGGCCTGCTGAATTCCGGCGTGGCCGCGGCCTATTATCTGCGCCTGGCCCTGGTTGCGGCTCAGCGTCCGTCCGACGAGAAATCCGCCGCTCCCGCACCGCGGGTGGGCGTCGCTGTGGTCGCAGCTCTGCTGCTGGCCGTTGCGGCTACGCTATTGCTGGGAATTAGGCCCGATTTTGTCGTGTTGCCCGCAGCCGAGGCTGGCGCGCATACGCTTCAAGCGCCCCCGGCGGATGGGAACGCGCCGGGCGTGGCTTTTCTTCCCCATTTGCAACCGTGATCGACGCTCGCCTTCATCGATGAAAAGCACGAAGGTACCTCTCAGCAGATTGTCGCAGGTACAGATTCGGCGGGTATCGGGTTGCTTCTTGTGGTCTTCGCTAAATTCGGGTTGAGAAGACCCATGTAATAGTGTGCCGTCCGCCCAAGGACGTGAGCGTCGACATAGTGGTCGAGAACCCACGCACGCGCAGCCAGGCCCATGCGGCGGCGGCGCTCCGGGTTCGACAGCAATTGAAGCACGGACTCGCGAATGGCCACTGGGTATCCGGGCGGGATCAGCAGTCCGGTCACCTCCGGCACCACAGCATCGCGGGAGCCAGTGGCGAGGGTGGTCACGACGGGAATCCCGGTGGCGGCAGCCTCGAGCACAACGTTGGGAAACCCTTCCCGCCATGTCGGCAGGACCATGACATCCATCACACGGTAATAGAGCGCAGTGTCGGCAACGTATCCAGTGCGATGGATGCGAGGATGGCTCTCGATGCGGGCGCGCAAGGCAAAGTCAAGTGCATCCTCGGAGGCGTCGAACCAGCCTACCAGCAGCAGATGCGCGTTGGGCCTTGCGGCCAGGATGGCGTCGAAGGCTTCAATGAGTTCCGGCACGCCCTTGTCGCGGGTTAACCGCCCCACAAAACCCACCACATGAGCATCCAGCGGCAGGCCGAGCCGGTTGCGCAAGCTGCCCGGCCCTGGATGGAACCTGTCCACATCGACACCGTTGCTGCTGCCGCCGCCCAAAAGGCACAGCTTGCTCTCCGGCGCCACTCCCAGCGCGAGCGCCTGGTCGCGCAGACTTTCACTGTTGCAGAGAACGGAATGACAACAGGCTGAGGCCAGCTTCTCAGATGCCAGCAGAATGCGGCGCTTGATCCCGGTGCAGGTTTCGAGCTTGAGGCCTCGCAGGAAATATACCCTCGCCGGTACACGGCAGAGCATTGCAGCAATTGAGCCAAGCAATCCAGCCTTGGGTGTGCTGAATTCTGTCAGATCGGGCTTGAGTCGATAGAGCAGCCAGCATAGGCGCAGCAGAGCCACGAGGTCTGCAATCGGCGCGATCTCGCGTCGCATGGGAATCGCAACAGCATCGACACCCTCTTGGGCGGCCGTGCAGGTAAGCAACTCGCCGGGATCTGAAACCAGCGTTATGCGGAAGCCTGCCTCGCGCAGCGCGCGCAGGCGGCCGCGCAGGACCAGGCAGGTCTGGGCGCTGGTGATGCCGACGACCATGTGCGGGCTCTGGACCGCATGGGAAATCGGAACCGGGCGATCGGCCCGGAATGAAAAGCGGTTGCGCACACTCCAGAATGTAGGCAGAAAACCGGCATCTGCAATCTTCTTACAGCGGTTGAACACGAGCCCCTCCCCAAAAGGAACGAAGTGTCCCGATATGAAACTGGAATCGGTAACGCCTTTGGAAAGGTGCTCAAGGGTTTCGAAAGTTCATGCTTGCTAGACGTTCTGCCGGGCCCCACGCCCAGGAACGTCGACTTTCGTTCCCCGCCTCAGCCGCTCCCCCGTGACAACACAGTTGTAACCTGTAGGTCTGAATTACTGTTGGAGATAGTGAGATGCAGTACGCTCAGGAAGCATTAGTGGCCTTTCATCTGTCAAGAGGAACTTTTCCACAGGAAAAGAAGGCGCGAATTAAGAATGAGCATGGGCGCTGGAACTATACTCGCTGAAACTCCCGAGGTTATACCCATGCCCGCATATCCGCGTCCGAGGATTCTTTTGCTGATTCCTCATCTTGGCGGAGGCGGAGCGGAGCGGGTGATTTCACTTTTGGCGCGAGGGCTCCATCAAGAGAAATACGAAGTGCATCTGGGCGTGATCACGCAGACTGAAACGGGCGCAGAGATGCTGCCACCGTGGGTTCGCGTTCATCCTCTGGGCGCGTCGAGAGTGCGAGCCGGAGCCTTTAAATTGCTCAAGTTGATTCGCCGGCTGAAACCGGACCTTATTCTCTCGGGGATGTTTCATCTGAACTTTCTGGTACTGCTGCTGCGCCCGTTTTTTCCGCGAAGAACACGCGTTCTGCTGCGGCAGAATGGGACCGTTTCGGCTTCACTGGCGTTGGGATGGCAGCCTTGGTACACCCGGCTGCTCTACCGCAGGTTGTACCGCAATGCGGACTGCGTGATCTGCCAGACACAAGCGATGGCAGACGATCTCGCCGGAGAACTTGAGCTTCAGCAGAGCCGGCTCGCAGTGCTTCCGAATCCGGTGGATTTGGAAGAGATTCGAGAGTTCATCGGCGAGAGCCTGGATCTTTGGCCCGACGATGGACCGCATCTGCTGGCCGTGGGACGGCTTTCGCGGGAAAAGGGCTTCGATCTAATGCTGCAGGCATTGGCCCTGCTGCGAAGACAGGTTCCCGAGGCCACTCTTCTGATTGCCGGTACAGGCCCGGAGGAGGCGCGGCTCAAGGCCGAGTGCCGCGCATTGGGACTCGACACCGCGGTGCGCTTTGCAGGCCACCTGGCGTCTCCGTGGGCGTGCTTCCCAAAGGCAACACTGTTTGTGCTTCCCTCCCGGCACGAAGGCCTGCCCAACGCCCTGCTGGAGGCTGCAGCCGCAGGTCTGCCGATAGTTGCCCTGCCAGCGTTGGGGGGGCTGGTGGAACTGCTGCGCGATCAGCCGGGAGTGTGGCTGGCAACTGAGGTCTCAGCAGAAGCCCTGGCTGCTTCCCTGCTTGCCGCACTTGGAAGTGTCGCACCGGATGAGCGCTTTGCCCACGACTTTGTCGAGAAGTTCCGCATGGACCGTGCGATCAAGGCCTATGAAGAGCTGATCGATCGAAGCTTTGAGGAAATGCCTCGCTGAGTTGTCGCACAGGCTGGCGCGGCGCGATGGGTCTCTTTCAAAAGCTCATCGCTTTAGCTCTCCCCGCCGTACTCCACCACCGGCTCAATCGCCGTCGATGCAGCACGCCGCTGGCGCGCCAGTGGAGCGGCCATCAGCCAGTAGACGGCCGGTCCCAGCAGCGCCACCAAGGCAGCCAGCACCAGCGCGGAGATGGAGCCGATCTTCTCTGCCCGCGCTGCGTACAATGCGTAGCCAATCAGCACCGCAGGCCCCACGCCCAGCGCACAAGCACAGGCGAGATTTCCAGCCTTGAAAGGCCGATTCAGTCCCGGCTCGCGGAGACGCAAAACCACAAGCGCCACAAACTCCAGCATCAGGCTCGAGCCATAGAGAACCAGATCGATCGAGATCAGCCGCTCGAAGGTCATGCTCAGCGCCGCGGCCCATGCCGTTCCGCACAGCAGCACGCTTACCCACGGCACGCGGTGGCGGTTGCAGCGGGCAAGGATCTTGGGCAGCATTCCGTCCTCGGCCATGGCCATCGGCACGCGTGTGTAACTCAGCACCAGGGCGTTGAACATGCCGAGTCCGTTCATGGCGCCCCCGGCAACCACCGCCAACCCCAGCAGCGGCCCTCCCAGGACGACGGCCACGTCCACCCAGTCGCCGGTTGAGAAACTCGCGGCCGAGATGCCGGCAGCCGCCATGGCGCCGAGGGGAATGAGGTAGCCGACCGCGACCAAGATCGTAGCCATGACCATGGCGCGGGGATAGTTGCGCTGCGGGTTCTCGACCTCGTCGGCCACGGTGGCAGCATTGTCCCAGCCCATGTAGTTCCACATGGCCACTTGAATGGCGATCGCGATCCCCCCTTGCGTGTGTGCCTGAGTCCATTGCACAGCGGGATGAAATGCGAATCCATGCCAGAAGCCGAGCCACGCCAGAACGGCAAACGGCGACAGCAGCAGCACAAACAACACCATGGAGCCATTGCCCACCGAAGGCGCGCCCAGCAGATTCCAGGCCGCGCAGACCACGATCACCAGCAGAGCCCATCCGAATCGGCCCCAGCCAGCGGTGAGCGAGGGGTCGAGCTTGCCCAGATAGCTCACGAAAAGAGCCGGATAAATCGCCATGTCGAAGATGCTGGCCGCCAGCGAAAGCCAGCCCTCTTGAAATCCCCAGAAAGGCCCCATCGCACGCCGCACCCAGACGTAGAAACCTCCATCGGCGGGAATCGCGCTGGCCAGTTCGCCCACCATCAGCGCCGTGGGCAGACTCCATAGAAACGGCAGCACCAGAAGAATGAGAATCGCGATGCCATAGCCCGCGCCGCCCAGAATGTCTTCAATACCGTAGGGCCCGCCGGAAACCATGAAGTAGGTGGCGGCGACCAGGGGAAGAAGCAGCATCTTTCCCCGAAGCCCCGTGCGAAAAAACGCCCTTCTAGGCGAGTGACGCGGGCCGGTCTGGAGACTAGGACACATGAATCTAAATCTAACAACTTTTGACCCCACAAACAGAGGAAATGAGGGTACGGTTTTATTTTCCCCCGGCGCCGAACGAATCAGCGGATCTGGCCACTCGGCAGGCTGCGGCTTTATCTCTGATCGGGAGACGCTTTGGGAAGCAGTTTCCAGGCCCAATACCAGAGGAAAATAAAGGTGCTCACAGTCCACAGCGAAGTGGCGAGCGCGATTCCGGCCACGCCGAACCAACGCATGAGGATTAGATTCAACACAATATCCAGCGCTAAATTCAATGCGCCGCAGTAGAAGATCAAGTCGGTGCGGCGCATGGCGATCAGGAACCGGTAGAAGACGCGGCTGGAAACAAAGAATGGAATCTGAATGGCGTACATGGCCAGCACCGGCGTGACGAGGGCCGTGTCGCGCGGTCCGAAAGCGCCGTGCTGAAATGTGAGACGAATGAGCAGGTGCGCTCCGGAAATAAGAGCCAATGCGATGGGTGTCGAGACAAGCGCCGTAAGCCGGACCCAGGTGCGCAGCGTGTGGCGGCAGCCGGCCCAATCGCCGAGAACGATCATGCGCGAGAAATGCGGGACGATGGCTGAAGAAACCGCACCGGCCAGCAGGGTCATCACAACGCCAACAAAGCGATTGGCATAGGCCAGCGCTGAGACGCTTCCGGCAGGCAGCATAGCGGCCATGGACTGATCCACGAGCAGGCCGCCGGAGGCCACGATGCCACTGAGCAGCACCGGGCCATACTGGCGCGCCACTTCGCGTGTCGACTCGGTCGCTCCGTGCCACCAGAGGCGAAAGCGATAGCCGTGAGAGTCCATCATCCACCCGACCGCGACAGCTTGAACGAGAGCGCCGGCCAGCGTGGAGTAAACCATCGCCCAGATGCCAAGGCGGCCGCTCAGCAAGAGGGCTCCCGCGATGACGATCGCCGGAGTTGCCACCGGAGCCAACGCCGGCCAGGCAAAGCGGTCGAAGGTGTTTAAAACTGCGGTGCAGTTGGTGGCGATGCCGGTGATCAGCACGACCGGCAGCAGCGCGTAGAAGAGCCGGATCGAGAGGACGAGTTTTTCCGGCGGAAAGTGCGAGGCGATCAGGGGAAAAAAGCCGCGTGCGGACAGAGCCATGACCGCTGATGCCGCGGTGAGCAGCATGCAAACCCAGAGCATGGAGCTTGAGAGAAGCTGCTGGGCGCGGTCGTGGCCTTCGTGCTCTCGCACCCGGATCAATGTGGGCACGAGCGCCTGGTTCATCGATTCGGAGATGAGGTTGATGAGCAGGTTGGGAATGAGGAAGGCCGCGAGAAACGCGTCCATGGCGTCGGAACGGCCGTAGACTCCGGCGACGGTGAACTCCTTGAATGTGGCGACGAGCTTAACGAGAATCCCAACCACCGTGACCGACACCGCCGCACGAAAGATGCGGCGATTGACGCTGCCGCCTCTAACGAGCTTCGCGATTGGGGGGAGTGAGAACATGCTGGCTGAGTTAACCGCCAGTCTACAGGATTGGCTCGGAAAGAGTTCGATGCTCGGCGGGAGAAAAGCATACCGCAAGTAGTTGCGGCTGGCCGGCGGCCAGCCGCCCAGCCAGCGCAATCATGCCCAGCAGCAGCCATGTGCTGCGGCTCTCCTCGACTGTGGATACCAGCGAAGTGATGAACCAGACCAGCAGCGCAGTGACCAGCGCCCACTTGAGCGGGCCCTGGAGTTGCGCGATGGACCAGATCGCTGAAGCCACGATGGCCGTTGCCAGGAAGAGCGCAACGAGCCCGCCGCTCACAGCAATCGAGAGGGCCGTGTTGTGCGCCGTATCGATGGGAGCCAGGCCGGCCGCGCTTACGAACGAACCTGCCCCAGTGCCGAATAACGGTGCGCGGACAAAGGCGTGCAAGCCGGCCTGCCAGATGTTGAGCCTCTGGTTGAGGTCGCCACGCTGAAGCTGCTCGCCGATGGTGGCCAGCCGGCCAATCGTTCCGGGTGGAACGATATACCAGAGCATCGCCGCAAGCCCTGGCAATACCAGAGCGCCGGCCAGCAGCCTCTTGGGATGGCCGTACACAAGCAGAAGGCCGCTGCCGGCTATCGCGACCACGGCTGCCAGAAACCCTCCGCGAGAGGCCGTAAGCAAGACTGCGATGAAGCCCAGCGGCAGGTAGCCCGCAGCCAGCAGCCGCCAGTACCTGCGGCATTCGCTGTTGAAGAGCAGCGCGGCCAATGGGAAGGCCAGATCAAGGAAGCGGGCCACATCGTTGGGGTCCTGGCCCTCGGCTACAAATCGAATCTGATTGGCAAAGGCCTCGGCCGTGACAAAGTCGGCCAGGGTCAACAGGGCCAGCACCCACGAGCCGGCCACAACGGCTCGCATCAGCGCACGCAGGTCGCCGGCACTCGCCGCAAACTCCCAGACCAGCCAGACAACCATCATTTCTTGAAGGAAGCCGCTCATTCTGGCTAATGTCGCGAGCGGTTCAATGCTCCAGAAATAGGTGCAGCAGAACCAGAGATACAGGGCCAGGACCAGCCATAGCATCGCTCCCGGAGAGCCCAGCCGGCCGGATTGCAGAACAGCCGGAATCGCCGTGAGAAGCAGCAACAAGCCGATGATGCGCGCGATGTTGCCCAGCGGTTCCCCCAGGTCCAGGGAGTATTCCCATGGAACAACAAAGGCGAAGAGCAGCAACAAGAGCCAGGTTATGCGGCGCATGATTTGGATTCCACCATTGTCAATACCGCCTTCGTTTTGGAACCCAATTGGAGACGCCGAGACCGCGCTCTCTCACGAAACCACTGCCCGGCTGCTGGTAGGCAATTCCCGCCTCGTCCTCCGCGTGTTTGACACGAATTCCTTCCCACGGATCACGAAGACACTCCTCATTCTCATCGGAGCCGGAACTCTCTGGTAAAGGCTCTTCAGGTCTGGGCTTGCTTGGCAGAAACACAATCGGAGTCTGGATGAGAACGAAGATCGCGAGTGCGCCATATCCGTTGACCCAATGAAAAGCAACTGGCATCAGAGACGCTACGGAGACTAGGAGGACAAACTGTGAACCGTACCAATCATGCGCCCAACCCGCATCTTTAAAGCGGCCATCCAGATTCATGATCCAGGCAAAGGTCAAGATGAAATAGCCGCAATGAGCAAACAGCACACCGACCCAGTTGTCAGAGGCATGCTCCACACTAATCAACAGAGCCCAGAGGCATCCGATCACCAGCAGACGGCGCAGGAACGCGTGCGGAAGGACAAAGAATGGTTTCGCGGTCTTTCTCTTGAGTCCGCGCTCTTCTCTTCTCTGTTTGAGTCTTTTTCTAAAAGCACTCAATTCCCTTGGTGGAGGAACCGGCAAATCGGGCTGGGGCTTACTTCGCAGTAACACCAGCGGAACCTGAATCGCTACAAACAGCGCAAGCGCTTCATAGCCGTTGCTGAGTTTAAGCCACAACGGAATCATAGAGGCGATGAGAGCGATGATGAAAAATGGTGTTCCGTACCGAGTCGATGACCGCCCGGCATCCTCGAAGCGGCCAAGCACCTTGAAGAACCAGACGAATCCTACGATGAAATAGGCGACATGCGCGACCAGCGCACCAAGACCATCGATCGAGGATTCCTCTAGCCAGATGAGCGGAACCCAGATGCAGGCGAATGTCAGCAGAGTGCGCAAGAAGCCTATGGGAGTCACAAACAATCGGGGCGAAAACGAAGGGGGCGGCGCGACAGGAATCTCTTTCGTGCCGTTATCTGCGGACGCATTCTCGGGAGGCCCTGGCTTACTTGGAATGACGCCCCCCGCGATCAGTAAGAGCACAAGCAGCGACAACCCAATCGGCCAATAATGTGTCGGCATGCTGAGTAACAATATCGAGAAGATCCAAATAAAAACGATTGGCACCGAGTACCAATCTGAGAGTCTAGCGTCCCGGAGACGACCCCTAATAGCATCTCCAAACGGCCATAGGATCAGACCAGACAACATAGCACTCGGAAGAGGGCGCCAGAACTTTGGGAGAAAACTCAAGTTCGCCAGCGTCCTGTCTGGCAAGAAACGCTCCAGCGCAACGGCCGCTGCCGTGAGCAGCAGAACGCGCAATACAAAGGCAAGACGCCCAACGGGCTTCCTCGAACTGGCCAATTGCGGTCTCCTTTCAACTCCCAAAACGACTGCGAAGAAATCTATGGATTGGATATTCAGGCCAAACCCGTATTCCCTCAGAGGCTAAAGCCAGAATTCATTTTGCTCCAGTTGCGGCACGGCTGAAGCCGTGTCCTTTCAAAGCATCGCCCAACAGAGGTTCCCGCTTAATGACGCCATTGTCAGAAACGCTGCGAATAGACCAACCCGGCATAGATCGTGACGCCGATGGCCGATTGAATGGCCGACTCCATGGTGCGGTTCCACAGGTTCTTGGCCGCGGAGTCGGGGACAAAAAGAATGTCGCGGTCATGAACAGCCTGATCTGGTTCTTGGCCGTGCAGCATCTTTCTCAGGTTCAAAGTGGTGAGGGTGCGCCCGCCCTTCTGTTCGCGAATCAAAATGGCCTTGCCGACGGCGGCGTTCTGCGTCGGTCCCCAGGCCAGCGAGATCGCCTGCACCACGGTCAGCCCCTGCGCCGGATCAACAGGAAATCCGCCGGGCCGCTGCACATCGCCCACGACGTAGACCAGGCCCGCGCGGCTGATCTGGACCGTGTCGCCGGGGGCGAGTTCGGGATTGTGATCCGTTGCAGTGTCGGTTCCGCTTGGGTCGAGCACCACCGGATGCGGCGTCTTGGCATCGTCGCGGTGAAAGATGTTGACCAGGCGGCCGGCGCTGGGCGCAAGACCCGAAGAGGCCGAGATCAGGTCGAGCAGCCGATGGTGCATCGTGTAGGGATAGACGCCGGGATGCACCACTTCGCCCAGCACGCTCACGTCCTGTCCTGCATAAGAGGTGACCAGCACGGAGACCTGCGGATGGAGCAGCATCCCCTGAGCGACGAGCGCCGCCTCGATGGCGCGGGCGGCGGCCTGCTCGTCGAGGCCCACGAGCCGCACCTCATGAATCATGGGCAGCGTGACGATTCCCGATGCTGAAACGCGCGCCACGGAATGAAACTCCGGGGTGTGAAACTCGCTGATGTCGAGGAAGTCTCCGGGCCCGATGGGAGCGGACATGGCGGAGGCCGGCTGAGTGCCCGCCATGGGCGGCAGCCCGGCTTGGACTGGGCTGTCCCAGACGGCCGGGGATCCGTTGGGATTGGGCGATTGCGCGCTTTGTTGAGGTGCGGGAACGCGGACGACGCCCGTGGGCAAGCCGGAGGTGCTGGGTGTCGGCGCCTGCGCATGGATCGTCGCTCCAGCCAGAGCAACAGCAAGCAGCGTTATGGCGGAACTAACCACCAGAGGACGAATGGACTCTAGCAAGAGAACGCCTCCCACGGCCAGCCAGAGGCTGACAAACAGCGTGATGGCCATATAGAGCGGAAGATCGGGAGCAACCGGCTTGTCCGGCTGGCGTGCGTAGTCAACCACGGTAATGTTGGAGCCCTGGATGCCGGCGGCCAGTCCCGCTTCTTCGGCTTTCTCAAGCACGCGCACATAAAGCTCATGATTGGCATTGGCCTCCTCGCGCATGGCCGCGTATTCGGTAGCCGCTTCATTGGCCTTCATGCCTTCGCCGGTCACCTGTTCGAGACTTTTGCGAACCAGTTGCTCTCGGTCGGCGGCCGTCTGCCAGGCGCCGCGGAATCGCTCAACCAGCTTGGCGTCCTCGGCTTTCTTTTGCCGGTCGAGGTCCTGCAACTGGCCGCGAATCTCGACCAGGCGGGGAAAGTTTGGGCCGTGCTCGATGAGGAGCTGGGCCTGCTCCTGTTCCAACTCGCTGTGGCGCGAGTGAATCTGCTGGAGCAGGGCGGTGGCAAGGTCGCCGCTCTCGGCCTGCAAGCGCGGATCGGAGGCAATTACCAGTTCCGGATCACCCTGCATGGCTGCGTGGTATTGTGCCTCGCGCAGAATTCGATCTGTGGCGGCGGCCACCAGTTGGCGACCCAGTTCGTCTATTTCCAGAAGAGCAGAGGTGTGCTGTGTCTCGCCCTGCTGTCCATTGGCGGTCGTCTCAGGCGTACTGATCAGGCCATGTTCCCGTTGAAAGGCTGCCAGTCGCAGATTGTCCCGGTCCACCTTGGCCTTGAGGTCTTTCAACTGACTCTGCAACCAGTCAGAGGCTTGCAAAGTGGCCTGCACGCGGGCATCGGCATCCTGCTCTCCATAAGCCCTAATCAGCGTATTCACAACACTGGCCGACAAGGCCGCGTCCCCGCTTCGGAATCGAATTTGAATCAGCAGTGTGCGGGGCAGTGTCTCCACCCGGAGCCGCCGTTCGAATCGCTTAAGCAACCAGTCCTGCGCGTCGGCTGCCGGTGACTCAGGATGAAAATCAGGGAAGCGGCTGTGAAAACCGCCCATGAAGCCCGGCGCCTGATAGAGCTTGAGGCTGGCGATGACCTTCCAGGCCAATTGATCGCTGCGAAAGACGTTGGCCAGGGTCTCCTGCTGCACCGGCGCGGAGAGAATCGAGGCCGTGATATACGGCTCAGGCGCCTCCAGGCTAAGCGTGGAGGCTGGCTGGGTACGCAGCGCCACCCTGGCGACGGCCTCATACTGGTTGGGAGCGATGATGCAGTAGAGGAGGCATGCCAGCAGCAATCCCCCGACAACCAAACCAACCAGTCGGCGGCGGCGAATCAGTACCTCCCAAAGCTCGCGCAGGCTTCGTGTGGAGTTGCGCTCGGCGTTGGAGTGCGCACTGGTGTGTAGGGATGGGTCAAATGGAGTGGCGTTTTCATCCTGCACGGGTTGGGACCCTCCGTTCCAAAGTCCCCCGGCAGGGCTCTCCCCAGATTCAGAACGAGCAAAGGCGAAGGAGGAAATCTCCGTCAGTTTGCTTCATGGGAATCATTCCGTCAATAGCGGCCCTCGCTCAAGAAAGACGAAAGCCGCGTAAACCATCCACTTCGCAGGAGTTCAGTCCACTCCGCCACTACTTTGGTACCACTCGACGGTGCGGCGCAGGCCTTCGCGGAAATCGACAATCGGCGCGTAGCCAAGCAGTTCCCCGGCGAGGCTAATGTCGGCCAGCGAGTCGCGGATGTCGCCAGCGCGTGCGGGAGCGTAGGCCGGCTGGCCTTTATACCCTGTCAGCCCCTGTAGAATCTCGAAGGTTTCATTCAGGGTAATGCGGCTGCCGGTGGCTGTGTTCATCATGCGGCCCGATACCCTTTCGGCCGGTGCGGCAGCGGCCAGCAGGTTGGCGTGCACAACATTTTCGATGTAGGTAAAGTCACGGCTCTGCTGGCCATCGCCGTAGATGGTCGGCTGCGGTGAACCTGGGGAGTGCTCCGCGGCCAGCATGCGGCGGCAGAAGACGGCCAGCACACCGGAGTAGTGCGAGGTTGGGTCCTGGTAAGGGCCAAAGACGTTGAAGTAGCGCAGGGTTACTGTTTCCAGCCCATAGACGCGGGTGAAGGCGCTCAGGTAATGCTCGCCTGCAAGTTTGGCCACGGCATAAGGCGAGATGGGGTTGGGCAGCATCTTTTCGTGCTTGGGTAGCGTCGGCGAGTCCCCATATACCGAAGACGAACCGGCGTAAATCACCCTATGCACTCCGGCGGCGCGGGCCGCGACCAGCAGATTCAGGGTTGCGTCCACACAGGCTATGTTGGTGGCCACCGGATCGGCCACCGAGCGGGGCACCGAGGCCAGCGCCGCCTCGTGGAAGACGATCTCGACGCCGGCGCAGGCCGTTGCGCAGGCTGATGGGTCTGCGAGGTCGCCCTCGATGAATTCCATCGCCTCCAAACCAACCAGGTTGGAGCGTTTGCCTGTGCTGAAGTTGTCGATGCCTCGCACGCTCTCTCCGCGCGCCAGCAAGGCTGCGGCAATTGAGCGGCCGATGAAGCCTGCCGCGCCGGTCACAAGATACTTTGCCAAAATCTTTCTCCACTTTCTTGGATTTTGCGTACCGCACGAGAGTAATACAGTAATAATCAGGATACTAAGACTGGCCTTGCCTCCCAAAATGGCGCGAACCTATCTCTATCGCGGCCACACAGTGGCCGCCAACGCGGACAGAAAAACAAGCTGAATCCCCAGTCTCGCGGCCAAACCTGGAACGGGCCGTCCGCCGATCGTGAGCCGCTCGCGCGCAGCCTTCGCATTTGCGGGGAAGATCGAAACCAGCATCCCTGCCGCCAATGCCGCAACGGCTGGCGCTGCACGCGGAATTTGCAGCCCCAGCGCGATCAGAAACTCTCCGATACCGGTCAGCGTAACCCACATTCCCGCAGCGCCAAAAATTCGCGGAACCATACGCATCAGATCGGGCCTGCGCTTCCCCCAATGTGCCGAAGCCGTCAGCAAAAACATCACGCCCAGCGCCGCTCGCAGGGCATGTTGCCAGTCTGCGAAATACGCCACGCCAAAGCCCGCCAGCCGGAACGCTACAAACGAAATCGCCAGCACAATCAAGGGGATCATGGCGCCGCTCCTCTCTCTACCTTAGCTCACGCTGCCGGGTGTCCTACAATGATGGACATGGCAACTGCGACCGAAAACCGGGTGGCCGGACTCAAGCAAAAGATCGACTCCCGGGAGGCCCTCATTGGCATCGTCGGG
>JBEKOA010000079.1:0-19748 GCA_049522255.1 Occallatibacter sp.
AGATACCAACTCCTGAAAAATTCCAGGAGTTGGTTTCTACGTTGCATGAACCATACAAAACGATGGTCATTGTTGCGATGTGTACCGGGATGCGGGTGTCCGAGGTTTTGGCCCTCCGCTGGGAGCATATCGACTTCGAGGCTGGCGTGATGCTGGTTCAACAGGGGGTCGTTAACGGGCGAATCGGAAAAGTGAAAACTGAGGCGTCCAACGATTACATTCCTCTCGACCCGGAATTTGCTCAAATCCTGCGTGGCTGGAAAGGGGACCGTTCAAGCGGTCTTGTATTCCCGTCTCATATTACGGGCCGCTGCTACCACGCAAGCGTCATTCAGCGACAAATCCTGAAACCTGCCGGAGAAAAAGTTGGCCTTTCTGGAATCGGCTGGCACGTCTTCCGGCATACGTATCGTTCCTTCTTGGACGAAACGGGTGCCCCGATAGGAGTCCAGCAAAAGCTGATGCGGCACAGCAATGTGGCCACGACCATGAATGTCTACGGCAACGCCAGCCTGAGAGCCAAACAACGGGCCAACTCAAAGGTTGTGCAGATGGTGATGCCGCAGCAAAAACACCCTGCGGAGCCGCAAACTGTCGCGGTTTGAACTATTGTGGGGTTCTGTGGGGTTGGTGGTAAATTCAATATCCCGTAAGCTGTTGATTTATTTGGTTGCGGGGGCTGGATTTGAACCAGCGACCTTTGGGTTATGAGCCCAACGAGCTACCGGGCTGCTCCACCCCGCATACACAGTCTACCAACTCAGCAGACCGAGGGTCAAATTGGCCTGGCGCCGCGCTCGGCCTCGATCCGGTAAACTGCTGAGAATCCCGGATCGCCGGCGAGGAAGACCATAAATGTCTCTGCTTTATGTCGTTGTTCTGGCCGTCATCGTCGTTGTGCTGCTGGGGGTGGCGCTCTATCGCACCTCCCAGGTGAAGACCAAGGCTGACTATCTGGTGGCCGGGCGGTCGCTGCCAGCCTTCGTGCTGGTGCTGACTCTGTTGACCTCATGGATCGGTGCCGGAAGCCTCTTCGCCGGGGCTGAGAACGCCTACAAGAATGGCTTTGCCGCGCTCTGGCAGCCGGCCGGCGGCTGGCTCGGCCTGCTGCTCATCTACTTTCTTGCGCCCCGCGCGCGCAAGTTCGCGCAGTTCACACTGCCGGATCTGCTTGAGGTCCGCTATAACCAGACGGCACGGGTGCTGGGCACGATTGCCATTCTCTTCGCTTATATAGGCATCACCAGCTACCAGTTCAGGGGCGGCGGCGACGTGTTGCACCTGATCTTTCCCGATACAGTGACACCGCTGCTGGGCACTTACATCATTGCCGTCTTTGTGATTGCGACCACCGCTTTGGCCGGCATGTCGTCAGTGGTCCATATGGACACGGTCGTCGGCTCGCTGGTCACCGGAATCTGCATCATCGCCGCGCCTTATCTTTTCCTGCAGGCCGGCGGCTGGGCCGGGCTGCACGCTTCGCTGCCGCCGCAATACTTCGAGGTGCTGGGAAACTACCGGCTCAGTCCCGAGCATGTGCGCCAATCCGCAGGGATGGGCGTGATTCGCGCGCTCGAATTCCTGGTGCCGACGATGCTGCTGATGCTGGGTAACCAGGTGATGTACCAGAAGTTCTTCTCCGCTAAATCAGAGAAGGACGCACGAGTATCCGTGGTGGGATGGATTCTTGGCACTTTGCTGCTGGAGACGCTGATCGTAGCCATCGCGGTCTTCGGCCGGGCGCTTTATCCGACCGGAGAGGTCGCTTTGCATCCGCGCGAGATCATTCCCTATACTGCACGCCACGGTCTGCCCGCATTCATGGGAGCGGTGCTGCTGGGCGCGGTCTTTGCCAAGGTCATCTCAACGGCCTCGAATTATCTGTTTTCGCCGGCGTCGAATTTGGTGGAGGATGTTTTTGTTCGTTACATCTCGCCGGGAGCGTCGAACAAGAGAATTCTGATTGCTTCGCGGCTGGCTGTGGTCTTGCTGGGCTGCTGGGCGCTCTACCAGGCGGTCTATGCCGAGAGCATTCTCAAGAAGATGTTGTGGGCCTACACCATCTACTCCGCCGCGCTGACGCCGGTGGTGCTGGCGGCGTTCTTTTCAAAGCGGGTTACGGGCTGGGGCGCGGTAGCGGCAATCGGAACCGGCACGGTGGTTACGCTGGCCTGGGACCTGCCGGGTGTGAAGGGCGTTTTCCCGCACCTGCTGGCAGACCGGGATGCCATCTTTCCTGCGCTCTTTGCGGCCGTGACGGCGATGATCGTGGTCAGCTTGTTTACCGCCAAACCATCGGCGAAGCAGTTAGAGCAATTCGCGGATTAAAGCACCAGCCCAGTTCGCATAAACCCCATCGAGGTGTAGTGTACACAGTTCATGGGGAAACTCAGACAGGCCGTTCGACTGGATGTCGGAATCTGCCCGAAGAGATGCAAAATAAAATCTCCCCGCCTGCCAGAACCCGTCATACACTGTCGGTGTAACCCGTGTGATGCCAATGCCCGTCGCCCACTTGACGCTCGAAATCCGCATCGAGCATGCTCAGTCGCTCAAGGACCGGCGGCAGGTTGTGCGTTCGCTGAAGGACCAGCTTCGCCAGGGCTTCAATATCTCGGTGGCCGAACTTGACGAGGCGGTAACCTGGCAGTCGGCGACCATTGGCATCGTCGCTATCTCGCGGTCGCGGGATTACCTTCACGGGCTCGTGGAAGAGGTGGAACGCACGGCGCGGCGCATGACCAACGAACTCGGAGCCGAGCTGGCCGATTCGTTCTGGGATTATCTAGAAGGTTGACCCAATGCGTATTTGACCAACATGTTGATTATGAATTAGTTGGATGCAGGTTGACTGACTGATGAGCAGTAGCTCATTAATTACCTGCAAGGTTTTGAAAAGATAAATAGGGGGGGAGGGGTACGCCTGCAAGGGATCAGAGATCAGGGGTCAGAGACCGGTTAGGCCCCTTCCCCTGAACGATTCGATTGTGCGCCTACGGAGGGAAATGATCTGCAAATGGGCACAATTCATTCTGCAGGCATGGGGCGCTCGTGAATGAGCATCCAGGAGGTACCGAACTTGTCCCGGACCATGGCGAAACGGAAGGCGAAGAAGGTCTCCGCCATGGGCATGAAGATTTCACCGCCGTCGGAGAGCAAGCTATAGAGGCTTTCGGCTTCCTCGGAGCTATCGAGACTGAGCGAGAGATAGGCGCTGCGCATGGGCTGGAAGCGATCCGGAGGGACGTCGTTGGCCATCAGCGCTGTATCACCGATCAGGATGCGAGCATGAAGAACCGCCTTTTCGCTGCCTGGCGGGATGTTTTTCGGCTCCGGCATCTGGTCGAAGGTCATCATGGAGAGGATCTTTCCGCCCAGATGCTGCTCGTAAAAGCGGAGAGCTTCGGCGCAGTTGCCGCCATAGTTGAGGTAGGTGTTCAGGTGCATCGTTTTGAACCTCCTTCGAGGAATGAATTGGAGAGGTGTGGGTTGGAAGCGACGGCATGGCGCCGAGCATTTCCAGGGTGTGGATCGTCTCAGAAACACGCTACACATTCGACTTGCGCTTTGCAATCTTCCAATGTCTAAAATCTGTCATCGGATGCCGCTTCGGCTTGTACGGAGCCCCAGGCGTCCGGCGAGTCTGTTGACAATGGCAAATCGAAGAGGAGGTTTTTCATGAGCAATTTCCAAGACTTTCCCCGCATTACCCCATTTCTTTGGTTCGATTCAAACGCTGAAGAGGCGGTCGAGTTCTACCTTACGGTCTTCAAGAACTCGCGCCGTTTGGACGCGGTGCGCAATACCGGCGACGCTCCCGGCCCCAAAGGAGGCGTGCTCACGATCGCCTTTGAGCTTGACGGGCAAAGGTTTACCGCACTCAACGGCGGACCGGCGTACAAGTTCACCGAGGCAATCTCATTTGTCGTACGGTGCGATACGCAGGACGAGGTGGACGAGTATTGGTCCCGGCTCACGGCCGGCGGCAGCGAGATTCAGTGCGGCTGGCTGAAAGACAGGTTCGGTCTCTGCTGGCAGACTGTGCCGGCACGGCTGCCTGAGCTGATCAAGCATCCAAAGGCGATGCATGCCATGATGGGGATGAAGAAGCTGGACATCGCGGAATTGGAGCGCGCTGCGAAGTCATAAACGGAGCAATTCAAGCCGCACTGCCGGCCTGTTTCGGGCGGCTATTGGTTACCGCGTTAACAAAGTCCTGGCGCCGTCCCCACGGGACTCCGTGACAGACTTGTGAAATCCCTTTTTTCCCACGCTGAAGCGCGGGGCTAACCAACTCTGCGCCTTCGGCGCGTTGATGCGGACATTACTTATGCAGTATTCGATAGTTCCAGCAGGGCCGTTCGTACCCTGTCGATGACCGGGCGCCAGTCGCCGTCGCGCTTCTGGCGGAAGAGGCGCGCAGTGGGATACCAGGGGCTGTCTTCGCGGTCCATCAGCCAGCGCCAGTCGGGAGAGTGGCCGAGAAGAACCCAGACGGGACGGGCCAGGGCTCCGGCAAGGTGGGCCATCGACGTATCAATGGTAACGATCAGGTCAAGGTTGGCCATCTGCGCCGCCGTATCGGCCATATCCCCGGTGACGGGGGCGAGGTCCGCGATGGGCAGCCTCCGGGAGGCGAGTTCGGCGGCTGCCGGCCCCATTTGAAGGGAGAAGAAGTGAACTCCTGGGAGATCGAGGAGAGTCTCTAGTAGCGCAAGTGGGACGGAGCGGAAACGGTTCTTGGGGTGATCCGGGTTGCCTGTCCATGCCAGCCCGACCTTGAGCCCTGAGGCCGGCCAGGGAATTGCCGCGGCTGAGGCGAGCGCCTCGGAAGGAACGGAGAGATAGGGCACGCGCGCGGGGACGGTCTGCAGCGTGGTTCCGAGGGCCAGCGGCAGGCTCATCAGCGGGCAATGGCAGTCAAAATAGGGCAAAGGAGCGCCGGTGCTGACCAGAGCCAGGACACCAGAGAGTCCCTTGACAAGCCGATGCAGCTTGGCAGGCAGGTCGAGTATGACTCTGCCGCCGGCTGACTGGACAAGGGGCACATACCGCAGAAACTGGAGCGAGTCGCCCAATCCCTGCTCGGCGTGGAGCAGGATGCGGGCTCCTTTGAGGGGCGCGCCCAACCAGAGAGGCTGGGTAGAGGTGCGCGCGGTGTAGACCTCCCAGCGCACTTCGTAGTTGCGCCACCCATTGACATAATCGCCCTGAAGCAGTTGCAGCAGGCATTGGTTCATCCGCGCGTCGCCGAAACCGGGATCCAAGGCCAGGCATCGCTCGCACCAGGCGGTGGATTGCACAAGGTCGCCTTTGTCGAAGTAGCCATTGCACAGGCAGTTACAGGCCTTGGCGTGCTGTGGGTTGAGCTCCAATGTCCGCTTGTACCAAGAGATGGCCTCATCGACCTTGCCCTGAGCGTGAAGGGCGTCGCCCAGGTTGCAGCAGAGGTCGGCGTGCTCAGGGGCCAGGACCCTGGCGCGCTCGAAACAGTCGATCGCCTCATCGAGTTTTTTTTGCTGCCTGTAGGCGGTGCCCAGATTGCTCAATGCATCGACGTAGTCGGGCTTGATCTTGAGGGCCCGCCTGTAGGCGGCCGCCGCCTCTTCGAGTTTCTTCTGGGCGATGAGGGTGTTGCCGAGGTTGTAGAAGGCCTCTTCGTGATCGGGCTTGATCTCGAGCGCCTGCTCAAAGCAGGAGACGGCCTCATCGAGCTTGTTCTGCGCCTTGAGCGCGTTGCCCAGGTTGGAGTGATAGAAGGGCTGCCGGGGGTTTGCCGCTATGGCCCGGCGAATCATGCGCTCGGCCATCTCGTAGCGTTTGGTCTTGAAGCCGGCCATGCCGAGCAGGTAGAGGCCGTCGGCGTGATGCACGTCAAACGTGAGGATCTGCAGGCAAAGCCGTTCGACCTCGGCAATGTGTTCGGCATGATACTCGCGCAGAGCGAGCGCGAACAGGACCTGAAGCTTTTCGGCGGTTTCGTTTTTAAGCGTTTTCGCAGGCTGCCGGGCGACAGAATTGGATGCGCGTCTCATCGAATTGACATGAGCCTTTCCCAAGAGATTGCTTTCCTCGCGGGCTTGAGCGGCCTCTGTGAATGCGCGCAGATGAACGCCGACAGTCTCGCAATTCATCGAAAGAATTGCGGATCTCTCTCCGTCCGCCGTTTGGGGCGAGGAATCTCGCATTTGCCCATGCAATTTGACCGCCCACACTGGTCATCCAAGGTTAGAAGGGACTGAAGTGAGAGTTTTCGCGGAGAGCCGTTTGACGGCCTCTGGTATGCTGAGAGGTTTAAGCAGGTCGGAGGGATTCATGCCGGAGCACAGGGGGCGGAAGCACCATCAGGACAGGGTAGCGGAGACGCTGCGGGAGGAGATCGGCGTTCTGATCGAGGGCGAGTTGGTCGATCCGCGCATTGATTTGTGCTATGTGACCGAGGTGGCGTTGAATCCGGGAGGCAAGTCGGCGCGGGTCTATGTGGCCATCGACAGCGCGGTGAAGGATATTGCCAAAGCCGAAGAAGATACAGTGGCCGGCCTGGAGGCTGCCAAGGGCTATATCCGCTATGAGCTGAAGGAACGGATGGGCGTGCGCCACGTACCCGAACTCAGCTTTCTTGCCGATCGCTCGGGACGCTTTCAATCGCGCATCGAGGAGTTGATGGACAGGCACCGCAAGCGGCAGAAGGCGACTGCCGAACAGAGCCCCACCGGGCAAAGTCCGGCCGGTGAGCAAAAAGCACCGGTGGAGTAACCCAAGCATGGATCATGCCAGCCGCAGTATTTCCCTGCAACCGATTGACAACACCTTCGGCGTTGAAACGGGTTCCGCATCGGAGCGGGCGGCGGTGAGCCTGCCGGTGAACCGGATTGAAGCGATTCTCGATCGATTGGGCCGCGGCGAGCGGTTCCTGGTCTGTTCCCATATGCGGCCCGACGGCGATGCGGTAGGCTCGATGCTGGCCGTGGGAATGCTGCTGAAACAGTTGGGCAAGCGCGCCGACCTGGTCACGGCGGATCGGATTCCGAGGGTCCATCGGGGACTGCCGGGCGTCGAGGAGATCCGCATCGCCGAACGCGTCGAGGGAGAGTATGACGCGGCGATCCTGCTGGAGTGCGACGGGCTGGAGCGGACCAGGCTGCTCGGGCTGAAGCGGCTCTTCCTGATCAACATCGATCACCACGCGACCGGCCGCGAGTATGCCGACCTGAATTGGATTGATCGCGGCGCGGCCAGCGTGGGCGAGTTGGTCTACCGGCTGGCAAAGGCTGCCGGAGTCACGGTTACGCCCGAGATGGCCACCTGCCTCTACACCACCTTGCTGACCGACACGGGGGGCTTTTGCTATGGCTCGACGCAGGCTTCAACGTTCGGTCTGGCGCAGGAACTGGTGCTGGCCGGGGCCGACCCTATCCGCATTGCGCATAATGTGTACTTTTCCACGCCCACCTCGAAGCTGCTGCTGCTGGGCGCCGCGCTGGGCAATCTGAAGCACGAGGACCGGCTGGCCTGGCTGTGGGTGACCCTGGAAGATATGGCGCGCACCTACGCCACTGAGGACGATTGCGAGGGTATTGTGAACTTTGCGCTCTGCGCCTCGGGGGTGGAGGCCGCCGTCTTCTTGCGCGAGATGCCGGACCAGCGCATTCAGTTGAGCTTGCGCAGCAAAGGCCGGGTCAATGTGGCCGGGATTGCCGAGCGGCTGGGCGGCGGAGGCCATGAAAGCGCCGCCGGATGCACGCTGTTGGGACCGCTGGAGCGCGCGCTCAACGAGATTCTGGACCAACTGCGCCCCTGCGTAGATGCGTTGGCGGTGGAGGCAGGCTCATGATTCCAGCCGGATTCCACCCGAATCTGATAGCCTTTACCCTGTCGAACCAACGCATAACCTCCGCGCTGTAAACGAGCGCGGACCCTGGCCAAAGTCTGTCAGCCTCCCCCAGAGCAAAACCAGGGATGGTGTAGCCTGATTTGCATCGCCGCAGGTCGCCGTCCGCCTGTTGGTCGCGTCGACTTGAGCGCACTGGTTCCGGGATTCATCATCCCTGGATTTGCTATAGTCGCCTTGACCGAAGCCGGCATCGCTGGTCTTTAAAAAAAATGGCCGAGCGAATGCCCGTTTGGAGAAACGCTGGAAGTGGAAAAGATTCAGCAATCATCCGCGCCGGATTCGCCCCAAGGTTGGCGCCTGCGGCTGCCCCGTTGGGCAGTTGCTCGCGAGGCGGTGGTCTTCCTGGCCTTTACCCTTTTTTTTCTTCTGTATGGGCAGACACCGCTGGTGGGCGGCGATGGCCTGGGCCTGGTTGGAGCCGATGAACCCCGCTATGCGCAGATCGCGCATGAGATGCTTGACCGGTTCGACTCTACCGACCCTTTGAGGCCTCAATTATTTGCCTGCTTGTTACCCCACCACGGTGTTTGTTCATTTAATGGCATTCTTACGACTCTCAAGCAAAAGTTGAGCGCCTGCGTCACGCCCTATCTTTACGGCCATCCCTGGCTGGAGAAGCCGGCACTCTACTACTGGCGGGCAATGTTCGTCTTCCAGGAATTCGGTATGCACGACTGGACGGCGCGCCTGCCCGCGGCCAGCTTCGCCTTCCTGATGGTGTTGCTGATCTACCTGCACATGCGGCGATTCCGCCCCGGCGGTCACCTGGACGCGGCGCTGATTACGGTGGCCTGCGCCGGCATCATGGGCTTTGCCCGCGGCGCCTCGACCGACATGCAGATGGCGGCGCCCCTGGCGATCGGCCTGCTGGGCTGGTATGCCTGGTATGAGACCGGCTCCAAGTTCTGGCTCTTCGACATCTATTTCTTCACCGGCGTGGCAACGCTGGCCAAGGGGCCAGTGGCGCCGTTTCTGGCCATCGTGATTGTGACCGCATTCGCAGCCCTGCGACGCGAGTGGTCGATTCTGAGGCGGTCGTTCTGGTGGCCGGGAGCGTTGCTCTACTTTGCCATTGTGCTGCCGTGGTTCATCGCCGTGCAGCACCAGAATCCCGATTTCTTCCGCGTGTTCTTCCTGGAACATAATCTGGAGCGCTTTGCCACCAATCGCTACGAACACCAGCAGCCCTTCTGGTACTACCTGATTGTGGTGCTGCTGGCGGTGATGCCGTGGACGGTGATCGCGGTGCGTGCGTTAATCGACGGCATCCAGACCTCGGTCTGCGAATGGCGTGCACGCCACTTCAGCAGTTGCAAGCGCTGCCCAGGCGGGCCCGGCGATGCCTTCCCGGAGTTCCTGGTGCTGTGGGCGCTGATTCCCATCCTCTTCTTCTCCCTGTCGCAATCGAAGCTCCCCGGTTACATCCTGCCCTCGATTCCGCCGATTACCATTCTCACCGGGGATTATCTCTTCCGGCGCCGGCGGCCGGGACTGAATCGCTGGGTTCTGCTGGGCCATGCTGTGCTATGCGGCGTGACGACCGTGGCCGCTCTGCTGGTGCCGTGGTTTGTGGCGCATGGCGCGCAGATGCCGCCCCTGCATGCGCTGGTAGCAGCCCTGCTGGCCTCCTGCGGCGCGGCGCTGCTGATTTTGATCGTTGTCAAGGGCTTCGGCGTGGCCCGGCTACGGCTGGTCACCTCCGGGGTGCTGGTCGTCCTCGTCTTGTTTCTCTATGGCGTGGGCCCGTTCTTTGGCATTCCGGCCATCGAGCGGACCAAGCGGGTGATTCACTTGCTCGACCGCTCCTACTCGGCACGCCCGCTGGCCGAGCAGTTGGCTACGCAGGCGCCCGGCATCGAGACGGTCGCAGTCTTTCGCGTGCGGCGCGACGTGGAATACGGACTCTCGTTCTACAGAAACCGCGCCGTGGTGAATTACGAGGAGAGCGGCGTTCCCGATGAGCAGCACCTGCTGGTGATGCGCGTGGCGGGCCGCGGCGGCGTGGATCTGCACACGCCCGCTGCCCTTGCGGAGTACCTGGAGGGCCGGCATTATGAGCAGCTTTTCAGTTGGCCGGAGCAGGGTCTGGTGATCTACATGGTTGGAAGCCGGTAGACTACAAGACGGCAGTGGTCAGCGACCAGATGTTGGAGTCGGGCATTGGGGGCGGGACTCCCACATCTCAATCCACCATTAAGTTTGGGTGGCGCACATCTCGATTGTGGGACCTGGGAATCCGCCGCGGGTTGGGGATCACCGTTCCCCACATCTCAAAATCGAGATGTGGGCCACCCAGTTTTATTGGTCAGCCATGGTCCGGATGCCATTCTTATTTTGAGTAGCTCGCGGCGGGGCTCGCGCCGTGCCATTAGAATGAGGTATTCAACAGGAGACGAATGGCGACAGGCGCTTCCATCGAGATCCTCGACCTGCGGCACTTTGCGGCGCCGGTGTTGCGCCCCGTATTGGAGGCCGAGGGCGAACTGTGGAAGCAACGCCTGCACTGGGATTACCGCGTCTCGGCCAAGCTGCTGATGCAATACCTGGATAGCCACACGCTTCCCGGCTACGCGGCTTTGGAGGGAGGCCAGGTTACCGGTTTTGTCTTCTGCGTCTACGAGGACGCCAAGGCCGTTGTCGGCGATGTCTTTGCGCTGCCCAGCGCGCACGCCAATGGGGGGCAGGCCGGCGAATCGCCAACCCAGGAGGCCTCGGCTCACGAGATCGAGGAGACGCTGCTCAAGCATCTGCTTGAGCTGCTGGTCAATTCTCCTCATGTTGACCGCGTGGAATCGCAACTGCTGCTGCATCCCTCGGGATCCCACGTGCGCGCCTTCCTTGACGCGGGCTTCCAGATTCACCGCAGGCTCTTCATGGTGCGGCCGCTACGTGGTTTTTTTGCCTCGCCACACGTGAACCTGTCCAGCGGACTCGAATTGCGCCCCTGGCGCGAGGAGGATCTAAATGCGGCCGCGCGGCTCATCGCCGCCGCTTACAGCGGTCATCCTGACAGTGTGGTCAATGACCAGTACCGCTCGGCCCACGGCTCGATGCGTTTTCTCAACAATATCGTCCGCTACTCGGGCTGCGGCGTTTTTTCATCTCAGGTCTCGCATGTGGTGGTAGACCGCAACAGCCGGGAGATGGTCGCGCTGGTACTGGGTTCGAGGGTCAGCCCCGAAAGCGGCCACATCACCCAGCTCTGCGTCCATCCGGAGTTCCGCCGGCGCGGCCTGGCGCGGATGCTGCTCAACCTGGCCGCCTCGTGCTTTCTGCGCCAGGGAGTAAGCGAAATCTCGCTTACCGTGACCGAAGCCAACTCGGAGGCCATCGATCTATACCGCTCCGAAGGCTACGAATGCACGCATCGATTCGACGCCGCGGTCTGGCAGCGCAGCAAGATAGTCTGAGATCCCACTGAGGATTACGCGGATCGGACAGGTTCGGTCATTCCTTTGTTTTTTGGGGCTTGATGTAGGACGAGAGGCTCTTCGGCACCTCACGGCAGGCGCATTGCTGTTGGTGTTCGCGGTGCCACTGGATTCTCTGCTCCAGCGTTGCCTTGAGCGGCATTTGGTTCTTTGAGTGCCATTCTTTGTTCATCGTGTGAATCCTTTAAGCATGTGTTGCCTCGTCCGCGTCAACCCATCCGCCAAGTGGAACTGATTTGGGTGCCGGGGCGAAGCATGGCCAGGACGGGACAGAGCTGGTCCTCGGCGATGCGGAGGGCGCGCTCAATCGTCTCCGGAGTGAGGTCTTCGCCGCGGAGGCGGTAGACCAGTTCGATGGCTGTGAGAATGGTCGGATGCTCTTCCCGGCGCTGGGCTTTGCCTTCGACCTGAAGGGATGTCACTTTAGCTCCCATTTTGCGGCAGAGGACCAGGTTGAGCGTGTTTGCGGCACAGGCAGCGAGACTGGCCAGCAGCACCTCAAGCGGTGTCGGTTCCCTGCCCTCGGCGGCAGGGTAATCCATAGGCAGGACGTGGCTGCGGACTTGAACATCGACACGCATATCGCCAAGGTGAATCGCGCGGACAGTAAGACCTGTCGGCATAGGATGCCCCTACGCATGAAGCGGATATTCACATACATCTTATCTCAGGAGAGGCTCCTACCGGGCAATCAAAAACATGATCCAACTGAGCGCGATCGCCGAGCCGACAAACAGAACAAAGCAATAAGCTCCATAGCGCACCATGCTGCGAGGCGTCTCGCGCTGGGTAATGCCGAAGACGACAGAGGCGAAGAGTGCGAACAGTACAACCGCCGCAAAGTGAGTCACGACTTCCTCCCGGTGCGAAGATTGTGCGCGTCCACGGCGGAAATTACGTTGAGCAGGCCGGCCACCACGATAAAGCGCGTGCCGTAGTCGGCGACGGTCACTTGCACCTTGTCAGCTCCCAGGCCTGCAAGCCGGCTGACCAGATAAAGCAGGCCATTGCCCAAATCCCCGGCCAGGCCCAGCATGTCGAGAATGTCGTGGACCTCAGACTTGAGCTCGCCATGCATGGCCAGCCCGAGCGCAAACATGGCCAGGATCGACCCCGCCAGCAGCGCTCCGCGGCCCCACTTGCGCAGCAGAAAATGCCCCGCTCCCGGCACCATCCAGCCGGCGATCAGCGGGAGGTAGACAGGAACCATTTGCGATTGAGCTTGCGCGCCGGATTGGGCGCCGGGCTGCGCACCGGATTTTGCCGCAGGCACCTCCGCGGCGCTCTTGTTTTCTTCAGTAGCCATTCCCTATTGACTATAACGCACCAAGACAGGGAACAGGGTTCAGGGATCAGGGATCGGACCCCAACTTTTTGCCTCTGGCCGCGAATCCAGCCCGTGCGGCTTCACATCTTTGTGAAAAGGGTGTGCGATGGAACTCAATCGGCCCATCTCCTGTTCCCTGGTCCCTGATCTCTGTTCCCTGTTTCTCAGATCCTCACAAGTTCCTGCTGGATTCGCCCGGTGACCCAGGCTTTGCCGGGAGCGGTCAGCATGTTCACCTCGCTGCGCACGCCGAAGTCTGGCAGGTAAATGCCGGGTTCCACCGAGAAACAGGTATTGGGCAGCAGGCGGCGCTCGTCGTGGGTTTCAAGATTATCCAGATGCGCGCCGGAGCCATGCAGCTCCTGGGCGATATTGTGGCCGGTGCGATGGGTGAAGAACTCGCCGAAGCCGGCTGCGCGGATCACCTCGCGGGCCGCATCGTCGGCCTCGAAGCCGCGGATTGGACGCCCCTCGGCAAAGGCCGCTTCTACGGCGGAGATGGCTGCGTCGCGCGCATTCCGCACGATCTCGAAGACGCGTTGCTCCCTGTCGGTGGGCTCGCGCCCCACGATTCCCGTCCAGGTGATGTCGTAGAAGATGCTGCCCGGCTTGTTCACGCGCGCCCAGATGTCGATCAGCACAAAATCCTTCTCGCGAATCCGCGCGGAACGCTCGACGGTCGGCTCGTAGTGCGAGTCAGAGCTATTGGCGTTGACGCTGACGTTGGGGCCGTTTTCCCAGACCAGACCCTCGTTGCGCATGGCCGTACACAGCCATTGGGCCAATTCGAATTCAGTGAGGGCGCCGGCCGTCCCAGTTGCCGGACGAAGAGTGCGGGCGATCTTTCGCCAACCCTCGGCGAGAATGATATCGATGGCTCGCTGAGAGACGCCGTGACTGGCGATTTGTTCCTCGCTGAGGACTGCTTCAAACTGGCTTACAAGGTCTGCAGAGCTGACTATTCGCTTGCCCAGACTGCGCAGGAATTCGACCGTGCCGGCATCCACCATCGACACGTACATGATGGCGTTATTGGGCGAGTACTGCATGGCCAGCGTTCGTGCGCCGGCCAGCATCGCTTCCAGGCCGCGGGCCAACTCCTGCCAACTCGAATACGTTCCCTTGGCGCCGGGCAGCTCGTCGAGCCGGCTCTGTTCGATGCGGTGCACCAGCTTGCGCGGCTCGCCCGTGGCGGGAACAAAGTAATACCAGCGGCGCGTGATGTGGGCTTTTTCGTCCAGGCCAAGGATGCGGCCGGCGATAGGGTCGCGGTGATGATGGTCGTAGAAGAGCCAGCCGTCGAAACCGGCTTCGCGAATTGCCGTCTGCATCACTTCGATATTCATAACGGCCATAATACGCGCGCCAGGCGCGGTGCGGGAGTCAACTGCTACAGCGCAGCCAGGGCCTCGGCCTGGGTGGGGAAGAGGCCGGCATACTTGGTGATGCCCACCATGGTGAAGACCTTGGTGAAGTGCGGCGAGAGGCCGAAGGCGTATATCTTCTGGGCGGAGTTCGAGGCCTCGATCATCATCTGGATCACCAGCGCGATGCCGCTCGAATTGATGTAATCCACCTTGCTGAAGTCGAGCAGCACCAGTTTGGAGGTCTGCTTGGGCAGCGCCTGGTAGGTGCCCAGGACGGCCTCCTTGGAGGTGCTGGCGATGTCGCCCTCGAAGCGCAGGACGGCAACCGGATGCCCGGCCGGGGAAGTAAGCTGGTCAACGCGCGCCTTGGTTTCGTTCTGCACGATTCCTATTCTCCGTATTCTCTTTGGTTATTCCGCGACTTTATCCAGCCGGATGAGCAGCCGGACATAACTGCTTTTGCCTTCGGAGCCTGCCACCCATTCGGCTTCGTCCACCAACGCCTGGATGAGGAACATGCCCATCCCGCGCGGGTCTTCCTGGCCGTGCATCTTGCGGTCGATGTCGGGCTTGGCGGGTTGTTTGGTCATGCCTTTGCCGTCGTCGATAACCTTGACCTCGAGGGCGTCGGCGCCGGCCGAGAGCACCACCCCCACGCTCAGCTTTTCATTCAGACGGTTGCCATGCTCGATGGCGTTGATGCAGGCCTCGGCGACGGCTGTTTTGAGATCTTCGACGCGGTCTTCGCGGAAGCCCATCAACTTGGCAACCGCGGCCGCCGTGCTCATGGCCACTTTTTCGAAGCCCATCCGCGAGGGCAGCCGCACCTCAACCCTGGTGGACTTGAACTCGGTCATGCCGTCGTCTCCGGCCCGCTCAATCCGCGGCATAGCGCCAGTGCGGTCATGTCGTCTCCCTGCGGCCCGCCTTCAGCAAAGTCCTCGATGGCCGCCCACAATGCATCGAGGATACCATCGGCCTTCTCCGCTGGACATTGCAAAAACACATTTAGAAGCCGCTCGGGACCAAATTCCTCATCCCCCCGGAAGACCTCTGTCAGCCCATCGGTATAGAAAAGGAGCCGCGTTCCTGGCGTGAATCCGCATCGTTCGCTCTCGTATCGCATTCCCGGCAGCATTCCCAGCGGAGTGCCCGCGGCCTCAAAGAGACGCGGCGCGGCCTCGGGCTGGACGAGAAAGCCTGGATTATGGCCGGCGTTAACGACCTCGATCTCGCCGGCCTCGGGATGGAGGCGGAGGAAGATGGCGGTCACGTAGCGGCGGCGGGCCTCTTCGCCCTCGGCCCAGTGGTGCTGGTTCATGCGCGCGGCCAGCTCGCCCAGCGGAGGGCCTTCGGCGGCCATCGCCCGAAAGGCCGAGCGGAAGCTGGTGGACATCATGGCCGAGGCCATCCCCTTGCCCGCAACGTCTGCCACGGCCATCAAAATACTGCCGTCGGGTTGTGAGACGACATCGAGATAATCGCCGCCCACCTCGTAGCAGGTATCGGAGCGGAAGCTCAGCGAGTAGCCGGGGATCGACGGCAGCTTGTGGGGCAAGAGCGAACGCTGAATGGCGCGGGCCGCGTCCATATCCTGCTGCACGCGGGCGAATTCGAGATTGCGCTTGTGATTGCGGGCGTTTTCAAGAGCCACGGCCGCCTGCAATGCCAGCCCCTCGATGAAATCGGCCTCGTAGAGCGTCAATGCGCGGCCGTCGGGAGGCGCAACAACCAGATCCGCCATGCGCTGGCCAGTGCGATCGTCGAGAGGATAGGTCAGAGCGGACGCACCATTGGCGTCCCCGTCCGGCGCTTCGCCATAGGCCATTCCTGCCGACGGAAAGGCTGCTCCGGCCATCTCCAACTCGCGGACGACGATGCGCAGAACCTGCTCCAGCACCTCATCCTCGCGGGTAGTCGAATGGACCTGACGCGAGGCCTCGAGCAGCGCCTGCAAGCGCGCCACCTGCTGTTGCAGATCGATCGTCTCGCCGTTGCCGGGAAGCTGAATTTCAGTTGCCATCGCGTCCAATCCCCCCGTGGGCTTTCACTTTAGCACGCCAAGAGCCCCGCCGGGTTAACCCGCATTCGGTTCAGTCAATTCATTCAGGATCCTATGGGCAATATCCGCATCCGAAAGGGCGGATTGAGCCTTGTCTCTCCTGCCGGCAAGATCAGCATAAAGCCTGAAGACGCTTACCGCGAATGCGGCCATTTGAACTGGATAGTTTGGCAAGCTGCCTGGCGGAAAAAGCTCCCGGTGATCTTCAAGGAAAGCGGCCGCCTCTTTCAGTATCCTGTGTTCCTCGCGGCCTGCCTCATTTTCGTAACTGAATACCCACTCGTTGACGCGATGCGCAATCTCAGGCTGAGCCTGCTCATCAACAGAGATACCCGTTGCGGCAAAAACACGGCAATCATAGTCGCGGCAGGTCCGCGGACGATCCTCATAGATGGAGCACTCGCCCCCGGCCAGCATCGGGCAGTTGCCCTGGTCGCCATACCCCATCAGCAAGTGTCCCTTTGGCCGGCCGGGAGCGGGGAAAAGCAGTGCGCGGGGAATTTGACGGATGGTTTGCTTTTCATCCGGCTTGATATGGATGAACATGGAAGAGCGGCAACAGCCTCTACAGGAGCCGCAAGGCACATCGGCTCCGCCAACGCCTGATTGCAGCGAGGCTTCGGTTGCACGCAGCCAGGCGGAAAAGTCTCCTGCAGCGGTCGCGATGGAAGCGTCACCGGCGTTCTCTGGTTCATGGCTCATCTCGAATGTGATTATAGATCTGCATCGAAATCCTTCGGTCTTCAGCGCAGGATCAAGAGCCGGCAAGTGCTCGAATGTCTTGGGTCTCCAAGATCCGTTTCTCATACCCCTGCCGCGCCACGGCCAGCATTGCTTGGCCGATGTCGCGGGTCGAGAGGACCAGGCTCGGCAAAGCCCAACGAAGCAGCGGCAAGAGCGGACTTGTGATGCTGTAAAGGATCCGGTAGGCAGGCGTCTTAGACTTGATCCCGTCAAGAGGCTGGATGATTCCGGGACGGAATAGATATGCCTTGAGCGGCAGACGCAGGAGGGCATTTTCTGTTCGTCCCTTGACGCGCGCCCACATGACGCGGCCATTCTCCGAACTATCGGTTCCAGCCCCGGAGACGTAGATGAAGGTCATGCCCGGATTGAGACGGCCGAGGGTCTCTGCTGCGGCCATGGTCAGCGTGAACGTGATGCGCGCGTAATCGGCCTCTTTCATGCCGGCCGACGAGATGCCGAGCGTAAAGAAGCAGGCGTCGAAGCCAGCCAGCCGGGGCTCGATGTCAGCGAAGCTCGACAGATCGGCGCGGACAATCTGGTGAAGCTTCGTGTCTTGTACGCCGGTCGCCGTACGCCCCATAGCCGCCACCAGTTCTACATCCTGAGCGCGCAGGCATTCGCGTAGAACTCCTTGCCCCACCATCCCCGTCGCGCCAAAGATCAGCACCTTCATTGCGTCCCTCTTGTTAGCTTGGACAGGGCGAACGCGGGAATAGTCTCAGAGTGAGTCTTCCTGGGATTTGAGGTGATTCACAGAAGGCGATTGCACAAACGAGATTGAAAGCTTGAGCTGAGTACCCATTATGAAACGCCTGATTCTCCAAAAATTCATCGATGACTACCGCGGGCAACGCTTGTTTTCGTTGGCAATGCGCTGGGGAAAGAATTAGCTTAATGATATGCGAAAGATCATTTTCATTAGGACCTGGGCGGCGCTGATCGCTCTGGGCGTGATCGGCTTTGGAATTTGCGCGGCGCAACAGAACGCCGCTTTGCCGGATGTAACGATTGCGCCGAAATCGAGCGCGGCGGTGAGCGCGCAGGTTATCGACCAGGCCAGGGAGCCGGTGATTTCGCAACAAGACAAGCTACTGCTGATTCGCAGCAAGATCAAGTACGTCTTTGTGCTCTTCCAGGAGAACCGGTCTTTTGATTTTTACTTTGGCAGCTATCCGGGCGCGGATGGCATCTACTCAGGAGCGGATGGACCTTATCCCTACGGCGAGGTCGCGGGGTTCACGCAACTACTGGTGAATACAGATGGGAGCATGGGAACCATATCTCCATTCAAGATTCCGGCGACGGTGACCGACGCGGCGGGCAAGGCGGTGCCGCTTTATCCATCCGACATCGCCTCGGTGAATCACTCGCACACGGCCATTGCACGCAAGCTTGCGCTGGACTCGAACGGCATGGCGCAGAACTCGGAGTATGCGTTGACCGAGGAAGGCGTGACGCTCGTGAACGGCTTTCCTTCGAAGGCGCCGACGCTCGAGCGCAAGCAGTTTGGCGAGCTGGTGATGAGCCATGTGGATTGCGACACGGCGCCTTTTCTCTGGCGGTATGCGGACCGCTTCACGCTCTTCGACCACTTCATGGATACGATCATCGGGCCATCGACGCCCAATGCAATTGCCATGATCTCGGGCCAAAGCGGCGAGACGCAGTGGATGCTGCATCCGGACGCTGCAACAACGGGCGGGCAGGGCAAGAGTGCGGTGGTTCCGGTGGTCGATGATCCGGGGCCCTACTGGGGATCGGCTCTGGACACGGCAAACAAGCTGCATCAGCCGCAGGCCGTGCCGCCCTCCAACAGCATCTCGAAGAACCTGACCTTCGCCAGTTTGCCGCTCTCGTTTATGGGCGACGCGATCAAGGACACCACGGCCGCCGATTACAATCCCGACTTCGATCTGCCCGATGTTCAGAACGACATTGAGAAGATCGCCGGCCATGGCGTTAAGGCCATCGACTGGGGATGGTATCAGCAGGGCTACGATCATGAGGTCAACGACGCCTCGTGGAAAGCGTCTCATGAGGGTTATGTTGCGCATCACAACGCGCCGCAATACTTCGGCTACGTGGCAAACAACCCGCAAGCCAGCACGCATCTGCATGGGTTGAGCGAGTTCTTCGACGCGGTTGGCAAAAAGCAACTGCCATCGTCGGGCGTCTTTTATGTCCGCGGCGGCTATGGCAATATACGCAACTGGAAGCCGGTGGACCCGAACCCAAAACTGGCCGAGGTCTTTAGCGGCAACGACGATCATCCGGGCTACTCGGACACGCAGATCAGCGAGGCGCTGCTGGCCGAAGAGGTCAATGCGATCGCGGCCAGCCCGTATTGGAGCCAAAGCGCGATCATCATCACCTACGACGAGTCGGACGGGCTCTACGACCACGCGCAGCCGCGGATACGTTCGCATGACGCGAACGGGCTGCCACTGGAGCAGGGGCCGCGAATTCCAGCGATTGTGATTTCGCCTTACGCGGTGGCGCATGGCGTCTCACATGTGCCGTCGGAGCACAGCTCGATCATTAAATTCGTGGACGAGCTGTTTAATCTGATTCCGCTCGCAGACCTGCCCGACGAGATGCACGCACGGCAGATTGGCGCGGATAAGTTTGGCCAGCCGAACCTGGGTCCGGCGGATGATCTTGTTCCGGGCGTGGGCGATATGACGTCGGCCTTCGATACGCTTCGGCTCGAAGGCAAAAGCGCGCCGCTGAGCGCCGAGTACGCGACGATTCCGGCGGCGGAGATCACCAGCTTTCCTCATGCGGGCGGGGCGGGCTGCAAACAACTGGAGATCAAGCCGACCGATAGTGGGATTCCGAATCCTGTACCGGCGGACTTCAATCCGCGGCCCGATACGACGCCGGGCATTCCGGCGGCGGGCGGGTGGATGCCGTAGTGCGA
>JBEKOA010000080.1:0-19649 GCA_049522255.1 Occallatibacter sp.
GGAAAAGTAGATGCTTTTGTGGTGAATCTTGGATCGAAGGGAACGCTTCTGCACAACGTTTCGACGAATACAGGTCATTGGCTAGCAATCAAATTGAAAGGCACAAAGAGCAATCGCGACGGGATTGGAGCAAAGGTGGAAGTCTTTGCGGCAGGCAAACGCCAAACAGCGGAACGCGTGGCTGAATCGGGCTATTTGTCACAGAACGAGGAACGCCTGCACTTCGGTTTGAGCAATGCAACGACAGTAGACAAACTTATCGTTCACTGGCCAAGCGGGCGCGAACAGACTCTCGAACACCTGGCAGTGGACCGCGTGCTTACTGTGGAGGAGCCTAAATGAGCGGCCAAACACAAAATGGACTTCGCTATGGAGCATGCGCGGGATTTATCGCAATAGGTGTGGCGTTGCTTTCGGTCGCTTATTGGACCGGTGGGCCTGTTAACGCAGCCGCAAAGCCGGAGACAAGCACGTCAGAAGATTACGCGTCGCCACTTGAAGTATTGCTTTCGCCTGACGGCGCGCGGCTCTTTGTGCTCTGTCAGCAAAGCAATGAAGTGCGTGTGTTGAATGCGACCAGCTTCGCGACGATCAAGAACATTGAAGTGGGCCGCGTGCCGCGCGGTTTTTCGCTGTCTCCCAAGGGCGACAAGTTGTTCGTGACGAACGCCTGGGACGATACGATCTCGGTGATCGACACAAAGGCGCTCGAAGTCATCAATACATGGCCAGTTGGAGCAGAGCCGTCTAGCGTGGTTGAGGACCGCGCAGGCAAGCGGCTCTTTGTGGCCAATCGGATCAGTAACGACATAGCCGTGCTCGATGCCCAAACCGGAGTGGAAGAAAAGCGACTGGCGGCTGGGCGCGGCGCTAGCTATCTTGCACTCTCACCAGATGGTAGCCGCATTTATGTGACCCATGTTTACCCAAAGATCGTCCCGCGTCAGACAGGATTTGAAAACCGCCTGCCGCCGGAGTCGGAGATCACTGTTATCGATGCGGAGCGCGCGATAGTTGTGGATCGCATTCAATTGCACGCGATTGCCGGCGTCTTTCATTTGGCACTTTCTCCCGATGGGCGCCTGGGCGTTGCGGCCGAGTACCACCCCAAGAACCTATTGCCGCTGGCGCATGTGGACCACGGTGGAGCTTTCACTTATTCGCTCGAATTGTTTGGCGTGGATGTGGGCAAAACGCCCGTCGAAGTTCCGCTCGATGAGTTGGAGCGCTATGCTTCGCAGCCTTTCGGCGTGGCTATAACGCCCGACAAGTCGCGCATTTACGTTACCTGCGGTGGTTCGGAGAATGTGACTGCGGTCGATGTGCCGCGCCTGCTCCGCTTCATTCACACGCACAACGGTCCCTTCGCGCAGGATCTTTCTGCCAGCGCCAATTATGTTGTGACACGCATTCCTGTGGGACTGAATCCGCGGGGCCTTGCACTTTCTCGAGACGGGCATCGGCTGTTTGTCGCCAACCGTCTGGATGATACCGTAAGCGTGATTGATACGCGCTCCAATCGTGCGGTCTCTACGATAACGCTGGCCGGTTCTAATACAATTGCGTTGCCTCATTTCAACGAGGGGTCTGTCGATATCGCTAGTGGCGCCGTAGAGGGAAATATCACCTGCTCAAAATGCCATATCGATGGCCGCACCCAGAGTAAAATTGCGCCTACATCAAAAGATCTGGAGAACCTGATTGACAAGCACAAGAACCTGATGGTTCCCAGCCTTGAATCAAGTGGATCGACAACAGTTTCGCCACTGCGCCGCGGCGAACAGATATTTTATACCTCGCGTTTCTCTTTCCGGGGGCAGATCGGTTGTGCCAACTGCCACATCGATTCCACATTCGACGGCATCCAATGGAATCTGGAACCGGACGGATTTGGCCGCAACACCGTGGACAACAAGATACTAGAGGGTATCAAGGATACGGAACCGTATAAATGGACGGGAACCAATCCAAACATTCCCACCGAGTGCGGACCTCGGACCGAGAAATACTTCTGGCGCTCTGAGAACTACGATAATTCAGCGCTTGCCGACTTGGCCGTCTACGTTCGCAGTCTGGCTCCGCGCCCAAATCGGTGGCAACAGGGAAACGGCGAGTTGACTGCGGCGCAGGAGCGCGGGAAGGCGATCTTCGAGCGCACGGTGGACAAATTCAAGAAGCCGATTCCTGAAAGCAACCGCTGCTCCAATTGCCATAGTGGTCCCAAGGGAACGAACCAAAAGATCTTCGATGTGGGCACGCGCAAGCCTAACGACAATACCGGAAACCTAAAGACGCCACCCTTGACCAACATTGCGCTCACAGCGCCTTATCTGCACGATGGATCGGCGCGTTCGCTGGAGGAGATATGGACGGTCTTTAACCCGGAGGACAAGCACGGCCGGACCAACGACCTGACCAAGGATGAACTCAACGATCTGATCGAGTACCTCAAGTCTCGATAAGGGGAATTTGATGAAAAAGCTCTGTATGATCGCAATGCTGCTGGCCGCTGGAACATTGGGTTTTTCTGCGCCAGCGGCGTCAGCCGCACCGCAGGTGCCCGCGCCGCCGCAGATGCCGCGCTTCCGCTTTGAGAACTTCACCACCGCCAATGGCCTGCCTAACAATCACGTCTTCGCGGTACTTGTTGATGGAGATCGCATCTGGGCAGGCACGGATAATGGATTGGCTGTTTACGAGAACCATGCCTGGAAGGTCTACACGACCACGGATGGGCTGGCACAACGCGCTGTTATTTCTCTCGCTCTGGACAAGCGCACCGGCGATGTGTGGGCCGGAACAATGGGTGGGCTAAGCCGGATTTCGGGCGGACACATCGATAGCTTCACGCAGTTGAACTCGGGGCTGAGCAACAACGTGGTCTACAGCATTTCAATTGAAGGCGAGAACGTGTGGATCGCCACAGCCGCCGGCGGATGCCGGCTGAACCTGCGCACCAATCAGTGGTCGCTCTACAACGAGCGCAACACGCCTATGGGCGAGATTTGGTCGTATGCGGTCTCAGCCACGCCCACCAAGGTCTTTTACGGAATATGGGGCAGCGGCGTTCTCGAATACGATCAGAAGACCGCAAAGTGGGACAGGTATGACGATCCCGACGGTGAGACAGAGATGGTGCTCTACAAGGATCAAGGCCTGATCCACGAGATCGTTACCTCGGTCAGCTATATCGAGAAAGACAACGTATTATGGGCGGCCACCTATTTCGGCGACAGCCACTACGATGGACGCTATTGGCACAATTTTCTCGTCAAAGACAGCGGGCTTCCCTCTAACTTTACCAACCAGGTGAAAGGCGTGGACGGCAAGCGTGCCTGGTTCTGCACCGACAAGGGGCTGGCTTATTACGACGGCGTGAACTGGGCTGTTTACCGGCCTTCGCTTAAAGATGGCAAGCCCGAGATGACAGTGCGCGACGCAGGCGGCGTGGTAACGCCCGTGCCAGTGGCCACGGCTCCGGCACACAACTATATTCTCGGCATCGACTTTCAAGGAGACGATATTTGGGTGGCAACCGCAGAAGGGTTGAGCCACGGCATTCATCAACCGTAGGAAAGCCGGATTGTCATGAAGGCATGGGCAGACGCCACTGTGATGTTCCCGACGGATAAGCAAGCTGAAGACAGCAAGGAGTTGTTGTGATGCGCAAGGGAAGGTTATTGGTACTATTCGGCATTATGGCTACGGGGCTAACGGCCCGTTGCCTAGGCCAGGATGCGGCGCAGGTTAAGAACACTGGCACTGGAAAGAGAGTATGCGAGTGCGGCGCACATCCGCCAGGGCCTCCGCGCGATCGCGAAGTTGTGCCTTATGCAGGAGAGCCGGCCGACATGCGGCCTTATGCCAAATTCAGGGCACCCTACGACACCAACTACACGCGTCCCAACATCTACATGGGCGCGGCAAGGAATATCCCCGATCCCAAGGATCTGACTGAGGTGCGCATTGGCTTCTTCGGGCCAATCGAAAACAATTCGGAATCGGTTCTTGGACAGCGCATGTTACATGGTGCGCAGCTGGCGGTGGAAGAGGCCAATGCGGGCGGCGGCTACGGGGGCAAGCCCTTCAAGCTGATGCTGCACAACGACTACAACAACTGGCAGGCGAAGGCGGTCTATGGCGATGTCCGGCCCACCGATGCGGCGATTTGGGGTTCAGCCTCCGATGAGGCCGTGAAGATGGCCTACGACGAAGAGGTCTGGGCGATCTTCGGCTCGATCAGTTCCGAATCAACGCACATTGCGCTACGCGTGGCCCTGCGTGCTGAGCTTCCGGTCGTCAGCTCAGCCAATACCGATCCCACGGTTCCCGAGACCACCATTCCTTGGTTCCTCGGGACAATGCAGGACGACCGGCAGCAGTATCTGACGCTGGCTCGCCGCATCTATACCGAGCTTGGCTTGAAGCGTGTAGCGGTTCTCAGGGCGAGCAGCCGATACGGTCGTTATGGCCTTCCGAAATTTCTCGATGCCTCGCGTCGTCTGGGCCATCCGGTGGTGATGGAGCAGATCTTCCAACCCGGAGATAAGGATTACACCAAGCAATTGAAGGTGATTCGCAGCTCGCGCCCGGACGCCGTTTTTCTGGTAGGAGACGAGCTGGAAGCAGCGGCAATTCTAAAGCAAATGCGTGCGGCAGGGATGAAGCAGCGCGCGTTTGGAGCGTTTCGCACCTTGGGCGATACTTTGCTAAAAGAAGCCGGCGATGCTGCGGAAGGATTCGAGGCTGTGTATCCCTACGACCCCAACCGCAACGACCCGCACTGGATCGACTTCAACCGTCGATTTGAAAGCCGGTTCCATGAAAAGCCAGAGCAGTTTGCCTCAATGGCCTATGACACGATGAATTTGCTGCTGGACTCTATTTGCAAGGCAGGGCTGAACCGGGCGCGGATTCACGATGCGTTGGCCAATATCGAAGAATACGATGGCGTGACCGGGCAAATGATCTTCGATCCCAACCTGAAGAACACGGCCCCCTTGTACTTGGGCACTGTACATAACGGCGCGATCACTTACCGCGTTGCCGCGATGGAAGCACCTGCGGTGCGGCCAGTGTCTTCTGCCGCGCCGCAAGCATCTCCTGCCGTACCTCAGGAGCAGCAAGCGCCTTATGCGCGTGTAGGCGAGGGTGGCGTCGACTATGCAGGGCCGCATCGCAAGGATGAGCCGGCAGGACCAGTGAGTATAGTCGTCTTCGGGCCAAAGGCTGCGGCGGTGATTGCGACATCTGAGATGCAGGCCGAGATCGCGTCGAGTGCAATCAAGGGACGTGTGCTAAAGCTGTTGCCGGTAGAGAGCGATCAGAATTGGGGAGCTGCAACTACGGCATTGGTCAAGGCGCTGATGGACGATCACGCATTGGCTATTCTCGCACTGGATCGCAATTCCAGCCATCTGGCTGAGCAATTGGCGCTCAAGAGCTTTGTGCCGGTGGTGGCGTTGGCTGCCGACAAGACGCTGACATCGACAAACATTCCGTGGATATTCCGACTTCAGCCCGATACAACTCCGGCCACAGCAATGCGTATGCTCGTAGCGGCAGAATGTCGCAGTGGCGCAAATTCGGAGCGGCTCAGAAATGTGCTGGCCTCAGATGAAGGCATCTCCGGCATTGCGTTTCTGCCCACCGGGGAGCCGCGAAAAAAGTAACGCTCACACTCCGCAACAGGTCGCAACCGGAGAAACACGGCAGACATGGGTCATTCGAGTGAATCAGAGTGGAGGATTGGCTCGGTGGGAAACATCTTCCAAATATAAGAATGGCAAAGGTATTTTCAATGGATAGTGTTCTTCTCGATGCCCAGCTTTCATTCCGTGCCTACTTCATCCGCTTGCATGGGCCTGAGATCGACCCTACGGTGAGAGTACTGTTAGTCGAGACATCAAAAGCACAGCCTATTTATGAGGGATTCGGATCGTTGTCGCAATGTGAGCTATGGGTCGGTCAACTCACATATTGGATTATTCCCAAAGATGTGGTGTCGGTTCTTCGCAAACGCATCGAGCAGAAGCGAATGGCAACCATAAATGGATTTAAGATATCTCGGCGCGAGATCGAATCGATTGGATTGCAGCGTTTGGACCGGTAGTTTGGAGAGGCAACTCCAGCCTCGGAAGAGAACTGCCTCCTCCCTTTAGATGAAACACATAGACTCATAGCGTAGCTCCCGCGGAGCCAGGCAAGGGTACAACTGCGGCCCTTTCCTGCGCCTGGGCAACGATGGATTTCTATCCCGTTCTTATAGATTTCCGCATCTACCAGCGCGTCTCACCCTCGCATCATCAGTCAAAAGATGTATGCCAAGCATGAACATTGTGATTGATGCTGGCCTCCTCCCAAATGTGCAAGACTTAAGCACCATAATCGTCGATGATGATGTGCAATCACTCAAAGTCCTTTGCAGGCACTTGAAGGCCACAGTTTCAGGTTGCCCAAAATCACTACCACACGAACTCTCGTGCTTATGACTGCCCGCTGTGCTGACTCATGGTGCGCGGAAGAGTACAGTACGGCATTTTGGAGGCTTCATGAAGTTTCGTATCCGATTTTCTATCGCCGCTGTGAGTCTGCTGCTTATAGTCGCTAGTCATTCTGCCTTTGCACAACTGACAGAATCCACGCTTAAGGGGATCGTTGTCGATACCACGGGTTCCGTCGTTCAACATGCAAACGTTCTGGCCACCGACGAG
The DNA here is from genome assembly GCA_049522255.1 of Occallatibacter sp. Lineage (GTDB taxonomy): Bacteria > Acidobacteriota > Terriglobia > Terriglobales > Acidobacteriaceae > Telmatobacter. The sequence continues at coordinate 6,714 of JBEKOA010000080.1, forward strand.
TCAACTGGAATCAGCCGCGCGGCGACCAGCGGCAACGATGGCTCCTTTACCATAACGAATTTAAAACCGGGCACCTACTTCGTCCAGGTCAAGTCGCGAGGCTACAAGACCTTCGAGCAAACCCACTTGCAACTGAACGTCGGGACTACCACGCAGGTAAATGCGCGCCTTGAGGTTGGACAGGTGCAGGAAACGGTCGAGGTTACAGCCGATCAATCTCAGGTTGCCGTGTCAAAGGATGGGCGTCTTTCAGACACATTGCATGAGGCGCAGATCACTCAGCTGCCGCTTCCCGTCCGTGACGTTTTCTTTTTGCCCAGCCTGAACGCGGGAGCCACAAATATTCCAGGACAGAATATGTCCTACAAACTAACCAATTCTCCCACGGTTACAGTCAATGGGAATCGCTTTCGCGGAAACAACTATGTTCTCGACGGTTCGATCAATACTCATACACTCAATGCAGGAGAACCGGGCATCGTTCCCAGCATTGAATCCATCGAAGAAGTTCAGGTTCAGACGGGGAACTTTTCCAGTGAATATGGGCGCGGCAACGGTTCTGTGGTCAATATGCGAACCAGATCCGGAACGAACGAACTTCACGGGAAGGCGTGGGAATATCTCAAAAACACTGACCTCAACGCGAGGAATTACTTCGCCACCCAGCGTACGCCTCAAGTATTCAATCAGTTTGGTGCACGAGTAGGCGGTCCGATTAACAAGAAAAGAACCTTCTTCTTTGGATCGTACGAAGGCACGCGCAATGCGCTGGCCCAGGCTCTATCGTTCCAGGTGGAAACGCCCGAGTTCGTAAACTATGTAGAAACCACTGCGCCACAGAGCATCGCGGCTGGGTTGCTGAAGAGTTTCCCCGCAGCGAAGCCTGCACCGGGGGGTGCGACGAAGTATTTGAACGAGACGGACATTACAACTCCGCAAGGCACGGTGATTCCAGGAACAGGAACTGCCTACGAGATGCTCCATGATTATCTGCGCTACGATCAGTATCTTGCGCGTGTCGATCACACATTTCATGGCGGCAACGACACCTTGACAGGTCGCTGGATCAACGAATTTGACAGAAGCCTGGGTGCGACCAACTCCCTCAATTCGAATCTAGGCGTATCCATGCGTGGATTTCTTGATCCCTATAACGGAGCATTCGGGAATTTGAATTTGGGAGAGATTCACGTTTTTCATGGCAACGTGAATGACGCTCGCTTTTCATTTCAGGACGACATCATCAGCTATGCTCGGCCCGACGCTCAGTATCCTGCCATCAGCATCACGGGAATCAACGCGCAATTTGGTGACCCTGCCAGCCTAGGAAGCCGCATCCGCACCTATGAATATCGGGATTCCTTAAGCTCTATTGTTGGAAAGCATCTGTTGCGTTACGGGGGCGAGTTCAGAAACATCTTCATCGCGCTTAGCGTCGGCGCTCCAAAGGCAGGCAGTTTCAGCTTCAACAGTCTGCTAGCTTTTGCTGCAGACAGCCCCTATTATCAAAGCCTCGTGGTCGATCCAGCTACCGGATATCCGACTGCAGTGCAACACGACTATTCATCCCATGAAGCTGGGATATTCTTTCAGGACGATTGGAAGGCCACCTCGCGGCTGACAATCAATGCTGGAATGCGTTGGGACTTTTTTGGCGGCCCAAGCGAGCGATATGGGAAACTCTCTTCCATTACGTTTGGACAGGGAACGACCTTTAACGAGCGGCTCGCCAATGCATCGGTTGGAAAGGTGTCAAGCCTTTATGACGCACAGAAGACCAACTTCTCGCCGCGCGTCGGCCTTGCCTATGATCCTTTCGGCGATGGAAAGAGTTCGATACGTGCGGGTTTCAGCCTCTCCTATCAGCCCTTTCATGGTCTGACACTTTTAAGCGGCACGGGAAATCCGCCATTTGCCGTCACTGCAATTTTGCAGCCAAATGCTGGATATGGCACAAGCATCCTCTACGGGATTCCAGTACCCAACAACCCACAATTCAAGACAACATTGAATGCGCAGGGCGGAATCGTGAGCCCGTCGGGAACTCCGCCGCTCCGTATTTCTCCATGGCTAATCGATCCAAAACTCAAGACGCAATACAGCGAAAGCTGGTTCTTGAATCTCCAGCACGAGTTTGTAAAGGGGTGGATTGCTGAGGTTGGATACATTGGAACCACCGGAGTCAATCTCGAACGTCGAGATGACATCAACAGATTCAACGGCGACCTACTCATCAACAATGGAGTGCAAAAGCGAATCAATCAGCAATGGGCTGGCATCACTTACGCAACGAACGGAGTCTCCTCCAGCTACAATGCCATGACAGCCGAAGTTCGCCATCAGGCCGGCAGAACTTTGAATGTGCAGGCCAACTATCGCTGGTCCAAGTGGCTCGACGATGAATCCGACACTGCTTCATCCTTCTGGGCGGACAATTCGCAGGGATCACGCGGAGCACAAGATGCAAGCTGCCTGAAATGCGAGCGGGGCCGTTCAGAGTTTGACATCCCGAAGCGCTTCACTGCTTCCGCGGCATGGACCCCTGAATACTTCAAAGGTAACAGTCTGCTTGACAAAGCAGCCAGCAACTGGCAACTGTCAACCATTGTCGCGGTTCAATCGGGACGGCCATTCAGCGTCTACTGCTCGGCGTCGTTTCAGGCCGGATGCGATTGGAAGGCAGATGGAGGAGGAAACATCGGGAACGGATACTATGACCGTCCTATGACCCCGGCCAAGGGCACAATCAAGTCAAAATTCAGCCAGAAGGAATACGTAAACGGTCTCTTCGATCCCAATATCTTCCCGATACCCGTTCTGGGGACAAACGGCACATTGAAGCGCGACGCATTCCGCGGATCGCGCCAAATCAACACCAATCTCTCCCTCGCTCGCAGCTTCAAGATTGCGGAATCCAAAGAACTCCACGTGCAATGGCAGGCATTCAATGTCCTCAATACCACGAATCTCTATATGCCAAACGGCGACATGGCGTTGGCATTGAAGCCAAACAAGACGTTCTCTACAACCTCCATCTTTGGGAAATCCACCCAGGCATTCGACCCGAGGATCATGCAGGTCAGCGCCACTTTCGCTTTCTGATTCATAACGTTGCTTTGGCCTGAGAGAGGTAATTGTCAGGCCAGAGCAGCGTGGGAATGGTCATTTATGCCCTATTGAAGATCGATTCGGCTGACATGGGGCGAAAGTCTTGGAATTGAAGCGGCGACACAATTGATGAAAGTTGATGCGGATTTGGAGAACCGACCATTGGCGCCACGACTTCGGCGCATATCGCAGATCGTGTTCATTATCTTGTTTGTGGGCTTGATGGCGCATACACAGCTCTCTAACTTCACAGCCACAGATTCGCAACGATCGCATCTCGACAATACCTTTTTCAGGATGGACCCGCTGGTTGCCCTCGTCAATCTGCTGGCAGGTCATGCGCTTTTCCGCGGAATGGTGTGGTCGCTCGCTATCTTGATCCCGACCTTCTTTCTGGGGCGCTTCTTCTGCGGCTGGATCTGCCCGCTCGGCAGCTTGAATCAGTTTCTGGGAAGCATCCGTTTACTGTCCAGCACGCGCAAGACACTGATTGCTTCGAATCGCTATAAGAAATGGCAAACGACAAAGTACTTGCTATTGATTACCGGGGTAGTGGCAGCAGCCTTCGGTAGCAGTATTGTGGGTTGGATCGATCCATTCAGCCTGTTCGTGCGGTCAATCGGAGTATCTGTACTGCCGGCCGCAGCCAGCAAGAAGTATTACGTCGTCTACCAGCCTCACTACTGGCAGAGCGTGGTGATAGGCGTAGTCTTCCTGGCGTTGCTGGCCATGAATCTGCGAATCACGCGCTTCTGGTGCCGGGCGCTGTGTCCGCTGGGCGCGCTGCTGGGCATGGCTTCACGATGGTCGATTCTGGGACTGCACAAGGATGCGTCCACCTGCAACAAGTGCAGTCGCTGCCTGATCAATTGCCAAGGTGGCGACGATCCGATCGGCGGAGTTCCGTGGCACAAGGCAGAATGCCACCTTTGCCTGAACTGCGTAGATGCCTGCCCGCATGGAACTCTTGAGTTCCGCTTCTCTCGAAAACTGCAACTGCCGCCGGAGGTTGTGGGCACGAATCTGAGCCGCCGCAAAGCACTGGCAGCGGCGGTGACCGGGCTGGCCGTGGTGCCTTTGTTGCGCGCACAATCCGCGTTGGGCAAGAATAGAAGCGAGCGGCTAATCCGTCCGCCTGGGGCACTTGACGAAAACAGTTTTCTCTCGCGGTGCATCCGCTGTGGCGAGTGCGTGAGGGTATGTCCCAACGATGCTCTGCACCTCGCGTTTACCGAGGCCGGACTGATGGGTTTGTGGAGCCCGGTCGTAACGCCGAAGATCGGTTACTGCGAGCCGAGTTGTGTGTTGTGTTCGGAGATCTGTCCTACGGGAGCGATCCAAGATCTGACTGCCCGCCAAAAAGGATGGGCCGAAGGGAGTGGTACTCCCTCAACACCGACGGTCATTGGGTCGGCAGTTTACGACCAGAGACTATGTCTTCCGTGGGCCAAGGCCACCGATTGCGTTGTCTGCCTGGAGTGGTGCCCAGTAGCGCCCAAGGCAATCTATCTCAAGGACGCCATGGTAATGGACGCGGAAGGCAAGCCCAGGACTCTGAAGAAACCGTATGTTGACCTTAATCGATGCGTGGGCTGCGGCGCATGTGAATTTGCTTGCCCGCTACAGGAGCAACCAGGAGTGTTTGTGATCAGCGCCGGAGAGAGTCGATCACGCTTTCGTGCCTAAACGGGCCCGGTCGGCTTGTCCTGTTTACGGGAGTCTCCCCGGCGCAACCAGCCAAAAACGGCGGAGGCGGCCAGGACAGCAGCTGCAATCCAACTGATCGTGGCGGCACGGTACTCGGATTCCCGCAGACTGGCCAATGCCGTCTGCACCAACAAGACTTCCAATTGAAGCCAGAATCCTGCAAGAACCCAAAACCACCACGCGCGCTTGCGCATTGTGATCGTGAAAACATCGGCGCTGTTCATCATGGTCATCCTCTCCTGCCCGACGGCGAATCTTTCGTCCACCATTGTTCAGGCGCGTGCTGCTTGCCGTAGCCCAAGGCGTTGTCCATGATGCGGAAGACGCCATCCGTGGGAGGCGCCATGGAGATTGTGGCCTTCACACCTTCGTGGATCCATGCCTGATCGCCCATCGTGAACGGACAGCTCGCAAAGCAGACGCCGCACGCAGAGCCGGACTTTTGCCAGTATTGATAACACTTGTAAGAGTCTTCAAACCAGGCTTTGTGTCCCGGGTTGTTCCACGGGCCTCTAATCTTGAAACTCGGCTCGTCATCAAATGACAGCGCACGCGAAGGACAGGCTTCAGCGCACTTCTTGCACCCCTTGCAGAACTCAACCAGTCCGAAGTCGACAGGCTTGTCGTAGGCCATCGGCATATCGGTAAAGACCTTGCACAAGCGAACTGCGGGACCGAACTCAGGCGTGACCAGTTTGTTGAGGCGGCTGAGTTCACCGAGGCCCGCATCGACCGCGAACGGTATGCTCTGGGCTGTATCGTTCACGCAAGGTATGGCCTCATAACCGAGACCCCGTATGAATTCAGCCAGCGTCGAAACCACGAATGCGGAATGGCTGTATCCCATCGCCGTTGCGGCATCGCCCAGCGGAGTTGGAGTGCGAGAAAGCAGTTCGATATCCATGGGAATGGCGATGGCCACTACCCATTTCATCTTCCGGGGGATCACGAATTTGGTGTCCGTTACCTCCGGCACATCGACGTCTTCAAAAACAATATCTTTATCCTGCGGAGGTTGATCGGTCTTCTGCTGGTCTTTCCCCTGTTCGGCTTTTTGATCCTTGCCTGCATGATGCTGAGCCAGAGAATGTCCACTGTTCTGATCTTCACTTTCATGATGTTGAAGGACCGAATGCAGGTCTTTCTGTTGTGCATCTTTCGGTGGTAGTTCTTTGTGCGGCTGCTCTCTATGCGGCACCTGAAGATTGAAGTAAGCTTCTTTCATCGGCGCGATCCCCACAAGCCCCGCTCCATAGAGTCGCGCGGCAGCCTTCACGGTATTCGCCATCTCCTCCGGCGACGCCGTGTAACGCTGAGTGCCCAGTTCCACTGGCGTGTGTACGCTGATGCGCGTCCATGACAGCAGGCCTGCACCTGGTTTGGTGCTATGCATCACAGTAAATCCGCCCTCGCTTAACTGACGATCAGGCAAACTAAACCCAGGCTTGTTCTCATTAGTCCACACAGCCAACCGCTTATTCTTGGATGCTTGCTCTGCTTCAAAGGAACCAGTTCCCTCGCGCTGCGTCTTCAATGGACGATAGAGCGCAAACATATCAAAGCCCGAAAAGCGCTTGTAATCAGCGTTCGTTTCACTCAGTGTAGGGCGGTCCACGGCCTTAATCCACCGGGCGCGTTTCCGTACTTTGCCCGAAGTACTGGCGTCTGCACCAGTTCCCGTCACTAGTGTCCAAACCGACCCGAGAGCGCCGCTTGCAGCAACGAATCCGCCAGCCTTCAAGAGGCTGCGCCGTCCTATTGGCTTACGCAGTTCTTCCACGTTAATCAATCCTCAGCCGAAGTGTAGTCCGCCAGGCGTGGGCCGTCGTCCGCCGAAAGATTGAAGTATCGATCCATCTTTCGGTGACTTATTACTCATTCAAATCAAGTAGGCGTTCCCGTCATTTGGGCGCTGCTGGAAGCCGATAAGACGACCATGCCCTGGAGCAGTTCAAACCGCAAAATACAGACGGCACAGTACTTACAAACTGGCATAACCGGCAAAAACGGCCCACTGGGCGCTATTTGCGGGCAAAATGCGGGCAAAACCACAACCAAGTGGCCAATGGGCTGATCGTGTGGAATCAGCCCAGCACGTTTTGAATAGTCATTCCAAGCGGGGCTAACAGAGTCAACTAAGCCTTTCTTAAGAGAGCGAATATTCGTCCCTGTCTCTGGTAGGGGCGACCCTGAGAAATGAGACGTTGGAGTCGGGCCGAGGCGCAGCCGAAGGACGTCAGCTAGGTTCAACTCGGCATCGGCGAGTAAATACTCTCCTTCTGGTTCTGAGAATACCCGCATTGCTGTGGACACCACAAATCCCAAATCTCCCGTACAAATCACGTAAGGAGATTTCCTAGGACTTCACAACTTCAAAGCCTCGCTTTCGAAGACAGTTTGACACAAAAGTTAAGGAGTGATAAGAAATCAAGTATGGGTCCGATTCGGCGAGCACACGGAGCACTTCCTTTCCTATTAGATGCTGCCGCGAACCTGTGTTGTTCCTTCCCGCTGTAAATTCCTAACATCAACAGTCGTTGTCCTCCATGTAGAGGGCGTCTGATCGCTATCGATCTCAGTGATCGCGCTCCTTGCGAAGAGAGGCAGCTGCGGCGACTTTTCAGTTTGTCCGCGCACATCCGCATCGAATCCTGGACGTTTCCGTCATAGCCAACTCGGCTTCGGAGAGAATCAAGGTTCCCGGAAGCCAGCGGGCAAGCCCATACCTCGGACCCATGCCTCGGAGATTCTTATGCGCATTCCTAACTGCTACAACGGCCTCAACATATCAAGCCGGAAATTCCTGCGTGCCGACGCTCTCACCGCCGCGGTGACTCCGGCGTTCTCCTCCTGGAGCCTGGCGGCCACGAACGCGGGCGCTCGAAATGAACATGCAAGTCAACGCGAGTCTGAGCAGAGCCAGAGCTTTCTGGAGTCTGCAAGAGGCGCGGCCCTGTGTATTGAAAGTTCAGCACAGAAACTGGACGAGCGAGGCGTCTACTGGCTCCCTCAACCTGACGACGCGGAAAGGGCACCGACTGAATCAGCACCAAACGCAATCTACAGTGCAAGCGCAGCAACGATTCTCTTCTTGGTTCAACTAGCGAACGCCACTGGAGAGGCGCGCTACCTGAAGACTGCGTCATTGGGAGCCGATTACTTGGTTGCTACTTGGCAGGAAGTAGTCGATAGACCGGGCAAGGGCCTGTTCTCCGACCGGAACCGAAATCTGTCACTTTACGGCGGACTGGCCGGTGTGGCCTTTGTCCTAAACGAAACAGGAAAGGCAACGGGCAAAGTAAAGTACTGTGAAGCAGCAAGGACGGCCACTGACTACATTGTGCGGGCCGCGAAAACTGCCGGCTCGGGTCTCGCATGGTCGGAGGCCCCGGGAATCGCAGGGGACGGCAGTATCGTGCTCTACTTGCTGTACGCCGCCCAGGAATTCGAAAGCGCCCTTTATAGCATCACAGCTGAGCGCGCTGGCGATCATATTCTCGAGATCGCCACCAACGAGCGCCACGGCGGCTTTAGTTGGCGCGGCTTTCCAGCCTTTCCAGGATTACCCAAAGACGCTTACTTGCCTGCTTTCGAGGACGGTACCGCGGGCACAGTTTACGTTTTCGCGCGTCTCTACAGTGAGACAAATAAAGCCAGGTTTCTTTTTGCCGCTAACCAAGGAGCATCGCACCTTCAAAGAGTCGCTACACTTGGCGGCGAAGTAGAACTGATTTCGCATCCGCTTTCCGACCTGCCGGACCTACACTACGCAGGTTTCTGCCATGGACCCGCTGGGACAGCACGAGCCTTTTTCGAGCTATATAAAATCACGCGCGAACCCGACTACCAGGTGTGGGCAGAACGGCTGGCACAGAAGGTACTGCGAGGCAACGTTCCGGGAAACCAGACGCCAAGCTATTGGAATGTCGTTTGCCAATGCTGCGGCTCGCCGGCTGTCATCGATCTCTTCGTGGAGATGTGGGCGTTCACTCAACGTCTGGACTATCTTGCCACCGCGCAGCGCGCAGCACGCAAACTCGTGAATCATGATACAAACTCAGACGGCAAGAGAAAACGCAACGCGAAGGCGCGGCCACGCGTAACCCAACAGGAGGCAAATACCGATATCGATTACTTCGTCGGCGCGTCTGGTGTGGGATCTGCGCTCCTGCGTGTGCATCTCGCCGAACAAGGGAAATACAGCGCCATACATTTTCCAGACAATCGGTTCGCCAACACTCGGTAGGCATCATCCAGTTAAATGGAGAGTGCGCTCTTTGACTGAATCACCGGTTGGGCGCACTCTTCGTTTCTCCATGCATCTCCAAATTTCAGGGGAGCCGAACAACATTTGTCGATCGACAGAAGCGGAAGTTGCAACCGGGTTTGACAACTGATAACCATCGAACGCGCCGATCCCAGAGGGTAGCCAGTCAGATTTCAATGCGGCAGCCGTGGCCTCAACCATCCATACACCCAAGTTCCCGCGAGTGCGCTCAGAACCGCCGCTATCATCACCGACACCCCGTTCCCGATCAGCGCAAAGAGCGGTCCGGGACAGGCACCGGTCAACGCCCACCCCAGTCCGAAGATCGTGCCGCCCGCCGCATACCGTACGCCGCTACCCAATTCCTTGCGGGGAATCGTAATGATCTCGCCGGAGGCAGATTTCAACTTTACCCTCTTGATCAGGGCGATAGAAGCTGCCGCCGTCGCAATTGCCGAACCGATGATGCCGTACATGCGAAATGACTGAAAGCGGAACATCTCCTGGATGCGGAACCATGAGATGACCTCAGACCGACACAGAACTACGCCGAAGGCGATTCCAAGAAGCAAGTACACCAGCAAAAATGCTGGTCGGCGTACATCCTGCTCGGAGCCGCCCGCGCCACAATTTTCAGTTTCAGGGAGAGATGCGGTTGTCATATACCCCCCAACAATAGTGGCAGGACGAAGTAAGTGGCGGCCAGGCCGCCGGCAAAGAAACCGAAAACTGCAATCAGCGAAGGTAACTCAAAGTTGGCTAGACCGCTGATGGCGTGGCCCGAGGTACACCCACCGGCATAAGCAGCCCCGAAGCCCACCAGAAAACCGCCCACTACCACCGATACAAAGCCGCGGAGCGTCAGCAGTGCGCTCCAGTTGAACAACTCATGTGGCGCGACTCCGGAAAAGTCGTGAATCCCAAGCCGACTCTGAGCGATCCTGGTCTCCCCGGAGATAGCGATGTTATGCACAGCCCCGCTATGAGAAGCAAGAAATCCGCCAATCATGACTCCCCCCAGGAAGACGAGGTTCCAAAGCCCGGCCTTCTTCCAGTCATAGCGGAAGAACTCCACTCTGCCGGGAACGATCGCCGAACATAGATGCCGCAAGTTGCTTGAGATTCCAAATACCTTGTTGCCGGTAATCAGCAACGTCGGAACGAAAAGTCCAATCAACGGCCCAGCTACATACCATGGCCACTCTCCTGAGAACCATGCTGTCATACGGGTTCACCTCATTTCCGCGCACACTATTTCTTTTTCCATCCAAAAGCCATTTGAAACGAATTCTGATACATGCTCAGATTTGCGTTTCCGCCACCATAGGCCGCCGGAATGGAATTCACGCCATTCACCGTGTTATTAAAGGCGTGAATATACGCGAAGCTGATCTCCTTCCCGCCATTCAATGTTACGGTCGCTCCCACGTGCATGTGATCCTTGGTGACGGCCGGCGCCAGAATATTGAAGAACGTCTGAGAACTGTCGAAGGGAACGCCGCCGTGGTTGTAACCTCCTCGCACCGTCAACGAAGGGTTTACCTCATAAGCAAGCCCGGTTTTGATTACGTTGATGTCGTGCCATCCGAAGCCGGGGCCAATGTCAGATCCGAGGGGAGAGGTGCTCGCCAAAGTGTTGGCAATCGATTTCACTTGGCCATAAAGAATGCGCTCTTCGTCGTAGAGCAGCGTCGCTTTCGTGCCAAGCTTCACTGCCGCGCCGCCTGCAAAGTTGGCCGGAACATCGAACCCACCGTGTTCGGCAAAGAGTCCGCTGTAGCGGTTGAATTTACTCAGATAAGTTCTGCTTTGATAGGTCGCACCCACACTCACTGCTTTGTTCAATTCACCCAGCCAGCCCACGCGAACGCCGCCCCCGGCAGCATAGGAGTGACCTGTATTAGTCAAATGCGCTGGATCGCTCGAAAGAGAAACGAAGTTCTGCAATCCTTCAGCCGAAAAACGCTGGATGGCGATATTTGCGGCTATTCCGAACGAGTTATGTGCGCCTGCCTTATACGCCAGTGTGGGCGAGATAAACACTTGCTCAACGTCGACGCCGCCCCTGGTGGTGCCAAAGAGACCAATAGGCTGCTGATATGAGGTATCCAATCCGCCGTTGCCATAGATCGCCACACCCAACGCAAGCTTGGGGCGGTATTGGAAACTGTAACCGAGTTCGGGCAGCTCAAAGTTCTTTACCCGGTTGGCATCGTATGCACCATTCACATTTGGATACCCCGGCGGCAACTGATTTCCGATAATTGTCGCCGAGCGATTCGGCCGAAACACTGTCAAACCAATATCGAAACGATTGCCAACCAGGATAAGCCCCGCCGGGTTGGTCGCGCCCGCAAGGCTATCTCCGGGCTTGGCGACACCCGCACCTCCTTGACCTTGTTGCTTGGTCCCATAGCCAGTGAGAAAGTATCCGTCCGTTGCAAACGCTGAATTCACAATCAGTAGCGACGCAATCACAATAGGCAGCACACTGCGCAATGTCCGGTTCATATCAGGCTTCTCCGAATTTCCTGGTTAAGCTGCGCTTACCTGCGGGGTGAGGGCAAGTCGCCGAGGTCATCTGCGCTTAAGTGGGCCATAAATAGAAAACCCACCTGCCAGATCAACATCCGGCGGTGGGCTAAGAAACTACTTTAGCTGGAACTAGGTCAATTGGGAATTTTGCCTAGCCTCCACCTGCCAGAGGACGCCTCGTCTGTGTACAGACACTACAACACAGCGTGAAAGCAACGGTCCTCTGGAAGTGCTTCGACATGACCGCATCCTACCGAATCGATTGGACATTGTCAACGCACACTTTAGGCAGTCGGAACTCACAATTGATCTAGCGCAAAGAGAGATCTCGAATCTCGGAGTGGAAGCATGACTCGATGTTTGATATCTAGGGAGGCAGCACCGAAATGACGAAGTAATACGGCAGATAGGGCGAGTAGGAGACGTTGCAGAGCCAGTTTGCGTTGTCGGCAAATCGAGGCGCAAGCGGCAGAATGACGTGAGGACCGTGATTCACTGCATCACTGAAGTGTAACTTCGGCGGCGGCCAAGCCCTGCTCACCGCAGATTGAATAGAAGAGGTAAACTCTACCGTCATCTTCAAAGATTCCCGGGTCGCGAAGCTGATGTACGGGAATTTCAACGTCCCCAGCTTTGGAAGGCGCGGACGCAAGATCAGAGCACTCGTAGTTCGTCTGTGACGTGAGCACATCGACAGGTGGGGCGGCTTTCCACTCTGCCCAATCCTTCCTCAGGTCCACCTTGGTCACCAAGATATGTTCGGGCACGTCACCGATAGCGGAGAAGAACACGTAAAGAGTGTCTCCTCTCAGCAAGACAGCGGTATGCCGGACCCGTCCAGCATAGGAAGAATCGCGAAATAGATCGCTCCCTGGTTCGAACTCGGCAAAGGGGCCCTTTGAACGAAAGAGCTTTCCGCCGCGGGCCACACCGTAAAAGGACCCACGATAAGTGAAGACTCGAAGATAGCTATGCTTGGTGATTGCAGGGTGAGACGTAAAGTGGATGCCGTCATTTGATTCGAAGGATTGCGTGTACTGCTCATAGTGATTTGTCATCAGCCATTGCCGTTCATTGGCCTGATCACCACTTTCCGCTCCGGGCCATGCTTTACCGTCTGTCCACATTCCATGTGCCCAAAGAATGATCCTTCGCTTCTCCTGATCGATATATATCTCCGGGGAGGCCACATGCGTATAAAGACCGCCATTGGACGGGTCTGGCTGAGGACGGAAAAAAGCGGTGTCCTTCACCTGGAGGACTCCAGGTTCATAGATCTTCCATGGTCCTGTCACTGAGTTTGCATAGGCTAGGCGGAT
>JBEKOA010000081.1:0-20305 GCA_049522255.1 Occallatibacter sp.
TGCCGCCCTTCCCGTAGATTGCGATCTGCTTCAGTGATCCGCTCATTACCTGTTGCTCCTCTACCTGTCGGTCTTATTTGGCGCGGCGAACGAACTGTGGATGCCGCGCAATGGTTTGAATTGCGTCCTCGATGGTTCCATCGAACTCGTAGGCCAAAACGTCTGCGGAGGATAACTCCTGCCGTGCGCATGGTCCAATCGCTGCACAAATCACAGCCTTGCAGTCTGCAAGCATGTCCGCGACGGCTTCCAGCTTCGTCTGCTTGCCGCTTCGTTGACAGAAGGCTTCCGCTTGGCGCACCTCTTGCGACATTGGCAAATCTCCAGAGAACTCATAAATCGCAAACTGTTCCGCATGGCCAAAGTGCTCCAATCGAATGCCTCCTGAACTGGTGGCAAATGCAACTCGAATGCTCATTGACACACTCCAACTCGCGGTAAAGACGCACAACGCGTCGGTTTGATGCAACTCACTCTGCCTCGCCGTTACTGGCACGAGGCAAGTGCTCAAAGAGTAGGTTGAGTGACTGGAAGAAAGTGTGGAGGGTATAACTCTTCGTCGTCGTGCCAAAGTTACTCGGCGCGCCATGCTACCCCGTTTTCTTTCAGCACTCTCTGTACACCACTCCACGAGGCGTGTCGAACAGAAACATCTCACATCTCATGCGGGGAAGCATGCGGTGACAGCTTTCTTCTTATCGGTGTCCGACCACACCGCCCAAATGAAAAGGCCCGCTCCAGAATGCTGGTGAGCGGGCCTTACGCAGGATTCAAAAACTGAATCTCTTACGCAATCATGTCCGAATAGACACTTCCTCTTCAGCCAGCACAACAGCGTGCGCACATAAGTATGCACAACAAAGTGTGGTGCCGAAAAGCATGAAGAGGAAACAGATCATGGTTGCAATTTAGCATGTCTCATTATTCACGTCAACCCCCGCTCGAAAAACTACGCTTGACGAATTCAATTCGGAACCTTAATCTAGTTTCAACGAACCCAATGATCTCCGTGCATATTCCAAAAGCGTGGCCCGTCCAAGTTGGATTCTCCAACTTCGGCCGCTGTTGTTATGCCGTTGTCAGGTCTGCCAATTCGTCTTCACTGCGCATGGTATAACTCACGCGCGAAAGCCGCTGATTTCAGGCTGCTGCTCCTTCCTACAATTACTTGTTGTTCATTAGAGATAACCTCTTCTGCGAGGAAGTATGACCCTTGTTGCAAGCGGGGTTCAGGAACCCCAGACAAACATTTCATCGGTACAGCCGTTTGACAAGGCTGAGCGCGTGGCTGTTGACCGCAGTCTGCTGATTCACCCTCAACATCATCCAGATGAACATCTCAATCCTTTCATCTGGGTTTCGGGAGAGGGCTCGTCGATCACCGACGTTGAAGGGAAGACCTATATTGACGGTCTCAGCGGTATGTGGAACGTTCACCTCGGACATGGACGCAAAGAGTTAGTGAACGCCGCGACTCGGCAGCTTTCCCAGTTGGCCTTCTCCACGGCCTATGCGGGTGCAACGCATCTGAAGGCAATTCACCTTGCGGAGCAATTGCGCGAGATCGTGTATCCGTCGATTCAGGCGTTTTACTTCACTAGCAGCGGAAGCGAGGCAACAGACAGTTCGGTTCGCACGGCTCGCTACTATTGGAGAACACTTGGCCGGCCCGAAAAGTTCAAGATCGCCGCGCTCGAACTTTCTTATCATGGTTCGACAATCGGAGCCTCCAGCGCTACGGGAGTACCGGAATTCTCTGAGGGCTTCGGTCCGCGCCAACCAGGCTTTTTGCACGTTTCGGCGCCCTATCCCTACCGTTTCAAAACTGACCGCAAAGATGTGACTCCGGGAGTTGCAGCAGCTGACCTGCTGGAAGAAGCGATCTTGCGCGAAGGACCGGAGACTGTCGCGGCCTTCATCGTTGAGCCCGTGCAAGGCGGAGGCGGCGGAATTCTTGTGCCGCAGGACGATTACTTCCGCCGCATTCGTGAGATATGCGACCGCTATGAGGTGCTGCTGATTGCAGACGATGTGATTGCTGGCTTCGGTCGTACTGGGCGCTGGTTCGGAATGGAACATTGGGATGTACAGCCTGACATCGTTCAATTTGCCAAAGGAATCACCAGCGCCTATGTCCCACTCGGCGGCATCGGTGTCTCCGAACGCATCAAATCGGTCCTCGATTCCGCTCCGCGCAATCGTCGCTGGTGGCATGGTTTCACAAACTCGGCGCATCCCGTCGCTTGCGCAGTGGCTCTCGAGAACATTCGCATTTTGCGCGACGAACATTTGGTCGAGCGGTCAGCGGAACAAGGCGAGAGTCTGCTTGGCCGGCTGCGGTCGGCTCTGGCTGGCCATCCACACGTGGGCGAGGTGCGTGGCCTTGGCTTGCTAGCGGGAGTTGAATTGGTTGCAGATCGTTCGTCCAAAGCGCGTATCCCCTGCGACTTGGGTCTTGACCGAAGATTGCGCGCGGAGCTGCTGAAACGCGGGCTTTACACACGCGTGCTGACTGATGTGATCTGCTTGGCCCCACCGCTGACGACCAGTGAGAGTGATTTGAATCGAATTGCCGATGCCGTGATCGGAGCGATCGGCGCCGCTTTTGACGGTTCATACGATCCATCAAAGAGATTCTGAATTCAGCCGTAGGAGATGAAGTTATGGCACGTATTGCACTGGTTCGTCCCGAAGAAGCATCGCCGGAGATAAGAGCGGCGTATGAAGAAACTGCGCGCGAGCACTCGATCAGCAACATGAAAGCAACGCTGCTGCATTCACCCGTCGCGCTGCATGCTGTATTGGAGTGGTACAAGTTGTTCGCGCAAGTCAAGCCCTTCTTAGGTGAACGCCTCGCCGTTCTGTTCTGCGATGGAATCTCCCGTCAGAACTCATGCGAGCTCTGCGCCACATTCATGCATCGCGAGATCGTCAAATGGGGCGAGGATCCTTACAACCTGAAGCTCGACGAACGCGAGCAAGCGGTGGTGGATTTTGGCCGTCAGCTCGCGAAGAATGCCAACGGCGTTTCAGACAATCTCTACACACGTCTGGCTAGGCACTTTACGCCCGCACAGATCGTTGACCTGACCGTCTTCGGAGCATTGATGATTGTCAACAACATCTTCAACAGCGCTCTTCAAGTCGATCTCGATACGTCGCTCGACGACTACCGCATTCAACCGGAGAAATACTTCTCCTAGCCTTAACTTTGATTTTGGAGTGGCTGGAAACTCACATGAATGAAAGAAAACTTGGCTTCGATACTCAGCAACTGCATGCTGGACAGGTGCCCGATCCCACCACGGGCGCTTGCGCAGTTCCCATTTACCAAACCACATCATTCGTCTTCAAAGACTTCGCTCATGCTCAGGGAATCAGCTCGGCGAATGAAGCGGGATATGACTATTCGCGCATCATCAACCCGACCAACGAGGTCCTTGAGAATCGTGTGGCGGCTCTTGAAGGCGGCAGCGGTGCTCTGGCCGTCGCGTCAGGATCTGCGGCTACGGCCTATTCAATCCTCAATATTACCCATGCCGGAGATGAAATCGTCTCTGCCAAGACGCTCTACGGCGGCACTTTCAATCTTTTTGTGAACACGTTTCCGAAGCATGGCATCGTTACTAAACTGGTCGATTCCAACGATACGGAGAAGTTTCGTCGCGCCATCACGGATAAGACGCGCGCCCTCTTTGTTGAGACAATCGGCAATCCCGACATCAACATCATTGATTTTGAGGCTGTGGCGCGGATCGCCGAGGAAAACGGAATCCCGCTGATCGTCGATAACACCTTCGCCACGCCCTATCTTTTCCGGCCATTCGATTACGGCGCGAACATATCCATTCACTCTGCAACCAAATACATTGGCGGGCACGGAACCAGTATCGGCGGAATTCTTGTGGACGGCGGAAACTTCAACTGGGCCAACGGGAAGTTCCCAGACTTCACGACCCCCGATCCTGCGTACAGCGGGTTTGTTCATTGGGAAAAATGGGGCAACACCGCGTTCATTGTGAAGGCTCGACTTCACTATCTGCGCGACTTCGGCGCCTGTATGAGTCCATTCAATGCATTCCTGTTTTTGCAGGGACTAGAGACGCTATCGTTCCGCCTGCAGCGGCAGATTGCCTCGGCTCAAGCGATTGCCGAACACCTCGCCTCTCACCCACAAGTTGATTGGATCAATTATCCCGGACTGTCGACAAGCCCATACCACGAACTTGCCAAGAAGTATCTTCCCAAAGGACCTGGCGCAATTTTTACGTTTGGTATCAAGGGGGGGCTTGCACAGGCAAAGAAATTCATCGAAGCGCTCAAGATCTTTTCGTTTCTTGCCAATGTTGGAGATTCAAAGTCTCTAGTGGTGCATCCTGCAACGGTGACGCATGGACAGTTGACTGAGGCAGAACAGAGGCTGGCTGGGGTGAAACCTGAGCAGATTCGCTTCTCTATCGGCACCGAAGATCTCGACGATCTGCTGTGGGATATCAATCAGGCATTTCAAAAAGCAGCAGCATAACCTTGACCTGGTTTGCACAGTGGCAGCGATGGGACTAAGAAAAGGTGAAGCAGCCCTTCTGCAAGCATGCTTCCATCGTTTTTGACGGTCATACGATTCTGCGTGCGATCATGACTCAGAGGACTCATCAGTTTTTCGCGCAACTGCAATCATCATGGCATTCAGCCATTGAGTCGCGCTTGCGTCCGGTATCTGTGACCCACGAGAACAGAATCCCGAAAACAAGCAATGCGAGATAGACGTGAGGTAACCAGCGGTATGGGGGCAGCGCGCTTAAATCGATCGAACTCCACGCGGCGAGGCCAAGAACCAGCAATGCTCCCGCGGAAACAGTTAGAGAGAGAGGCGTAAGAACGCGCTCCCGGAAACTGCAGACCAGTCCGGCGACGGTAACAGCCAGATAGACCGAGATGAACCCGTAGGTCGCCACAGTACCAACCCATCCATAAATATCGAATGGCGCGATGTGGAACCCCACAGAGGCCAAGGACGTCGTCAACGCCACGGCAGAGGTGAAGACCACGGCCGAGTGAGGGGTGTGATTGGAGGCATGCGCTCTTCCAAAGATCGAAGGAACATAGCCGTCGCGGCTCATGGTGAACAACGTGCGCGCACCAGCCGTTATGCAAGCGAGCGCGCATGCAAAAAAGCTCATACCGGCTCCCACAGCCAATACAGGAGAAAGGAACGGTAACCCGCGCAATTGCGCAAGGAGCTGTAGCGGAGCTCCAGCATCCTGTAGCGTGGAGGCGCGGTCGCCAAAGCCGATGTTCTCAGCATACGTGGCGAAGATGAAGAACAGGCCAGAGGCAAACGCCGTCAGCCTAATAGCTCGTGGAATTGTCTTTTGGGGAAGGGTTGCTTCGGCTCCAAGCGTGGCAGCACTTTCAAAACCGACAAAACTGAAGATCGCCAATACCAGTCCATTGCGCAGGCCGGATAGACTTACGCCTCGGAGCAAGAGTTGACTCCAGTCCAAGCGCAGTGCGCCGGGGTGCCCCGGCCAAAGAATCAACACCAGGATCAAAAGAACGGACGAAGCCTCAATCCACAACATCAAACGGGCGGAGATCTGAACGTCGCGATATGCCAGAGCAGCAGAGATGCCAATTGCAAATGCGGTGATGATTGCCGCAATCACCAGAGGTGGCTGCGCGTTGGGCACGAAGAGCGAGTACGCATAGCTCGTTACGCCACCAGTGACCGCTGCAGCGGTGCCGGCATACGCGATAAGCAGCGCCCATCCTGTAATCAGACTCGGCCACTTCCCCAGCGTTCCATGAACAAAGGAGTAGAGCGATCCCGGAGAAGATGTATTCCTGGCGAAAAGGTTGATCTGAAAGGTAATACACGCAACGCCGACGGTTGCCAGCAGATAAGCGAGCCACGACGTTTTCCCGCAAGCGGCCAGAACCAGTGGGATAACCATCGCAGGTGTCGCAGTCGGAGCAACGCTCGCCAGCGATTGGCCAAACGTCTCCCACTGCGAGAGCTTTTCCGGTTGTAGCTCCGGTCGCGGCACTTCAATAAATGCTCTTTCCTGTACCATTCGGGTGTCCACGCACAATTTGTTGCGGTATGCTGAAAGGCTTTCCTGAGAGATCTCGGCTTATGGATGCAATCACTGTGCTGCGGGTAATGACGCACCACGAAGGGATGAGTCTTAATTGGGAATAGAAGGCGCGCGCTTTACTAGCCGCGACAACAGCGGGATAAACGACAATAACGAGCGAAGGATTGCATATTTACCAGTTTTTTGGATTATAGACTGCTCAGATGAGGGGGGGCAAGAGCCCACAGTACACGATTCTCCACGCTCGGTTCGAGGCGCCCAGTTTGCTTTCAGTGTTCGAACGTGGCCACTGACGATTCTGATCAGGACGCAACTTCGGCGAATTTGCGGATTGAAAAGATCGTTGACATTCCAAGGTTGGACCTTCGATAATTGTCCTACCATCATGTCTGGAACACCGACCTTACGTTCAGTTAGTATGCGCTGTTGCTGTTGTTGCCGCCCGGCAAACAACTGTCGGTAGTCCCTGTCTGTAATCTCTGACGGTCCCCCAAATCTCCATTCATCAAACACAATCCAATAGGAGGCTTTGTGAGCGCCCATCCAGGGTTCTTTCTTCGTCGCGCATTCGCCTTTATTGCACTACTTCTACTGATATTCAGCGTGAAGGGATTTGCGCAGGGTGGCGCCAGCGGCGCCGTTCAAGGCGACATTCGCGATTCATCCGGCGCGCTGATTGCCGGAGCCGAGGTCACACTTACCGGAGCAGGTGGAGGCATTGCGCGAGTCGTGCGCACCAACAGCGAAGGCTCCTTTGCCGCGGCTTTGCTGCCGCCTGGGAGTTATCGTGTCGAGGTAAAAGCCGCCGGATTCGCACCCGAGGTCGCGGAAGGCATCGAAGTGCGTGTGACCGAAACCACACGCCTGTCGCTGGCCCTTAAACCGGGAGCAGTGGCCACCGAAGTGAGCGTGGATGCGCAAGTGGCCGCCGTGAACACCTCGGATGCTTCTACCGGCGAGGCAATCGGTTCCGGCACCATTGAGAATCTTCCGCTTGCAACGCGGAACTTCCAGCAACTGCTCACCTTGTCGACAGGTACAGCGGCATCTCTTAATCAGAATGCTTCGCTGGGACGCGGCGATGTGCGTATCGAGGTGAACGGCCAGCGCGAGGATAACAACAACTACCTCATCGACGGCATCACGGCCACCGATTACAACGTGGCCGAGCTAACCAACACGCCGCTGCCTAGTCCCGACGCCATCGGCGAATTCCGCGTGCAGACCAGCCTCTACGATGCCACGCAGGGGCGCAATGGCGGAGGTAACATCAACGCCATTCTCAAAACAGGAACGCTCCAGTTCCACGGCTCCGCGTTCGAGTTCCTGCGGAATACCGCGCTTGACGCTAACGAGTGGTTTCTCAAGTCCGAGAACCAGCCCAGGCCTGAGGTGAAGCAGAATATCTTCGGCGGCGGAATTGGCGGTCCGGTTTCTCCCAAGGGGAAACTTGGCTTCTTCTATCTGAACTACCAGGGAACCCGCCAGACCAGCGGTCTTTCAAATGGCACGATCATTCAGTCTTCGATCCCGGTGCTTCCTGCCGACCGCTCAGCGCAATCGCTGGTGGATACCTTCTTTCCTGCTGCGGATTACCCTGGCGTGACGGCTTCGTTGATCGATCCGGTTGCCCTAAAGCTCCTCGACTTCGCCAGCAAACAGTTCGGTAGCAGCCAATTGATCCCAACTATCGCTGGGATGGCGGGAACATCTGTGGTGAATGGCTCGCCTGTGGTGAACACCGGCAACTTCGCCTATAGCCGCCCCGGCGCTTATCAGGACGACCAGGTGACAGCATCCTTGGATAAGTCGATTCGCAATGGCGCCGATACTTTCTCTGTCCGTTACTTCTTCACCAACTTTGAGTCGCAACTGCCTTTTGGCGGCGGAGGCCTGACGGCAACGCTAGGCGGCAGCATCGCTCGCACAGACCTCAACTTTCCGCTCGATTTGCCTGTGCATGATCGCTTGCTGATCTTCCGCGAGACACACGTCTTCTCGCCTGCATGGGTCAACGAGGCTCGTTTCGGCTATATTCGGATTCATAACGACTCGATCAATAGTCCGATCGTTACGGCGAGCGACTTGGGAATCGACCGGCCGAACTCGAACATGGACGACCTTTCCTACAAGTTCACGTTCAATAGTCTCGGCATCAACATTGGACCTACTCCTGGCGCCAACCAGGACCAGCTACAGAACAATCTCGTTGCATCCGATACTGGCAGCTTCAGTCGCGGCCGGCAGCTGATCCGCTTTGGCGGAGAATACGATGGAATCAATCTGGACAAGTCATTTCCGCAGGAGTTCAACGGCCAGCTCTTCTTCAGTCCATCCGATCCCGCGCCCTGCGGAAGCTTGGGCTGCACTGACTTTCAGAGCTTTCTGCTCGGCGATCCAGCCTTTTCCTACGGAGGCAGTGGAGTCTACAACCATCAATACCGCGCCCAGGATGACGCGCTGTTTGCCCAGGACGACCTCAAGCTCACGCATGCTCTCACCCTCAACTTCGGCCTCCGCTGGGAGTTGGTTGGAGCCTATTACGACCAGCTCTATCACATTGGCAACACCCACGCCGATCTGGCCAGAGCGGGCAAAGAACCTTACGTTTATCCTCGGGGAATCAATCGCTACAAGGTGCCTGGATTGATTGGTACCACCAGTTCCACCACGCTCGACAATAACTATGTCAGCGACTGGGGTCCGCGCTTTGGCTTTGCCTACGACCTTGGCGGCCACAACCTGACATCGATCCGGGGCGGCTACGGAATCTACTATGTGCGCGAAGACGTGGGTAATGTCGATCAGCTCTCTTATGTTCCGCCTATCCTGCCCATGACCTTCCCCGGCGGGAATCTCGATTCCATGAGCAATCTCTTCGCAAGCGGTGGCGGGCAGCTTCCCGTCGGCGGAGTCCTCGATCCGAATTACATCCCGGTACTTTCGCAGATTACAGACTTCCCGAACAACGACACGACTCAAGCGCCAGACTTCAATAACAACAGCATCAATTTTCTTTCCCTTGAAGTTCCGCGCCACTTTGTCTCGCCCAGCACCCAGCAGTGGAATCTGACCATCCAGCAAAACCTGCGGCGTGGCTGGCTGCTCGAGCTAGGTTACATCGGAACCAAAGGCACGCATCTGCGCGAAACTCGCGATGCGATTCAGGCCTACGATGTTCGCCAAAACCCGATCACCGTGACTGGAGCCGGCGGAACCACTTACACCATCACGCAGAATACTGCCGCTAACGTGAATGCCCGCAGCCGGGCCGTGGGACTTGGTGTGGGCGGTTATCAACTCTTCGCCGACGATGCCAATTCCAACTACCACGCACTCCAATCCACGCTTACCCATCGCTATACAAATGGACTCCAGGTTGAAGCCGCCTATACATGGTCGAAGACCATCGACGAAACTTCTACCGGCAACACTGCTTTCAACACAGCGGTCAACGATCAAACGAGCCTCAAGGACTCCTATGGCCTCTCCGACTTCGATCGCGCACAGAGGCTGACTCTGGAATATGTATATGAACTTCCGCTTCTGCGCTCGGCACATGGACTGCTTAAAGCAGCCGGAGCCGGATGGGTTGCAAGCGGAATCACCACCTTCCAGTCAGGAACTCCAATAACGGTGCTCGACTCAGGAGCCGGCGTGGCATTCGGACTTGGTGGAACCGGAACTCCAACCACGCCGGAACTGGTAGGAACAGTCAGTCAAGGAGTGACTCACGGAAGCCTTCACAACCGTTTGAATGGTTATCTGAACAGCGCCAATTTTACATTCGCTCCATCCGTCGGGCCGGATGGTTCGACAGGCTTTGGCAACCTCGGCAGAAATACTTATCGCGGGCCATTCCAACAAAACTGGGACTTTACCCTGCGAAAAAGCTTCGCGATCCGCGAGCAACAGCGCTTCGAGTTTAGTACCGATTTCTTTAACCTCTGGAATCATCCGGTGTTTTCAAGCCCTTCGTTCGTTGACGTCGAGAGCCCCAGTAACTTCGGACAGATTACAGGCACTCAAGGATCACCTCGGCTGATCCAATTTGCAGGAAGGATCTCATTCTGATGAGCTGTCACGACAATCAAGGAAGAATCTCCATGTTGGAGCGCGACGAGGTAACGAAAGAGGTAGGCGCGCTCTATGACAAACTACTCGCTGATCGCGGCCTCGTGCCTAATATGTTCAAGACTGTAGCACGGGTACCTGCACTGGCGCAGGGATTTGCGGCGCTATTAGGACCCTTGATGGGCAATGGCCACCTTGTGGCCTGGTACAAGGAACTGATCTCTATCCGCGTTGCGTCACTGAATACCTGTGAGTATTGCGTCTCGTCTCACAGTTATCTGGCAAAGCTGCGCGGAGCTTCGCCGGAGCAGATTGGCGCTGTGGATAGTTACGAAAGCGGTCCCTTTACCGAAAAGGAGAAGGCCGGATTTCGTTACGCAGACCTGCTGCACGCCTCGGCACATGGCATTGACGACGCCGCGTGGGGGGCCATCCAACTCCACTACAGCGAGGAGGAAGTCATCGAACTTACCGCAGTGGCTGCAGCCTTTGAGTTTTTTCCTCGCTTTGTCGCTGCGCTCGAGGTTCCCATCACACCAATCCCAGAGGAGACCGGACGCTAGATGCAATCCATCCTTCGGAACACTTTCTTTGTCTTCTGTGTACTGGGTCTATCCGGCTCCGGCCTGCTCCCTGCGCAGCAGCTTCCTGAAGCTCTACCAGTCTCGCAACAGCAGTTGCAGGAGACCTATGAGCGTGTTCTGAAGAAGATCAATGCAATTCCAATCTTTGACAATCACAGCCATCCCGGATATGCTGACGATCCTGACGTGGATGCCATGGCGGCACCACCGGGAAATGCCACGCTGCGGCTGCGCCGGGATAATCCAGAACTGATTGCGGCCTCCAAAGACCTCTTCGGATATCCTTTCGACGACGCGACGCCGGATCATCTCCATTGGCTGGCGAACAAGAAGGCTGAGTTACGGCGCTCGAAGGCAGGCGACGAGTATTTCACTCAAATCCTCGATCACTTGAAGATCGAGCAGGCGCTGGCGAATCGGGTAAGTCTAGCACCTTATCTTTCGCCGAAGCGCTTTCGATGGGTTTTCTTTGTCGATTCGCTGCTGTTTCCCTTTGACAACCGGAACATTGTCGCGCGCAACGGCGATGAAGCTGTTTACGTTCCGCTTCAGGAGAAGAAGCTTCACAATGAATTTGAACAGGAAGGACTTGACCATCCCCCCGCCAGCTTCGACGCCTATCTTGCTTTTGTTACGAAACTGCTTGAAGACAATCAGCGGCATGGCGGTGTAGCGATCAAATTCGAGATCGCCTACTTCCGGCCGCTTCTGTTCGCGGACCCTAGCAAGCAAGCGGCAGCAGATGTATACGAGAAGTACCGCTCTGGCGGCGTTCCAGGCGATCGAGAGTACATCGTCTTTCAAGATTATCTGTTTCGGTATCTGGTTCACGAAGCCGGACGACTGCATTTGCCAGTGCATATCCACACCGCGGTGGGCATCGGCGACTATTTCAACGTAACTGGCGGAAATGTCATGAATCTTGAGAACGTCCTTCGTGACCCGCGTTATGAGAGCACAACCTTTGTGCTGCTGCACGGGGGTTATCCATTTCAAGATCAGGCAATCTGGCTCGCCGCGCGAAAGAACGTCTATCTGGACACGTCGTTGATGGAGCTTTATCTCTACCCGGAGGAATTCAGCCAGGTGCTCCGGCGCTGGCTCTCGCTCTATCCCGATAAGGTTGTCTTCGGCTCCGATGCATTTCCATTTAACGATGCCGTAGGCGCGGAAGAGAGCTATTGGATCGCCGTCCGTTCCGCGCGCACCGCTCTTGCCGCTGCCCTGGCGAAGATGATCGTGCAGCATGAGGTGTCGGAAGAGAAGGCACTCACTTTTGCCAAGGCCTATCTTCACGACACAGCGGTCGGCCTTTATGCAAAATAACGGGTAGTGCGAATCGCAGGCGCAGACGTCTTTGAGTGGCACCGTATCTTGACACGGCAGGGATCGTCCATTAAGATTTGCCCATGTCGATGCACCTCCAGAGGGCCGTGGATTTCACGCTGTGTTGTAGAGTCTGTACGCAGGCAGTGTGTCCTCTGGCAGGTGGAGGCTAGGCAAGATCGCGAATTGACCTAGTTTCAGCTAAAGAAGTTTCTTAGCCCACCGCCGGATGTTGATCTGGCAGGTGGGTTTCATATTTATGGCCCACTTGAGCACGGACGACCCCGGCGACTTCCCCTCACCTCGCAGGTAAGTGCAGCTTAACCAGGACAGACGGAGGAGCCTGATATGAACCAGACTGTGCGCAGAGCACTGCCTATTGTGATTGCGTCGCTACTGATTGTGAATTCTGCATTTGCGACCGACGGGTATTTTCTTACTGGATATGGGACTAGGCAACAAGGTCAAGGCGGAGCCGGCGTGGCCGCGCCCGGAGACAGCCTTGCGGGCGCGACCAACCCGGCAGGGCTCACCCTGGTTGGTAATCGTTTTGATGTTGGGTTGACAGTGTTTCGGCCGAATCGCTCGGCCACTATCACAAACAATGGGTTTCTGGGCCAAGTTCCACCTTACGACGCCAACCGGGTAAAGAACTTCGAGTTGCCTGAACTGGGTTACAGTCTTCAGTACCGGCCCAACCTGGCGCTGGGCGTAGCGATCTATGGCAATGGCGGATTAGATACTTCCTATACGAAGCCGATTGGACTGTTTGGCACCACCAGGGGCGGGGTTGATATTGAACAGATGTTTATCTCTCCCACACTGGCGTACAAGGCGGGAGCACATAACTCGTTCGGAATTGCCGCCAATATCGCCATCCAGCGATTCTCGGCCGAGGGTTTACAGAACTTCGTTTCACTATCGAGCAACCCGGCGCATTTGACTAACACCGGGCACTCCTATGCAGCCGGCGGTGGCGTTCGCGTGGGCTGGCTGGGCGAGTTGAACAAAGCGGTGAGTGTAGGTGCGACATACCAGAGCAGAACTTATCTGAGCAAATTCAACCGCTACACCGGACTCTTTGCCGAGCACGGAGGATTCGACGTTCCAGCCAACTTTGCCGGCGGCGCGGCGGTAAAGCTTGGCTCGAAAGCGACGTTGCTCTACGACGAGGAGCGCATCCTCTATGGGCAGGTGAAGTCGATTGCCAACACCTTGGCGAGCACTTCGCCGCTGGGGTCTGATAATGGACCAGGCTTTGGATGGCATGACATCAACGTGGCTAAAGCGGGGGTTGACTACGACGTATCTCAGTCGTTGACGGTGCGTGCAGGATATAACCACGGCGGCGTCCCTTTCGACAGTTCTCAGACATTCTTCAACATTCTGGCGCCGGCCGTCACCAAGGATCATCTGCACATGGGAGCAACCGTATCGTTGGAGGGTGGGAAAGAAATCAGTTTTGCTTATATTCACGCCTTCAATAACACGGTGAATGGGGTGAATTCCATTCCAGCAGCCTATGGTGGCGGAAACGCAAATCTGAGCATGTATCAGAATTCGTTTCTGGTGGCTTTTGGATGGAAAGAGAAATAGTGCGCGTAGAAATGAGGTGAACCTGAATGACAGCCTGGTTCTCGGAAGAGTGGCCATGGTATGTAGCTGGGCCGCTGATCGGACTCTTTGTTCCGGCGTTGTTGATTACCGGCAACAAGGTATTTGGAATCTCAAGCAACTTGCGGCATCTATGTTCTGCGATCGTTCCTACCAGAGTGGAGTTCTTCCGCTATGACTGGAAGAAGGCCGGGCTGTGGAACCTCGTCTTCCTGGGGGGAGTCCTGATTGGAGGATTCCTTGCGTCTCATAGCGGAGCGGTGCATAACATCGCTATCTCTGAGGAGACCAGGATCGCTCTGAGCCGGCTGGGGATTCACGACTTTTCCGGAGTGGCGCCACATGAGTTGTTCAATTGGAGCGCGCTGCTGACGATCCGCGGTTTTGTTTCAGTAGTAGTTGGCGGCTTTCTAGTGGGTTTCGGGACGGCCTATGCAGGTGGTTGTACCTCGGGTCATGCCATCAGCGGCTTAGCCAACTTCGAGTTACCATCGCTGATTGCGGTCTTCGGCTTCTTTGCTGGGGGCTTGGCCGCTACCTACTTCATCCTGCCGTTCTTGTTGGGGGGCGTATGACTACTGCATCTCTTCCTGAAATTGAGGGTTGTGGCGCTGGCGGCTCCGAGCAGAATGTAAGCCGGACGGCGTTTTTGCTGGCCTATCTGCTACTTGGGATCGCTTTCGGCGTGGTTCTGACCCGGTCTGAGGTCGTCTCATGGTTCCGCATTCAGGAGATGTTCCGCTTTCAGTCGTTTCGCATGTACGGCATCATCGGTTCGGCAATTGCGACGGCGGCGGCAACTGTCGCACTAATCAAGAGGGTCAAGCTGAAAGCCATCTCCGGCGAGATCATTGCAATTCCCAGCAAGGAATTGGGGAGCGGAGTCCGGTACGCGGTGGGCGGCACGATCTTCGGGCTGGGTTGGGCTCTGACCGGCGCCTGTCCCGGACCGCTGTTCGCGCTGATCGGGAACGGAGTGTCAGTAATGATAGCGGCGGTTCTGAGCGCGCTTGCTGGGACTTGGGTGTACGGATGGTCGAGGCCGCGGCTGCCTCATTGATCTCCATCTGAACCATGCGTGCGGAGATGCACCAGATGCATGTATTCCGGATCGCTGGAATTGGCTGCGAGCGCCTTCTGCTCGCGAAGATAGTCCGCTCCGCCGATGCGCTTGTACAGTTTGCGGTCCTCTCCAATAGGGCAGGCTTTCACACATACGCCACAGGGAAATCGACTTTCGACAACCAGTTTTTGATGGTAGACCGTGCAGGCAATAGCGTTGAAATCCGCAGCGATCCGTCCAGGGTGCGCCACAAGCGCGTGTGTGGGGCAGAGTCTTCCACAAAGCTCGCAACCCTTGCAGAGATCCTTCTCAATGACGAGTCCGCCCGTGAACCGCGCTTCCGTGAACAGCGACACATAGCGGACCCGCGGCCCATACTGTGGATTGATTAGATTGTGACTGAAGCCGATAGTGCCAAGCCCCGCGTATTTCGCGGCATAAACGTGACTGAAACAGGCCGGCATTCGCTTCAAAAGGATTTCGAGATTTCCGTAGCCGTCCCGAGGCAGCGGGATGGAGGCATGTCCACGCTCGTTCAGGTAGACGGAGAGGCGATACGCCATCTGATCCAGCAGTATATTACCCGTTATGTACATCTCCTGATAATTGATGGACGGAGTGCTCTCGACGATCGGCAGCAGCATGGGAACCCCAAGCACGATCACCGATTGCGCGTGCTTCCAGATCGCAACCGGCCGGTAGTCGGCCGCCACCTCATCGTATTCTGCCCAACGCGAAACGGGCGCGAAACCGACCAGCGAGGCGCCCAGGCGCCGGGCCTCCCGGATCACTCCGCGCTTCAGACTCTCGTTGGATGAGGATGTTTGGACGGACGGTTGCACTTTGCCTCCCGGACTCGATGCCATATTCTTTCACGGTCGACTTCGGCAGAAAAGATTCATTTGTCATCACCCCTCGCATAGCAGACAACACATCCCCAACCAACCGTTCGAATTCCTGGTCAGGGCGCGCTCTTTCCATTCAACTTAATTTTACCTATCGAGCGTTGGCGAACCGATTGTCGGGAAAGGGTATGGCGCTGTATTTCCCCTGTTCGGCGAGATGTATACGCAGCAGCGCGGATCCCACACCAGACGCTCCCACGAAGTCATCGGTCTCGGTATTTGCCTCCTGTGGGGTTACGCGTGGCCACGCCTTCGCGTTGCGTTTTCTCTTGCCGTCTGAGTTTGTCTCATGATTCATGAGTTTGCGTGCGGCGCGCTTCGCGGAGATAAGGTAGTCCGAACGCTCGGTGAACGCCCACATTTCCACGAGGAGATCAACGACGGCAGCCGAACCGCAGCATTGGCAAACGACAGTCCAATAGCCTGGCGTCAGTTCTCCCCGGATGTCGCTATGCAGCACCTTCTGTGCAAGCCGTTCGGCCCAAATGTGGTACTCGGGTTCGCGAGTTATTTTATATAACTCGAAAAAGGCGCGTGCCGTCCCGGCGGGCCCATGGCAGAAGCCTGCATAATGCAACTTCGGCAGGTCGGAAAGTGGATGCGAAATCAGTTCCGCTTTGCTGCCAACTGTAGCGACGTTTTGCAGGTGCGTTGCTCCTTGGTTGGCGGCAAAGACAAACCTGGCCTTATTTGTCTCACTGTAGAGGCGCGCAAAAACGTAAACTATGCCCGCAGTACCGTCCTCGAAGGCCGGCAAATATGCATCTTTGGACAACCCTGGAAAGGCGGGAAAACCGCGCCAACTAAAGCCGCCGTGACGCTCGTTGGTGGCAAGTTCGAGGATATGATCGCCAGCGCGCTCAGCCGTGATGCGATACAGAGTGTTTTCAAATTCGCGGGCTGCGTAGAGCAAGTAGAGCACGATGCCACCGTCCCCTGCTATTCCTGGAGCATCCGACCACGCGAGACCCGAGCCGGCGGCTTTCGCGGCACGCACAATGCAGTCGGTGGCCGTCCTTGCTGCTTCACAGTACGTCTCATTGCCCGTAGCCTTTCCTGTTTCGTTCAGGACAAAGGCCACACCGGCCAGTCCGCCATAAAGTGACAGATTCGGGCTCCGGTCGGAGAACAAGCTCTTGACCGGTCTGTCGACAAGTTCCTCCCAAGTAGAAACCAGGTAATTCGCTCCCAACGACGCAGTCTTCAGGTAGCGCTCCTCTCCAGTGGCGTTCGCTAATTGAATCAAGAAGAGAACCGTTGCAGCGCTGGCACTGTTGATTGTGATTGGTGCTGACTCAGTCTCTGCCTTTTCCGCGTGGTTAGGTTGAGGGAACCAGTAGACTCCCCGCTGATCCAGCTTCTGTGCTGCACTTTCGATCCGCTGAGCCATTCCTCTCGCAGACTCCAGGAAGCCCTGGTTCTGCTCAGACTCGCATTGACTTGCATGTTCATTTCGAGCGCCCGCATTCGCGGCAGCCAGGCTCCAGGAGGAGCGCGCGGGAGTCACCGCGGCGGTGAGAGTGCCGGCACGCAAGAATTTCCGGCTTGATATGTTCAGGCCGTTGTAGCGGTTAGGAATGCGCATAAGAATCTCCGAGGCATGAGTCCGAGGTATATGCTTGCACGCTGGCTTCCGGGAACCTTGACTCTCTCCGAAGCCGAGTTGGCTATGACGGAAACGTCGAGGATTCGATGCGGATGTGCACGGGCAAACTGAAAAGTTGTCGCAGCCGCCTCTCTTCGCGAGGAGCGCGATCACAGAGACCGATAGCGATCAGACGCCCTCTACATGGAGGACAACGGCTGTTGATGTTAGGGATTTACAGCAGGAAGGAACAACATAGGTTCTCGGCAGCATCTAATAGGAAAGGCAGTGCTCCATGTGTTCGCCGAATCGGACTCATACTTGAGTTATTATCACTCCTTGTATTCTGTGTCAAGTTGCTGTTGAATGTATTGGCTCAGCGAGAGTGAATTCTTGCCGCGAATGACGTAGCTGTCGTTTACACCGATCTTGTCCAAGGCTTCGAAATGCCATCCGCAATGTGCGCGAGATCAGAATTGTCAGTTCAGGCTGTACGGACAGCAATCAACAAATCTCGCTCGCGGCCTAAACGTACCTTGTGCAGAGGTTTGTAGCAACTGATAACTGCAGGAGATATGACGAGTTCGGCTCATCGCCTATGTCTTTCAAAGAAGAGGCCTTCGCAAAATGGAGTTGACGTCAACTCCGTTCCGTGCGATGCTGCTATCTACGAACCATCAAGCTCGGTGAAATTCGTTCTCAGCGAGAAGTAAGTTTGATTTCAAGCCTTTTCCATGCCTGTCGCACCCTCTGTTGTCGCTGACACTATCAGCGACGATATGACTCATACCTGCGCAGGCGCGATTGCACCCGACAATCAAATCTTGGCTGAACAGAAGCAATTCTTCTGCGCATGGACTCCATCCATCCGTTCCTATCCGCTTTACGGAGCAGTTCATGATGAATCGTAGAAAGTTTCTTATTTCTGCAGCGGTTGCTGCGGGTGTTGCCGCCGCACAGCCGATACTCGGACAGGTGGTGGGACGGAAACCGCTCTCCCGCAAGGAGCGCGTCGATCGCGCGCTCGCGGGGCGCGATGTGGACCGTCCTCCCTTCACACATTGGCATCACTTCGGCCCGCAAACTTCCGAAGTCCACGCCAAGGCAACACTCGATTATCACTGGAAATACAGGACGGATATTGTGAAGGTGATGAGCGACTTTCCGTACCCGAAGCCCGCGGGCAACTGGTATGAACTGAAGGTTCTCGATAACCCTTTCCCCGACCAGATTCGCGCCCTAGAGTTGATTAATACCGGCTTGAACGGCGACGCATACATTCTTGAGACTGCCTTCAATCCGTGGCAGGTCGCGGTCAAGTTGTCATCGAAAGAAGAGGTTCTCCACTTGCAGCAAGAGAACCCGCAGCGGCTGCTCGACGCGCTCGACGTGATCACGCAATCGCATATCAACCATGCCAAGCGGGCCTTCGCCGCAGGCGCGTCTGGAATTCTGTTCTCAATTGCCAACGCCAAGCGCGAAGAGCTTTCGCCGGCGGATTACTCCCGATTCAGCGCACCATTTGATAGGCGTTTCTTCGAGGCAACCTCCAGCGCAAAACTGAGCTTCCTTCATCTGCACTGGGAGAACGAGTATGTCGATCAATTCGTCGACTTCAAGGCACCTGTCGTCAACTGGTCCGTACAGACCAGCGGTGTGCAGGTGAGCACTGTGCGGAGCAAGTTTTCGCAGACCATCGCCACCGGGATCGATGAGGTCAAGTACAAGGATCTTTCTCCAGCGCAGATCCGCGAGCAGTGGCAGAGCGCCAGCAACGCTGCCGGTAGCAGGTTCATCCTGACGCCCGGTTGCTCGGTTCCCAACGACAGCACAGATGAGGAATTATCCCGGCTTCCGCAGGTCCTTGGAGCCTGATCTCATGTCGCTATCTCACCCCTATTCCGCTTCTTTATCCGCTCTACCGGTGCGCTTCGTATCACGAAGAGCACCCTTCTGCTGTTGTCCTTCCTTCGCAAGCTAGCGCGCATTCGCGCGTTTCATTCCCAATTTCATCTTTTCAGAGAACATTACATGCCGGAGGTGTATTCGGCATCAGCGAAAGTCCGCCAATGGCAGTGGACTTTCTTTCACTTTTCATTCTTAGGAGGATTCAAATGATCTCGATAAACAAGGCGCTCAGCGCCCTTTTCCTGCTCATCTCAATACCGCTCTTCGCTCAGTCCTACCACGGCGAAGTGCGCGGATTAGTTACCGACCCGAGCCACGCAGTCATCGCTGGAGCCAAGGTCACACTCGTCGACGAAGCAAGACATGTTACGCGCATCGCAGTCTCGGATGGCGCCGGTATCTACATCTTTAGCGACATGTTACGCGCATCGCAGTCTCGGATGGCGCCGGTATCTACATCTTTAGCCGTGTTGACCCGACCAGTTATCGGGTATCGGTCGAAGCTACTTCGGAAAAATCATCTCACAAGCCGAAGGAGCTTGTGAACACATTTCGTGCGTTGAGTGCGTGCGCACCTCAAAAGGGCGACGCCCGAGCGCGCCTCACCCGATTCTTGGAGATGTCGCACCGCGCAGGATTGCATCTATCCCTTGGAAAACATGTGATATCCAGCGTGTCCAATCGACTCTTGAACGAAGGGTAGATCCCAGTCCGCAAAGCACCGCTGAATATTTATTGAGCACAACTCAACTGTCACTATTCGTTTAACGAGCAACGTCCGGCAGGGTACGCATCTTCCCGATGCCGACATTTAGCATGAAGTCATGATTAGAGCCGCCGTCGCACAAGTCGGAAGTGTGTTGTTTGATACCCCGTCGACCTTGCAGAGGGTCGAGATGCGATGCCGTGAGGCAGCGTCTGCTGGCGCGCAGCTGTTGGTATTCCCAGAGGCGCTCCTGGGTGGCTATCCGAAAGGATTGACCTTTGGGGCCACCGTCGGAAATCGAACCGATGAGGGACGTGAGCATTTTCGCCGCTACTCCCAGGCCGCCATCCAATGCCCTGGCCCGGAGACAGAGACGCTGGCGAGCTGGGCGAGGGAACTCAGCCTTCATATTGTGATCGGAGTCGTCGAGCGCGCAGGCGGC
>JBEKOA010000082.1:0-19548 GCA_049522255.1 Occallatibacter sp.
TTCGATGTGGTTTATATGCTGGGCGTCGGAGCAGGCTTTGCGGCCTGGATTCCCCGCTTGTACGGCGCAAAGGTCTGGATCAACTCCGACGGAGTGGAATGGAAGCGCCGGAAATGGACATGGCCGCAACGAGCCTACCTTGCGGCCGCGGAGGCCATGAGCGTCTTGTTCGCTACAAAGATCATCGCGGATGCCGATTCCATCGCCGAGTATTTGCGCAAACGGTATCCTGGACTGAAGAAGTTATCTACGATCGCATATGGCGCGGATATCCCGGTTCAGGAGCCACGCAAAGAGTTACTCGATAAATGGGGTCTCAAGCCTGGGAGCTATTATCTTGTTGTCTGCCGTCTAGAACCGGAAAACCATATTCTCGAAATCGTGGAAGGATTTAAGCGGTCTAAGTCGCGAAAACAACTCGTTATTCTGGGAGATATCGGGAACGGTAACTCTTATGTGAAAGAACTTCTTCGACACAAGAGCGACCAAATCCGCTTTTTGGGAGCCGTTTACGATCGAGCTGCATTGAGCGCATTGCGTTCTTATGCCTGCGCCTATCTGCACGGCCACAGCGTCGGCGGAACAAACCCGTCGCTCCTTGAGGCCATGGCGTGTTCAAACCTGGTCATTGCTCACGATAATCCGTTTAATCGCGAGGTACTCGGCGATTGCGGGCTCTACTGGTCGACACGCGAGGAGGTGGCATCCATGGTGGACGCCGTCGATGAATCGCGCGTGAGCGCAAGCCAGCGGAGAAAGATGGCGGCGGAGATTGTCCGCACTCGATACACGTGGAACAAGATAGCAGGCTCTTACCTGGCTGCTCTCCAAGAGGCTCGCAATGCCGCTGTAGTCACACGGCCGATTGGGGAGCAATATGAGGTCGCTGTTTCGGGGCCGAGAGTTACGCAGGAACCCTGAAGAGAAACCTGAATACGCGACACAGTAGAGAATTCAAATAGCCGAGGATTAATGGAATGAGCGAGTGATTGCCCGGCGAACCGCGCGCGATTTAGATAGAGTTTATGCAGGCGAGGCCCTTCGGTTCAAAAGCACTTCCTTATAGACACCGAGGGTCTCTGCTCCGATCAGGCTCCAATCATGGCGTTGCCGAATATAGGCTGAAGCCCGTGCTACGACTTGCTGCCTTCCAGGCTTGTCACGCAATGCACTGATCAACACCTTGGCCAGCTCATCTTTCGATCCATTCTCGAAGACGTATCCATTTTCTCCATCGGTAATCATCTCACACATGCCAGGTAAATCCGAGACCACGGCAGGCCGGCCGTAGCTCATGGCCATCAACAGCACGCCGCTCTGATAGATACGCCGATAGGGCAGCGCTACGAGGTCTGCCGCAGCGTAGTAACCGGC
This sequence comes from Occallatibacter sp., assembly GCA_049522255.1. Lineage (GTDB taxonomy): Bacteria > Acidobacteriota > Terriglobia > Terriglobales > Acidobacteriaceae > Telmatobacter. Next base: position 1,375 of record JBEKOA010000082.1, read on the forward strand.
GACCTCTTCATCGGGAATGAAGCCAATGCGCAGTCGGCAATGCGCCCTCACCTTCAGATGATCGATTAGGCCGTCATAGTGCGCGAAGTCAGTCTTCCATGGACGGCCGGCGATGAGCAGTGTTACCTCGGGAATCTCTTGCGCGAGCTGCGGCAATGCCTCGATCAGAATATCCAGCCCTTTCGAGTGCTTGATTTGCCCGAAGAACAAAACAACTTTGGCTGATGGCTCAATTCCCAGAGCACGCCTCGATTGTGATATTGCAGGCATTTCGAGCGCGCTTTCAAGATAGTGGCCGTGAGCAATCACCGCGATCCTGTCGCGACGCAGACCGATGCGTTGCAACTCCTGCGATGAAACCGCATTGTGAGCAATAACTCGATCCGCAAGCCGATAGATCCATCTCGTGACGCGCGAACGGCCCGCCTTGGCGCCCGCCAATGAATCGACATCGTGAACGGTCAAGATCAATTTCATTCTGAATAGCTTTGCAATCGCGATCACAGCTAAGTCTGTCGCTGAGTTATTAAAGACGTGAAAGTGACAGATTGCTTCACCGGAAGCTGCTGCATGACGGATAGATGCGAGGGTGCATCTTACAAAACGCAGTCCTCGCAGCCAGCGGTTTCCTTGTCCGTAGATGCCGCGGTAGGAAGGGTGATAGTCAAGTCCGGGAATAGATGGATCCGCTGTTTGGTCGCACGTGTAGAGGCTCACCCGGCACCCTGCGGCCAGCAGTCCACGGCACAGGCCATAATCGTAGTAATGCATTCCGCCGTGCCCGCCCACGGGTTCGATCATTGCAACGGAGACCTTCTGATCAGTCTTGCTATCACTGGTTCGGAGATTCATCAATCGCTCGATTCTCGCCATCAAATCACCTGGTCAACCATCCGTTCACGGGGCAATCCTGGTAGCCGTCTCACGCGCCAGGAATCGAATGTTCCGTAAAACATGGCGACGATCGCATCGATTCGTCTGCCGATCAGGAACGGGACGGAGCGCCGAACGAGCATGAGTGGGAAGCACAGCATGGCAACGATCCACTGCCATCGGCGAGCGTGAAGGTGCACATTGAGCATTCTGTTCCGCATCACGTGAAAGGCGTAGAAGGGCAGGCGGGCGTTATCGACGGACCAGAAATCAGATGGGTCACTCGCGCCATTCCGAATGCTTCCCTGCACCCGATGGAGGATGAGAGAACGCGGCACATACCGGATGCGGACTCCCTCTGCGCTGGCCCTCAAACAGAATTCAGTATCTTCCTCGTACAGGAAGAATCTGGGATCAAAGCCACCAAGCCTAATTGCCGCGAGGCGGCGGACAAAGAGCGCGCAACCGCTTGCAAACGTGACATCCCGCTCGGTCATTGCGAGGGGAGAACTCGCGTCAAGCCGATAGCCTGGGGTAAAGGCGCTGGCACGTCGCCAATCGATCTCTCCGCCTCCGTACCACAATGTAGATGGGTTATCGAGGAATGCGATCCGGGGCGCCGCGATACCGACAGCAGGCCACGCCGCCATCGCGTCTTCAAGATGCTGGATAGAGTCGGGAAAGACGACCGCATCGTTATTCAGTAAGAAGATAAACTCGCATGAGGTGCGCTTGAGCGCCCATTCTATCCCCAGATTGCTACCGCGTCCGAATCCGATATTTGCGTCAGCGCGAATCAGTTTCACGTCCCCGGCTAGCTTCAGTGCAGCCTGCAGATCAGGATCGTTTGGAGTCGTATCCACAACCACGATTTCGACTGGAACAGTGGACGCACGAAGCGAATTTACGCACGCCGCCGTGTCGGCCGATCCGCGATAATTCACGCTGATAACGCAGGTCTTTGAGCTAAGCATTGTGCCAGTATCCGATTGACATCAGGATTTAGAGTGCTCGCATATGGCGCCATGCCGTCCAATAACGTAACAAAGAAAAGCGTCGTGCCGGCGTCCCATACACACATTCCAGTCTCGAGCGAGTAGAAGGCCGAGAACAACAGGAATGCCTTGATGGCATCCAGGAACGGATGGTGATAAGGTTCGGGCAGTCTGCTGACGGCAAGCCACGCAATTCGATATTGAAATGCAAACAGAAGCAGGCCGAGGATGCCATAGGAAAACACGATACCGAAGATACCGATGTCGGAAGCGAAGAAGTATTCACCCATGGCCATCTCGCTGCCGCCTTGCCACTGATGACTTACAACTCCACTGCCCAGAATTGGATGCGCCTGCATATATGGAAGGGCTGTGAGAGTCTCGAAAAGCCGGGCATTGGCAGAGGAGTCTCCGGTTGTTGAGCCTGCAACGGTCACGGCGAACGCGTCGGAAAATCCTGCGATACGCGCGGAAAGTGTATCGGGAGAAGATTCATAGATGACTCCGCCAATGACAGCAGCAAGACTCACAATCTTCAGCCCGGCAATTGTCCCCCTGCGAAGACCACGCAACCGGAGAAGAAAGAGAAGTAGTGTTGCAGCCACGCTGACGGCAAGTCCCCTGCCGCTGCCCCCAAGCGCTGCCAGAAAGAGGATCGCCGCTGCGAGATAGTACCGCTTTCGTTCAATTCGAATTCCCAGAATTGCATAGTAGAAGACTCCAAAGATAAGGAAGTACGGCTGGAGCTTGAAACTAGGTTCATGGCCAGCCATGGGATGGGTAACAAGACCTTCGCCATATCCGATGAAATCGGCCGGATTAAGAAGAAGACGCGCTGCTGTATAGAGTGCGAAGGTGCCCCAGGCAAGATAGAGCAGCACGGACTCTACGTCAGCCGGCTTGACGATTCCTCGGCGCAACACGTTCGCCAGGATGAGCCAGGCCGCAATCAGGACAATCTCTCGTTGGGAGAGAATCCCATAGGCGAGCGGTTGGCCGAAAACCTGCTGCGCACCCCGCGCGGCCAGAATCAGGTCTGCAAACATCAACAACCACAGATATGACTCGAGATGGGTAAATCGCAATCCTGTCCGCGTCTTCCAAAAAGGATAAACAAAAATAACGATCAGAAAACAAGCCGCGAACCACGCCTCTTGCACGTATGGCATGCCTGGAAAGAATTGGAAGGTGCGGAAGCCCATAATTACCGCAATGGCAATCAAGCCGCGCCAGAGCAGACGTCTCATGCCGATTCCGGAAGCGTATGTTTCCTCGATCATCAAGGCGCATTCACCTCCGGTTTAGCGAGTCTCCACATGACATCATCACCTCAATCAAAATCAGACTGCGCAAACGGCGGGGACGCGACGCATATCACCCCAGCGCCAGGTCATGGTTGCGGTGGCAAACAATGCAAGCACAATTGCGATAGCACGGAAGATTGTGGCATGCAGATCGTTGAATACAGTTGCGCATACAATCATTGGTGATAGACAGAAGAGCGGCCTGAGACAGCATTCCACGAGCAACTCCGATCGGGAGACGATTGGCTTCTTTAGCCATCCAATCGTCAACAGCAGAACCCATGAAATGCTGATCAGAGCCCCAGCCAATGTTCCCCAGGCAACTCCGATCGCGCCCACGGCCAGCGCACCGGCGATGCTGAATGCAACATTACTGACGCCCTCGGCCACCGCTCCCGAGATCCCGTGATGCTGCTGGTTTGTCGCTACGAGCGCAGCGGAGAGAGGCGCTCCGAGCAGTCGGATGGCATTCGCAATGACAAGTACCTTGAGAATCGGCAATGCCTGCAGCGCGTAGCTCTCTCCTACCCAGCGCCGGAGCAGCGCGCCTCCATACAAGAAGATGAGCATCGTCGCCGCTAAATCGACAAAGCTGCTGAGTCGCGTGACGTTAACAATCAATTTCCGGATCCGAGGCCATTCTCCTCGCTCCTGGAGCGCGGCAATCGGAGCAAGCAAAGCGGCGCAAATGGCGTAGTTAACGCCCGTGAAAAAAGCGACCAGCACGACTGCCACCGAGTAAGCGCCCACCGCCGCGAAGTCGTAATGTCCGACAATGATGACATCCAGGCCGCTGACCAAGCCCATGCAAAGTGACCAGATAGCGAGCGTGCTGCAATACCTGGCTAATTCCAATGCGATCGCTCTTGAGGTTCGGCTTAACGCGATGCGCATTGACGGTATTAGCCGTCGGGCCAGGATGTATTGCGCCAGACCGCCTGCAATGTTGCAGGCACCGATCAAAGTTGCCAGCACGATCAAAGAGTGGGTGCGTTGAACAGCGGCGACGACGAGCAACGCCCCGGCCAGTCGCGAGCCTCCGATGGCGAGCGCAGGAAGCTCATTGCGATACAAGCCCGTAAGAACGCCGGTGAAGGTGGAAAGCGGAAGCAGAAGGGCCGTACTCAAGGCCAAGATACCCGTCGCGACACGCAACTCTCCGATAAGAGATGCAGGGGCGTGCTGAAACAGATACGGAAGGAGCGCAAGAACGGCGCCGATTGCAAGCAGCGAAACCAAGGCTCCGGCAGCGAGGAGCATGAATGCGGTGCTGATCACATTGTCGCGTAAAGCATCGTCGCGCCGTTCCATGGCCAGCGCCAGATAACGCGCAACCGCTGTTTGAAGGCCAAAGTCAAGATAGTTGGCATAGGCTGCAATGCTTAGCATTAGCGCCCAGGCTGCAAAACGATCATGATCGAGCGCGCCGGTCATAAAATGCGGCAGCACAAGCGCAACGACTGCCGAGCCGCTTGCGCGGACCATGTTAGCCAAGGCGTTTTTTATTACGATAAAGCGTAGCCAATTCAAAGCAGTGTCCCGAGAAAATGCTCGCCGCTTAAACTCCGCCTTATTCCCGGAGATTGTTGTTGTCAAAGGCCTCCTCCTCGATGAGCATATTCGCACAGGTCGTTCACAAGGAGAAGGAGGTGAACGTGTTGCTTATCCTGCCTCTGCTCCCTGAATAAGTACCGCAGGTTGTCGAACGCCCGGGCCGAGCAGGACCAGAAAAAGCGAGGCTGCCAGCAACGCCATTGCTGCAATTCCGGTAAAAACGCTTGCGTACCCATATCTCACCAGCATGTCCCCGGTAATTATGGCGGCGACCGCATTAGACAGTGAACCGGCAATATTCTGCACAGCCGAGGCGGCGCCGCGCTCCTGGTCTGGAAGTCGATTCATCAGCAGGCAATAGATCCCAGGGCCGCTCATATACTGAACGCTCATGTAGCAGAGGTAAGATGCGATCGCTCCATTTACGCTGTGTGTGCGGCCGAGAATGAAAAGCGCGGCGCCGGTAGCTAGCTGCGTGGAGATGATGCCGGCAACTGTTCCGAATCGCCGAAATATCAGAGGCGCAAGCAACACCGCGGCAAACTGCGCGAGTTCCGATGCCGAGAAAACGCTGCCCACATGCGCAAGCGACATTCGAAGGCGTTGTTGAAGATATACGGCGGCAAAGGGAGCAAAAGATCCAGTAACCATGCTCCATAGCACAAACGGCGGCAGGAATCGAAAGAGGAAAGGATGAAAGAGCTGGAAGCCTCGCTTATCGGGGCATTGAGCAGGGCCGAGGCGGAGCATGAGCAGCGGCACGATTCCGAGCATCGCTACCCCGCACGTGAAGAGCAATACGAGTTGCAGATCATCCATCAGGTGACTGACTCTTGTCGCACTCCGGAGCAATTCGGGAACATGTCCTGCAACGAGTCCGGCAAGTGTCCCGGACCCAATGCCCGTTGCGAAGATAATGCTGAATCCCGAGACTCGATTGTCTTCGGTCGTGAGTCGAGCGAGAGTTGGCGAAAAGCAGACGGGCCAGCAACTGAGCGCGGCGCCTGCAAGAATAGCCAATCCGAGTTGTGCGGGGAGCCAAACTACAAAGGTCCTCAGAATACATAGGATAGGTGCCGAGACGAATCCTAACACCAGAGTATTCCGGAGGCCGATTCTCCTGGCTAACATACTCATCGGAATCGACCCGGCGAGGTTACCCAATGTAAGTGCCCCGGTAACCAGTCCGAGAGTGTTTTCCTGGTAGTGATGATTCGCAAGAAACAGGTTGAAGAGAAAGAAATAGAGACCGATACCGAAGTCCCATAACAGCGCTGCAGTAAAGAAGATCCAGAAGCCTGCGCTGAATCGTTTGCTGCTCCATGGCACAATTGCAAACTCCGGCAGCCAAGTTCGGCGGCCGCGAGCTGGCTTCGCAGCGAGACTGGCGGGCGGTTCCACTACTCTCCCTCCACAGCTAGCCGGCCGAGCCTCTCGACCGCCCAGTCCAGGCTGGAGTAACGAAGCTCGAGCGCGCCGGACCCCAGCACCCGGTCAATCATCGCGCTTTGGACTTTTAGCGTGTCCGGCAATCCAAAGAGTCTCTGAAGCATGAAGTATTTGGCTATTTCAGACGAAAACGGAGCTAACTCGTGGCGCTTCACATCGCGCCGGTTCAAAAACACAACGTGATTGACTCGCGATATATACGAAGTTGCGATGTTTCGCAGGGACGACGTTCTTAATTCTATGGATGGCTTGCCAACATCGCCGCGTTTGGTGATGGGTTTGCCCGATAACTCCTGGAAGAACTGCTGGGCGGCAGGCCGGAAGCGGGCCTGGTTGCTGTTGCCGACAACGAGGCGGTCTTGACGGCTGTTTACGACGAAACTCGCATCATCGGTAATATAGGTCCATCCTGCCTGCGCGCATGCGTACGCGAGTGTTGACTTTCCTGCGCCAGAATCTCCGCATAAAAGAATGCCGCATCCCTCCAAATCAACACAGGCCGCATGAATGGGCGTGGTGTAGGAGGTGCAGATCAAGCACAAGGCGGAAGCTTCAAGAAAAAAATACCGGCAGTAGTCATGATGCGCAACCGCTGCCTTGGTCAACCAGACCGAAGAGAATCCTTGGGCAAAGTCCGTGATGGCCAGGTTTTCGCTGTCTGCTACGCTTGACACAATGTGTTGCTGTACCCGACAGATTGGACTGGGGGGACATTCGGAAGAACTGCCATCCCGCACGCAGACTCTTAACCGGAACGGCGGGGTATCGAACAGCTTCATGAATCCGTGCCAGCTCTCCGCCATGGCAATGAGTATTTCCTCTGAGTTGGTCTCGATCTCCAGTGGGAACCCAAGTGGATAAAACATCTCCTTGAAAGGAAGATCGACCCGCGCAGACATGGGATCGCCCAGGACAATCTGCTCCGATCGGTTGCAGGCAGTTCGTATTTCGTCAATTGTCAGCATGGCAGCACCGTGGTCTTCCCGAGCGACTGTCGCTTGGCCGTGTATTACGTCCTTACAATAGGTGCTCATCAGAATTGATACTTCAGCGCAAGTTGGATGATGCGCGGATTGTTTGAAGTGTTGGTGATGATTCCAAAGGACGGGGTGCCGACTATGTTATTTGGGTTCGGGTTTGAGCCGGGGTTAGCGAAATTCGGTGTATTGGCAAGGTTGAACAACTCAACTCGCATGTGAATGCTCTGTGACTCGGAGATCGGAATCGCGCGCTCGCAAGCCATGTCGATATTGCGCTGTCCGGGGCCGCGCACCAGGCCCACGCCGCTGTTGCCAAAGTCCGTATCGCTGGGGCCGGTTCCATAAGGAGCTTCAGGGGCCGAGGTAAAAGCCGCAGCGTTCAGATAACTGCCCAGCACGCGGTTGAAGAGCGACCCAGGTGTGGATGGATTCATCCCTGACAGTTGCGCGCGGTTTTCGAAAGGATAATTGCCATAAACCGCGCCCGCGGAGTAGTCGAGTATGGTGATGGGTGTACCGCTCTGCGCGACAAAAAGTCCCGACATTTGCCAATCAGCCAGAGTATGGCGCATCAATGCTGGCAGATTGTGCACCTGGGGCACGTTGTAAACCAGGGTCAGGACTCCTCGTTGAGTTCGATCGAAATCCGTTGGTCCATAGGAATGCCGCGGATTTGTCTGATCGTTGGTGACCAACCAAAGTTCGTAGACCTGGCTTCCCGAAGAGCCGCTGGTTTGATCGAGGTTCCGAGACCAGGTGTAGCTCGCGAGAAACTCAAGGCCGTGGTTCAATCGCTTGGTCAAACTGCTCTGTAGTGAGTTGTAATTGGAGCTGAATCTGGTCTCTGACAAGAGCGATCCTGGCGTGACGCCAGCGAAAGGCAAACGCTGAACGACATTGTTTGCGGAGTTAGTGGTTTCGCCATTGATCGGATTTGACGGGCTCGCCAGCAAGGCTTGATTGAACTCCAGGCTTCCCGCCACATGGAGAGCCCGGCTTCCCACAAAGCCAACCTCGAGCAGATAATCGCGTGCGAATGCGATTTGCGTGTTGAGGCTATATTGCTCTACGTAGGGATCGGTTGATTTCCGTGACACCGCGGAAATGCTCGGTCCCCCGCCCGGGATGCGAGGAGTGAAGATGGGGTAGCTCGATACAGGCGGCAGCGGCGGACTGAACGGCTGCTGAAGTGTTGCTCCGCCATTTAATGCGCCATAGGCGTAGACCGAGGTCGAGAAGGGCTCTTGTGTAATCAGGCTCTCTGCCATGTCGCCTGACAGCCGGTCAAAATAGATCCCGTAACCGCCCCGCAGCAGCACAGTGGGATGATCATTAAGACGCCAGGAGAAGCCAATCCGCGGAGAAATGTCAGTGTATTTCGTCGGCCAAAGTCCCGGAATGGATGACTTGAAGACGCCTTGAGGTATGGGTCCAATATAGTTAGACGGCACCACAAAGCCACTCAGCGTGCCATCGGGCGGGGCGGCGGAACTGGCGATCGTTGGATCGAAGGTGACCATCCGCCCGTTGATGTCCGAGGGTGCGCCGAATACCTCATAGCGCAGGCCCGCATTCACCATAAGGCTTGGCATGACTTTGACATCGTCTTGAAAGAAGCCGGCCAGATCGATATAGCGTTCATCTTTCCGAAAAAGGCCGGAGCTTCCATCGCTACTGGTTACGTTGCTGAATCCCTGTGGGCTTCCGTTCTGCGCGGCGCTTTGTCCCAGGAGAAAGTCGTCAAAGGTATTGATGTCCAACAGGCCGCTGGTTGAGTAGGGCGCATCAACCTCGACCTGATGGCGCTTTGCCTCTGCGCCTGCCCGCATGGTCTGTTTGCCGCGGCTGAGCGAAACCGTATCTTGCCAGATGTAGCTATTCGTCACTTGTGACTGCGATGGAGTGCCGGCGTCACCGATCGTGAACAGTCCATCGATGGTCAACCCCGGAGCGGGGATTGTGCCTCCGGAACTTCCTGTCGGAGACTGCGTTCCAAGATCGGAGGCGAGGATCGGATGAGCGACCGTTGAAACTCCATTAAACCGCATGTAACCAAAGCGCGCAATGCTTACAAGGTTGGGTTTGAAGACATGCGTGTCTGCAAGAACGAACATTGTGTTCTGGTCGGCTTCGTTCGTCCCCCACCCCGGGACCGTCGCGGCGTTTGGCGAAAACGCTTGAATGGTTGGCGCTTGAGAGTAGAAGAATCTTCCGGATAACTCATTTTTTTGCGTAACAACCTGGTCGATGTTTGCCGTGAATTGATCTTCGTTGTAGGTGGCGGGGATTGAAAAGGTCGATTCTCCCAGGGGAAGCGCGGACGGGTCGGTAACAGGCAATTGGATTTGCGGGCTCGGAATGGCGAAGCTGCCGTTTGGGAACTTGAAGTTCAGCAATGCAAGCGCGGCGGGATTGATGTTCGACCCATCACACGCCACCTGTATTCCGCCCGCCAATGTCGCATAAGGGCAAAACTGCGCTCCCAGCGTAGCGGCGGATCGATCGGAAGTAAGCAGCGGCAGAACTGTCGTCGACTTAGCGCCCAGGGCTAACCCATTGATTGAACGAAGCCCCTGGTAGGCGCCGAAGAAGAAGGCGCGATCATGCCGGATTGGCCCGCCAACCGCTGCGCCGAACTGGTTCTGCTTCAGCTCCGGCCGTGGCTGATCGTCATTTTTCGAGAAAAAGTCATTGGCATTGAGTATATTGTTGCGCAAAAACTCCCAGACGATTCCGTGAAACTGGTTGCTTCCGGTTCTGCTGACCACGTCGACATTCGCGCCAGTGCCCCGGCCATACGTGGCATCGTAGTTCCCGGTCTGCACCTTGAACTCCTGGATCGTGTCTGGCGCCGGCACGGCCACTCCCACCTCTTCGCCCGCATTGGCCGCGGAATTCTGGGAGAGGTTATTGGCGTCAACTCCGTTGAACTGAATATTGTTCGCTGTCGTCTTATTGCCGTTGTCGGTCACATCCTGCGTGCCTCGGCCAAGCGCCGTAGCGTCAGGAAGTCCCACTACCACTCCGGGAGAGAGCGCGAGGATTTGCGTGAAGTTGCGGTTGGAAAGAGGAATCGCTTCGATCATCTGCTGGTCTACTGCGCGGCCGAGAGCAGAGCTTTCCGTCTGCGCCAGTGCGACCGTTGGGTCCACAATAACATTGACTCCGACATTGGCGACGGAAAGATGAAACTCTATGACGCTGATCTCGCTGACCACCACGCTCACAGCGCGCGCGGTCTTCTCTTCGAATCCAGAGGCGCTGACCGTGACCGAATACGATCCGGGCACCAGCAATGGCACGATGAACTCCCCCGTCGGCGCGGTCAGGATAGACCTTGTTACTTGCGTTGAGTCATTGACGACCGACACCTTGGCACCCGAAACAACAAGGCCGGCAGGATCGAAGACTCTGCCAGTAATGGCGCCTGTACCGGGCGCCTGACCCGAAGCCGCTCCCCGCATAAAGAGAACGAGCGCCAGCGCCTGTGCGAAACGTCTGCAGTCATGGATCTTCATTTCGTCATCCTTCTTGCGAAGATTTGCGCGTTCCATCTCAGCTTATTGACAGGTGTGCGCCATGGTTGTCATCGGACTGTCTTCTCTTTGTCATTCCTCGCGACTTGCCTGATTGACTCCGCATTGTCGAGGAATAGTCACTTACGCCGGGCGAGCTTCACAGCGCCAGCGCAGGAAGACCTCACCCCGCGAGCTATGGGTTAAGAAAACGCAGGATGTCCTCTTCATCCTGCTTGCTGAGCGACGCCCGCACCCGCATGTGGCGGACGATCGTCGCCGAGATATGCGGAGAAAAGCTCTCCGGAGGCGTGTGGCAGCGACCGCAATTTTGCGCGAATTTCCGTTCACCGTCGCTCTGATGCACGGCGCTTTGGCGATCGCGTCTCTTCGTTCCGTTACCGTCCCCGCTCGCCGGAGCGCCGCCCGCCTGTGAGAGCAGTGGCAAAGCGAAAACCCAGAGCAGTACGAGCGGCACAAATCTGTGTTGAAGCGTCATTTACTCCTCCATGCCGGAAACAGGAAGCGGTACACGATGCCGGTTTGCCAAATGTTCCGATCACCGGTCGAAGACAACTGGCGCGAGTAACTGGTATTGATCCTCACCTCGTGAGGCAGGTGGTAATCGAGGCCAGCATCGACCTCGCGCGTGTCGGTGGAGGGAAGGCCATCGCTTGAGTCCGGGCTATTGCGGAATGCCTGCTGCCAGCGGAAGACGGGCTCCAGTCTGCCGATTGCCGTATCCGGACCACCGAAGTGCGAGAGTCTATAATCAGCTTCCATCCAGTACCCCTGCGAGTGCGTGCCGCGGTCATATTCAGAGCGAAGCTTGAAAGACGAGTCCGCGGGCTCCCACCATGCGTGGACACCGACGTTATTGGTCTTTTCCTGAGAGGTGACACGGGCAAAGGAAGCCCCGATTTCGAAGCGCTGACGCGGCATGTAAATGCTCGATCTTCCACCCCATGAGTTTTGCGAACTAAAGTTCTGGTTGGAACTTGCCGCCGAGTAGTATGCGGCGTAGTCAATTGAGTAATCAGAAGTAGAAACAGCCGAGCCCCGTAACATGCCGCCCACGCTCGACCCTGTGCCGACCCCAAGACCATAACTCAACGGCGGGTCCTGGAAATTGCCGATCCAGATCGGCGTAAGCCGTTCGTTGTAGGAACCGAATGGCGTCAGATACTCACCCGCAACTACCGTCAGATGTGAGCTGACAAGATAGTTCAGTTGCATGTAACTGAGCGCAACGTAGTGAATGTGCGAGTAGCTACCGCCGCTGGGATAGAAGTCTTCGAGAAGCGTCGCACGCCCCTCCACCAGGAGGTGTGATCCGAGCGGAGCGGCCAGCAGAGGCATGACCGTAGGGAGGTAGGAGGTGTTACCACCACTTGTGTTTGTCAGAAATGCGGTACCGCCGGAGATCAGCGGAGTGCTTTGCGCTGCTGCTTGGATTGCGGCGAAGAGTGCTCCAATGAGGAGTGCTCCAAACAGGAGAGTCGACGCCCTGAGATTGCTGCCGTAAGCGTTCGTCGAATTGTTCCAACTGTTCCACATGACTTACACCGTAACGCGGGACAAAGCTAAGGGTGTCAGCAGGCCGTCTTCACTTTGTCAGTGCTTTGTAACTCAACGGAATCGCATGACCACAGAATGATATGCCTCCCAGCCCGGAGGGAGTCTGAACCTTCGCGCTGCTTGCTGTGCGACAAACTCCTGACAATCGGCTTACAGGCGCATGACACGCCGACTTGCGGAACCGGCTACGTTTTCTATAGGACCGGGAGAATCTGAACTCAATGTTGCCGATACCGGCCTCAGGCGCGCCAAAGAATGGGTTAAACGTATTGACTCAGCGATGCCAGGGGCCGGAGAGATCACAGTTAAGGAGAATCTATGAAGTGTAAGTACTCCGCGCTTGCCGTTCTCGCCGGCACTTTGCTGGGATTTGCGTCCGTCAGCCAAGCAGCCGCGACCCTTGCCACTCCGAGGGTCATCCAGGTTACGGCAAAGCGCTTTGCTTTTGAGCCGGCCGAGATCACGGTTGAACAGGGTGAGCCGGTGGTACTTGAGCTGAAGAGCGCGGACGTCGCGCACGGTTTACGTATTCGTGAACTCAATCTGGATGTAAAGGTGGGCAAAGGCGCGACAATCCAGGCGGCTTTTACGCCTCAAGCGCTCGGTGACTTCGTCGGGCACTGCTCGGTTTTCTGTGGCTCTGGCCATGGTCAGATGACGCTGACGATCCACGTGGTGAAAAGACATTGAAGCGCGCGATTCAACTTGCATTGCTTTTATCCGTCCTGACGCTCGGGGGCTGCAAGGCCAACCCTCCCGGCACCTTCGAGACGCGTTTGATGACCAAAGCAAAGCACGGCCTGTTCATAGGCAATAAGTCGCAAAAGAACCCGCTGGCTTCCACAGCGGAGAACGTTGCGGCGGGAAAAGAAGCATTCTCGCACTACTGTGCGGCTTGCCATGGAATGGACGGTCAAAATACCGGGGTTCCATTTGCCGATCGCATGTCTCCCCCTGTTCCTTCCCTTGCTTCGAAGGAGGTGCAGAGTTATACGGATGGGCAGATCAAACAGGTGATCGACTACGGGATCGGTCCGTCGGGGATGCCGGGCTCGAAGGGCATTCTGAGCGAGGAGGAGATATGGTCCATCGTAGTATTCGTGAGACATCTTCCTCCGGCCGGCAGCCTGGGTGAGCCGCAAATGTACAGCCAGTAATTCAGGCGCATGCAAGTCAGGATGGGAATGAAGTCAAAAAGACCAAATCGCGGTTTGCGCCTGAGAAACGCGATTCTTGCGTCTTTCTTTGATCCGGCAGACAAGGTTGCGCAAAGTCTTGAACCATACTCCGAGCGCGACTGGCGAAAGGCTCTGACGTGGCTGGATATGAGCGGTCTTGCTCTCTACCTGCTTGATCGCCTGGCGACTCTTGGAGTTGAGGCACGCCTGCCGCTTTCCATTCTGGATCGGCTGGAAGTGAACCTCGCCGAGAATCGCAAGCGCACCGACGCGCTCTTCCATGAAGCAGTCGTCATTTGCCAAGCTTTGACGAAAGAGAATATCTCCTTTGCTCTTCTTAAGGGGTTTACTTTTCCTCCTGAAGTACTTCCAGATCCCGTTCTGCGATGTCAGGCGGATATTGACATCCTCATTCGTGAATCGGATGCCATCGCAGCTCGCAATATCGTCCTGGGTTTTGGATACCTGCACGACTCCATCAAGGGAGCGGAATGGGCATTCACGTCCGGCACTGACAAGCCAATGCGCATGAAGAGCCTTTACAAGGTGCGTCCGCAAAAGATGGTTGAGTTGCACTTGCTTCCGGCCGGATGGGACGGCGCATTGCCGGGGGCGAAAGACCGGTTGGCGCGCGCGCAAATGCGCAGCTTTCACGGCATCGAGTTACCTGTACTTTTGCCCGCCGACATTTTTGTGCAGCAGGCAGTTCACGTCTTCAGACATCTTTGCAGCGAGAACACGCGCGCGGCGTGGCTGCTGGAGTATTGGCGACACGTGGAAGCCAGGCGCGGCGATTCAGCTTTTTGGCGGGAGACAAGGTCGATCGCTGAAAAGGAGCCGATGGCGGAGGTCGCCATTGGGGCCGTCACACTGATGTCGGCACAGCTCTTTGGCCAGTCCGCTCCGCAGGCATTGACGTGCTGGTCGGTGGATCGTCTTTCACCGACAGTGCGGTTGTGGATCGAACTATATGGCCGGCGGATATTGGTCGCGGATCCTTCTGGGAACAAGTTCTATCTCTTTTTGAAGCGGCAAATCCACGCCGGCGCCGGTGCTCCGCAGGCTCTTTGGTACAGGTCACTGCTCCCATTTCACTGGTGGCCGGAACGGATCACCCACGGCAAGTCAGGAGAGCATCTGGATGCACGACTGGTGCGCTATCGGATCGAGGCCGGTTTTGTGCTCGCGAGATTGCGATTCCACATCCGGACATGCATCCCGTTTGTGCTAGAATCCCGTCGATGGAAGCGGATGACCGATTCGGGAGAATGAACGTTCGCGAGGAGCTGGAGTCTGAGGATCATTTGAATCGCTGGTAACTCCGGAATAGCCAGGCGTGGAGATGCCTGTGATCAATTGTCATCCCATTGTCATTTCTCGATTCGGGCTTGTAGTTATATGACCTCCCGGCGCAAACTGGGAATCAAGGTGAGTGAATTATGACAGCGACTGTTGAAATGCGCGGCGAAGATGCCGCTGGAGTGCGGCTGGGAACGATCCTGGTTGTCGAAGACGACCCGAACATGCAGAAGGTCCTTCGGCGCATCTTCGTCAAGGAAAACTATTCGGTTGAGGTCGCCGGCGACGGCAAGGCCGGCATCGAACTGTTTCGTCTTCATCGCCCTGCCGCCGTGGTGCTGGACCTCATCCTGCCTCAGATATCCGGCCGCGACCTCTGCCAGAGTATGAAGGCTCTATCATGCGACACACCGGTTATCGTCTTGAGCGCCATCACAGAGGTTGTCGATAAGGTTCTCTTGCTGCAGCTTGGCGCCGATGACTACGTGACCAAGCCATTCAGCCCGCGCGAGCTGCTGGCGCGCGTGCAATCGGCCATCCGCAGGCGACAGCGGAGCGCGCCGGCAACGACCTATCGCTTTGGTGACTGCGAAATCGATTTTCAAAGAATGACGGCGCAGCGCGGAGAGCAATCGGTCACACTTACTTCGCACGAATTCAAGCTGCTGAAGTTCTTTACGGATCACTGCGAGCGGGTGCTGAGCCGGGAGGTGCTATTGAATGAGGTCTGGGGTTACAACTTCTATCCAACCACGCGAACGGTGGACAACCAGATACTCAAGCTGAGGCAGAAGCTGGAGCCGGACCCGGCCAACCCACGCCATCTGCTCACGATTTACGGGGCCGGGTATAAGTTCGTCCCATAGAGCTTGAATGAACCAGGAGATTACTTTGTCATCCGTCCAGGGAGCGGCCCGCAAGCAGGTCAATAGAGGCATTCGAATGCGCGTGCTGCTGGTGGCGGCCATGGCGCTCGTGATAGGAACCGTCACCTTGGCGAGTCTCCTGCTGGTGCGCCGCCAACTGGGAATTCAGGTGACTGAGAATCTGTCAAGAGATCTCGAACACTCGGTACTGACATTCCACGATCTGCAGGCGCAGCGGCTCAATGCGCTCGAGCGCGAGAATGCGCTGCTGGCGGATCTGCCCAGTCTGAAGGCCTTGATGACCACCAGCGACCAGCGCACCATCGAGGACGGTGGCATTGAGTTCTGGAAGGTGAGCGGCAATGATCTTTTTGCGCTCGGGGACAATGAAGGACACGTGGTGGCGGCTTATGCCGTTGGATCTTCCTCGACCGCAACGCTTCGCACGGATTTGCAGGCTGTCCTCACCCGGCCGGAGGTTCGGTATCTTGTTACCGGCAGCCGGCTCTACGCCTGTTCCGTGCGGCCGCTCTATTTTGGAAGCGAGAGGAGTGGAACTCTTCTTGGCTACGTGATCAGCGGCTTCGCAATCGATCATGAGGTGGTCAGTCAGGTGAGCAGGGCCACGGCCGTCGAAACGGTCTTTACCAGCAGCGGTACTGCCCTGACCAGCACCCTCGCGCCTGCCGTTCTCAGGGAATTGATGGTCCGCCCCTTGCCAGTTCCGCGCGATCCGGCAGCAAACATTTCACTGAAATTTGGCAATGAGCGATACCTCGCCGCCACGGAGGACCTTTCTTCCAGCGCATCCGCGCCGCTCGAACTGGTTGTGTTGAAGTCCTTCAATCCGGCAGAGCAATCCATCCGTCAAATCGATCGCCTTGTGCTGATAGCGGGAGCGCTGGCTCTGATGATCGGGACAATATTGATGATCGCGCTTTCCAAGGCCGTGACTCATCCGCTCGAAGAGCTTGCGGCGGGCGTGCGCGCCTTCGGCGTTGGCGACAGCGCGCACCGTCTGCCCAATCGAGGCACGATGGAGGTGCGGGAGTTGAGCACAGCGTTTGCCGGGATGCGAGAGGAAATCCAGCAGGCCAACAGGGCATTGCTGGAGTCGGAAAGGCTGGCAACGATAGGCCGCATGGCGAGTTCCGTCTCGCACGATCTGCGGCACTATCTGGCTGCTGTTTACGCAAACGCGGAGTTCCTCGCATCTTCTCCGCTTTCAGAGGCCGAGCGCAGCGAGATTCTCTCCGATATTCGCATCGCTGTGCATGGCACAACAGAGCTGATTGAATCGATGCTGATCTTCAGCAGGACCGGAATCGCCATTCGCCGCTCGCATGTGCTGGTTTCATCGCTGCTTGAACGCGCCGTGGCTTTGATCCGCGCCCACCCCGACGCAATCGACATCTCGATTGTCGCCAAATACAACGATCCGGCCGAAACGGCCGCCGTCCTCGACGGCAAGCAGATTGAGCGCGCAATCTATAACCTGCTGCTGAATGCCTGCCAGTCAATCCGCACCGCCGCGGTGGCGCCGCAAGTGGTGACCACGCTCACGGTGGAAGCGGGCCAGATCATACTCGAGGTGCTGGACAATGGCGAAGGAGTGCCAGATAGCATTCGCACCAGCCTTTTCCAGCCATTCGTCAGCAAAGGGAAGTTCAAGGGAACGGGTCTCGGGCTCACGCTGGCGCGCTGCATTGCAGTCGAGCACGGAGGAGAGGTCATTCTTGTCAGCAGCCGCCCTGGAGAAACCATTTTTCGGATGTCGCTTGCACACGGCGTCTTGCGGGAGGAGTCACCGGCAACGGAGAATCGAAAGAGTGAGGTGGCAGAATGAGACGCGCCTGTTACGGAAACGAACAAAGATGGTCAGGTAGATTGCCTGTCTCACTGAACGTGCTTTTGATTTTGCTTGGACTCCTGTGCGTCATGGCAGCCCCGATAAGCGGACAAGACTCCAGTCAGGCTGCTCTCGAAAAGCGGGTTGAGCAACTGACAGAGGCAATGTCGCGCGCTCAGGTTCAGCTTGAAGATTCGCAGCGGCAACTGGAGGAGTTAAGAAGCCAGCTTGCAGCGTTGCGCCAGCAGATGGCCGGCACCGCGGCTAACACCGCATCCTCTTCAGACGCGGCACAGCTTGCGAGAGCGGTCGATGAGATTCGCGAGCACCAGGCTATTCAGGAGTCGCAGATCGCCACTCTCGACCAGGCCAAGGTTGAAAGCGAATCAAAGTATCCGGTCAAATTGACGGGGCTCATCCTTTTGAACGGATATGTGAATACGCGGCAAGTTGACGTGGCTGCGACGCCTTCCATCGCGATCGAGGGAGCCGGCAGCACAGGAGTTTCGATGCGCCAGACTGTGCTGGGTGTCGATGCGCGCGGGCCGCATCTCTTCGGCGCAAGCAGTCATGCGGACGTGCGCATGGACTTCGACGGCAATTCTCAGCCAGGCGGCGCGACAGGAGGCTATGCTGACAGTTTTGTGCGAATGCGTACGGTTCATGCGGGGCTCGATTGGGATCGCACACGGATTTTTTTCTCCTACGACCATCCTCTCATCAGCCCTTATACT
>JBEKOA010000083.1:0-19295 GCA_049522255.1 Occallatibacter sp.
ACGTTTTCGAGGTCGTTGTGCTTGCCGCCCGCGCGGACGCATTTTTGAGAGGTGGTCGCCCGCGAGTACTCGCGCCTCTCGGCCCCCAGAAACAGGTCCTTGAACTGGTTCATTCCGGCGTTGGTAAACAGCAACGTCGGGTCGTTGGCAGGCACCAGCGAAGAGGAATGCACCCGGCGGTGCCCCTTCGTCTCAAAAAAGCGCAGAAAGGCTTCGCGAATCTCGTTCCCAGAGCGAATTTCCATGGCATCTTCAGTGTATCGAACGCTGCCCGCCTACCGAGGGTAAGTGATACGGCTTGAAGGGTACGGGCCTTTAGCCCGCACATCTAGCCAACAGCAGATAAACCGGGCTAGAGCCCGTACCTTTCAAAGGATTCAGTCCGGTCCTGGCCGAAGAGCCTCGCTTGTCGCCGCGCCGCCCTTCAGCAGACGGCGCTACAACTCCAGTTTCTTCATATACTCCGCATCCAGCCGCAGCGACTCGATAATATTCCCGTCAAACTCCTCCTGCTCGATGTAATAGTGCTTCAGTCCCGTGGCGGCATGGAAGATCGGCCGGTAATCCACCACCCCCCTGCCCATGATCGTCGAATGGTATTGGCCGTTCGCGCCCTTCACCATGTCCTTCACATGCAGCAGCGGAAACCGCTCCGGCGACTTGGCCAGGTACTTCTCCGGCTTTTGCCCGGCGGCGCCAGCCCAGCCGCAATCCAGTTCAAAGCACACCAGCTTCGGGTCGGTCAGCCGCAGCAACTCGTCATAAAAGACCACTCCGCCCTCCGAGCCAAACTCCGGCCCATGATTGTGGTAGCCGAAGATCATACCCGCAGCCTTGACCTTTTCGCCAATCTTATTCAATTCGCCCGCCACCCAGCGCCAGTCGTCCAACGTGAGCTCTCCGTTCGCCGCCGGGTCGCGCCTCCTAGGCCAGGGACAGATAATGTACTCCAGTCCGAGTGTATGACCGTAATCGATCAACTCGTCCTGGTGCGCCAGCAGCAGGGCCAGTTGGTGGTGCGTGCTCGTGCAGCGCAGCCCCGCCTTGTCCATCGCCTTGCGAAAATCCGCTGCCGTCCGATCGTAGTAGCCCGCCGCTTCGACCTCCGAATATCCCGCCGCGCGCACCTCGGCGAGCGTCCCGTCAAAGTCCTTGGGCAGCAGTTCGCGTACGCTGTAGAGTTGCAGCCCGATGGGCAGTCCCAAGGTCTTGGCGGCCAGCCGGACAGCTCCCGTTCCCGCCATTGCAGCAACCGCCGCTGTCGTCTTCAAAAAACTCCTCCGTGAAGTATTGCTCATTCTCTCATTCTCCTGACTCTGTCGAAAGTGATCCCTTGATCGTTTTCGTCGCCGCATCCCACGTCGCCACGGTGCGGTTGAAATAAGAGTGATTTGCCATGTGGCAGGCGATGGCCGCATGGTTGCCAAAGACCTCATCTTCCACGACATGCTCTCGCGTCTCGATCGCACGGAAGAAGTTGGCGATGTGGTCGGCTGTGTCATCGTAGCCCGTGGGCGCCGCATAACTCTCTACCTCAGCCAGCTTGGCTGGTGACGCAGGGTGTGCCGCACGCCACTCGTCCATGTATTGCTGCTTTGCCGCCGCGGTCCAGCCGTTCAGCGAATAGCCCTCCGGCTGCGGCCTCGTGTCTTGAGGAGTCACCGTCAGAGTGTTGCCGTTGATCACCATCGTAGCTTCCCTGCCGTGGAAAACGATCGTCTCGCCGGCTTCGTTGTTCTGGTTGCAGTGCAGTGCAACCGTCACTCCCGGATAGTCGTAGATCGTAGCCAGCAGGTCCGGAAAATCCCGGCCATCGTTAAAATGCGTCAGACTCCCGGTCGAATAAGCACGGCTTGGAATCGTATTGATCCCGCTGATGCACTGCATCCCCGAGAGCAGGTGGACGTACAGGTCGCCGGCCACCCCCTCCCCATAGTCCTTAAAGCAGCGCCAGCGGAAGAAACGCGCAGCATCAAACGGGATTGCCGGCGCATCGCGCAAGAATGCATCCCAGTCGATTGTTTTCGAACTGGCATCTGGCGCAATCGGATAAACCCACGCCCCCGATGGCGTGTTGCGATCCGAGTGGCCCTCGATCAGGTGCACCTCACCCAGCCGTCCCGATGCATAAATCTCGGCCGCCTTCTTGTAAACAATGTTGCTCACGCGCTGGCTGCCGGCAACAAAGATACGCTTGTTTGCCTCGACCGCCTCCACCATCGCCAACCCATCGGCCACGTTGTGGCTCATCGGTTTCTCGCAGTAGACGTCTTTGCCCGCCGCAATGGCGTCCAGCACAACACGCCGGTGCTGGAAGTCCGCCACCGCGACAATCACAGCGTCAACATCCTTGCGGTCGAGCAGCGCGCGGTAATCGCGTGACGTCGGCACCTCGGCCCCCCAGGCCTCGATGCCCGCACGCTGATGCATGTCATAGAGATCCGCCGTTCCCACTAGATCCGCATTGGGCAGTTTCCGCGCCGAGCGCAGCAGATCGCAGCCGCGAATCCCGGTCCCAATTGAGGCAAACCGGACCTTTCGCCCGCCCGCTGGCTCATCGGCGGCCAGCGTCACCGGCTCGAGGGCCGCCGCCTTCACCGCCGCTCCCGCCGCAACCGCGCCCGCTCCCAATCGCACAAAATCCCGCCGTGTCATCAATGACGTCTCCATATTGTCTTTCTCCCTTGAGACAACAATTCTCGCGTCCCAACCTTCCTTGTGTCCACGTGCCAAATCCCAATGCTGAGCCCTTGTTTGGATTCCTGCGCTCGTCCGGTCCTGCATCGATTCCCCACATCAATAGACTCCGGGAATCAGCCGCGATGTGCGGTTGTAATAGGCCTCGTACTCGGCGCCGAAGTGCGCGCGCAGCAGCCGCTCTTCCGAGCGCATTCGTGCCACCAGTGGTGGAATCATGAGGATTGTGAGTATCACTCCAACGATCGAACGAAACGCCAGAGCCCACCCCAGCGTGCTGATCAGCAAACCGAGATAGCTGGGATTGCGAATCGAGCTATAGACGCCATCTGTGACCAGCGTATGTCCGCTCTGGATTGCCACCAGACCGCTGAACCGACGGCCAAGCACAAAGACCGGCCAGATTCGCAGCGCGCCGCCGGCAGTGAGAAGCGCCACTCCAACCCAGCGAATCGAATCTCCATCCAGCGTCCACAGTCCCTTCCGATCAGTGTAGGCCGGCAAGTAAGCGATCAGGATCGCAATCACGCTGAAGGCTGCGAGTACCCAACGATTGCCGCGGTCCTCCTGCTCGCCGGAACTGAGATTTCCACCGGCAAAGAGAGCTACGATGGTCAGCGCAAAGGTCGCAATGGCAAGTGCAACGAGTGCCTGGTGCGAGAAAAAGGCCGAAAATCCGCCCCCGCCGAGCACCGCCAGCCCAAATTGGAAAACTACCGATACGATCGCGATCACCGTCATTCGGATTCCGGCCGCCATGGATCCTCCGTTCGAAGCGATCTCATTCTATAGCGCGCCTCTCTCGGAGCCGAAAATGCCGGGCCCCGCATCCGCCCCGGTTTCATCTTGGCCGCTCTGCAAATCATCGAACTGGAACCCGCTCTCTGCCCCACGCTCCCTGATTCATGTGAGAATGAATATGTAAACCATCATGACCAACGACAACGACAAACCCGAAGATTCCCAGCCCGCCCCCGAAAGCGCACCGGAGCTGATCCCCGAGCCGGCCCCGGAGGCCATTGCTGCCCCCATAACAGCTGCCCCGGAGCCCGCCCAGAGCCTGCCGAAAGCCCACTCTGAACCTGTCGAAGGCGGTCCGGATTCCGGGACAGGGGACCTAAAGTCAGCTCCCGCGCCGGCCTTTGCGCCCGCCCCAGGGCCACGCGTAGGACCAGCCGTATCCGAGTCTCCGGAGCCATCCGAGCCTACCGAACCTCAGGAATCCTTCGCCGATTTGCTCAATGCCTTCGAGCGCAGCCACTCCCATAAGGGCCAACCCGGCCAGCGCCAGCTTCAGGGTGTTGTCGTCTCCCTCTCTGCAGATCAGGTCTTCCTCGACATCGGCTACAAGACTGAAGGTGTCCTGCCCCGTTCGGCCTTCGCCAACAACGCCGACACCGTCAAGCCCGGCGACACCTTCCCCGTGTCCGTTACTGGCCGCAACGAGGAGCATTACTATGAACTCTCCCGCTTCAAAGTCGCCCAGCCCCGCGACTGGTCGGCCCTCGAGGCAGCCTTCGCAGACAAAACCGCCGTCGTCGGCACCGTCACTGAAGTGATCAAAGGCGGCGTCCGCGTTGACATTGGCGTCCGCGCCTTCATGCCCGCCAGCCGCAGCGGAACCAAAGACGCCGTCGAACTGGAAAAGCTGGTCGGCACCGAAATCAACTGCCGAATCACCAAGCTGGACATCGTCGATGAAGACGTAGTGGTCGATCGCCGTGTCGTCCTCGAAGAGCAAGCCCGCGGCCTCACCGCCGCCCGCCGCGATGCCATGAAAGAGGGCGACATGGTCACAGGAACCGTCCGCACCCTCATGCCCTACGGCGCATTCATCGACATAGGCGGCGTCGACGGCCTGCTGCACATCTCCGACATCGCCCACGCCCGCGTCGCCAAGCCGGAAGACGTTCTCACCGTCGGCCAGGAACTTCAGCTCAAGATTCTGAAAATCGATCCTGAAACCAAAAGGATCTCCTTGGGCCTCAAACAGCTCCAGGCCGAACCCTGGCAGACAGTCTCGCTCGCTCCCGGCCAGCGCATCACCGGCACGGTCACGCGCCTGATGGACTTCGGCGCCTTTGTCGAGATTGAGCCCGGAGTTGAAGGCCTCATTCACATCTCAGAGATGTCCTACGGCAAGAAGCTCCGCCACCCGAGCGATATGCTCAAGCCCGGCGACCGCGTCGATGCCGTCGTGCTCGGAGTCAAGCCAGAGGAGCGCCGCATCTCCCTGGGCCTCAAACAGACACTCGCAGACCCCTGGACCGAAGTCTCGCGCAACTTTCCCGTCGGCTCGCAGATCGAGGGCCCCGTCACGAAGCTGATGAACTTCGGCGCCTTCGTTCAGATTGCCGACGGCATCGAGGGCCTCGTCCACGTCAGCGAAATCACCAACGCAAAGCGCATCAACCACCCCCAGGACGTTTTGCGCGCCGGCCAGATCGTCAAAGCGCAAATCCTCGCTATCGACCTGGAAAAACGCCAGATCAAGCTCTCGATCAAGCAGCTTATTCCCACCGAGATCGACGAATACATCGCCGAACACAAGATCGGCGATACAGTCTCCGGCCGGGTGATTGAGCAGTCTCCCTCCCTCACCCATGTCGAGTTAGGCGACGGCATCCGGGCCACTTGCCGCACCACTTTCTTATCTGCTTCTCCGGCCTCCGCGCCCGAGATTCAGATCGAACTCCCGTTCCATTCCAAGCCGGCTCCCAAGACCGCGCCAAAGCCTGACCTATCCAGCCTGTCGTCCATGCTTAAAGCCCGCTGGAAAGGCAGCGCCCCCGCCCCCGAGGCCAAGCCCGAGCCCCTGACCCAAGGCCAGATCCGCACCTTTAAAATCGTCAAACTTGATCCCGAAACCAAAAAAATCGAGGTGGAGTTAGCGTAGCTCCACAGGTGAGCGGAAGCGAACCAACTTCACCACAAAATAGATTCAACTGAATTTCAGAATGCTGCACCATGTATACGAACCAAGGGGCGGTGGCCAGAGACGCTACCGAATAGTCGCCCAAAAGCGGTAATCATGCCAGATTTGTAAGCTGTTTCTCGCGAATTGTCACAAAAGTTGCCCGATGCCAGCGGACATTGACCACCGCGAAACAATCATGAGCTCCGATGTGGCGTCGGACTTTCGACGAAAACGCTTCCGAACTCGGGCAGTGTCTCGGCGATAGGGGCGCGGCCTTTGACACGAAAGATATCGGTGATGCCGGTCGCGTGCAGTCCGTAGCGGTCGATAGCTGAAAGGATACGGTACTTGAGCGAGGTGCGCAGATGGCGCAGGGGCATGATGTGCCACCCCGTTCGGAAACCGTTCGAGATGCCATCCTGCAGACGACCTGAGACCGGATATTCCAGTCGCTAACATCACGGGACTTTTCTCGAAATCCGCTCCTAAGCTTCATGGAACGGATCGCTTCCGCTGAGCATTTCCTCGACGCGCGTGATACTGCTCACGTAGGCTAGGCATGGTATGCGTCGAAACTCCATTGCCAGATCGAATGTCGTCTGAAAGAATTGCAGCATGAAGAGCACGCAAGCTGTGATCTCCCGCACTGTTTTCCGCCATCGGCTTATATTGGTCAGCGCATTGCTCCTTGTAGCACCGCTCTTTGCCGATTCGCAGAGCGCAAGACGTCCAGCTGCGACTACTACGTCCGCAACGCCTTCCGGCACGGCGCTCTCCGCGGCAGCTGCGCAGGCCCGGCGCGATCAATTGGCCAAGATTCCTGAGTTGCTGGCCGATCCGGACCCCAATGCGCGAATCGCGAGTATGGAAGCGATTCTGGACACCAACGACGCGACCATGATCCAACTGGCTCTGCGGCTAGCCTTCCAAAGCGATGATGCCAACCTACGCTCATTGGCCATGCGCGCCTATATCGCGTCGGCGAAGGAATTGACCTTCGACATACTCGTTCCGGACACGGTTAAGAGCCAGTACGATGCGGTTCAATTCGATTCACGCAGCAAAGATGAATTTTTCAGGAGCTATAGCTATATGCAAAAACTCGAACAGCTTGGGTTTCGAGATCACTTAGTGTTTCAACGATACAGTCGCACGGAATCCACTGGGACTCTCGTAGACGCAAAGATGGAAAGTGACCCGGCAGTGTTTGCAATCTCCGGAGACCGCCTTTCAGTAAGAGTTCACGAAGGTTGGAATGGATACTGTTACATCGATTTCAGACCATCGAATAATATGACTCTTCAAGGGACAATGTCTTGTGAGGAGCATAATGGATCCTTCCCCAAATTCGTGATCACTTCGCAGCTTTTTTAAGTTGCTACTCGTGCGTAATCGAAAGCGACGACAGCGTCATCGCGCTGTCGTCGTCCGTCTTGAGCGTAACTCGAATTTTGCGCACCGTCGATGTCACCACCACGCATCGAATCGATGTATCGCCTTTGGCTATCGGGCAGTAGTTCAAGCTGGCCCAGTTATCAATGTCGGGGGCCGCGCTGACGGCTACATCCATTCCTGACGGGGCATTCTCTTCCGAAGAAAAAGAGAGTGCCACTGCATTCAGATGGATTGGCTTATCGAAGACGACCATAAAAGATATCCGCCCCTGGCTCGGTACTGTCTTCCATGCCGAGTCACCGGTCCGATAAATGTCATTCGGTCCGTGGCTCGGGTCCGGCGTCGATCCTGCCAATTGAACGACCGGAGCTTCGATGGGTGCCGCTTGAGCAACTGTTGTCGTGTTAGGCCGCGCGGCATCGACCAATCCGCGAATGAGGTCGGCGCGCACCGCGAATGCTTCGTTGCGCACGGGGTCAACTTCAAAGACAATCCCGAGCAGCCCATCATCGTCCAGCACGACGCTGCCGCTCCAGCCCTTGACGATACGATCTGCGGGATTGGACGGCTCTACGGTGAAGATCGAGCCGGCACCGGAATCCGCGGCAGCCGAACGCCAGCGCACGGGTACACGGATGACTCCACCCTCTTCTGTCGTCTCAACGCGGGCGGTGGTCGTTTCCTTGACTCGCCGCGCAACACCGTTTGCAGACAGGCGTCCATCGCCGCAAACGGAAGGATCGTTGGCTCCTATCACAGGCAGCACGGCGATGTCAGGGTCTGTAGAGAGCACAATTGGCGCTCCTAATTCAGGGGTATGCCCCTTCTCATCGACGATCGTAATGCGAGAGACGATTCGCCCATCCGCGAGCTTGACAACATGGCCGGCGGTGGCGACCTTGCAGACACCATCATTATCCAGAAACATGAATCCCTGGCCGTATGAGTTAGGACCGGTGACAACGCGAACCACTCCGGCCTGGGCGGCGGCGGCGCAGAGAAGAAGGCCAGAAGTCAGGAACAGAGTGAATCGGGTCATTTGTTATCAGCATCCTTATTTGGAACATCAGGCGATCTTTCAAACGCTTTTAACGACCAACCACTGATTGCAGCAGCGAGGGCGAAGACCCCAAACAGTTTGTACAACTTGACCAGGTTGGGATCCTCGAATACCTGATTCAAGTGAGAGGCCTCGATAACATCTGGCTCGTGCCGGTTCGGCCGGTAAAGAGCGAGCTTAGGAGTATCGGTGGCCAGTTCGATGTTGAGTGCTGGCTTCTCGCTATCGACATAGGCCGTGCCCCACCAATTGGAAAGAAAAGTGGTCCCATCGTTATCGAGCGACGAGCTGTTTTTGGAAGCGGCAAAGGCCTCGAGCCGCGAGCCAACAGGCAGGTCGAGCGTTGTAACTGGGTAGAGTGTAGCTCGCATTTCCAAAAACTGCGGAGGAAGTTCAATGGCTCTGGCCGATACTCTGATTTGCCCTGAGAGTAGAAGCGTTGGCTCTGGATCGGAACTCTTCATGCCCTTGAACTCGGAGCCGATCTTGGCTTTGCCCCAGATGGGCAAGGGCAGCGGAATGCTGGTGACAAGATCGGCAGAAGATTGTACTTGAGCAGAGTTCCGCGCACAGCTTGCATCCGTTTCGATATAGGCGCTGCCTTTCAACGACAACACCTTGCCGTTGGATTCGGGCTCAAACACTCCGGCAATGGCGTTTGGCTGGTCCGCATCCGGCGGGCCGATCCGGATCGAGAGGGGACCGTACCCGACTCTTCCATAGATAACATTTGCATTGAGGACAGGCAGGATCAGGCCGTCGATGCAATTGCCGTCGAGGGCTGGATCGCCGGTGGCGATCCTCATCTGGCGCACAGGAATAGCTGCGAGCCGCGGTTGAGTCACTTCAAACTCGACTCGTTCGGCCAATGCCGACACCTGCGAAACACTTTGCACATGTGAAGAGATGGCATGGAAAAACACAAACATGACAGCAAGGAATACAATTCCGAAAACAAGAAACACAGCGAGACGATGCTTATGCTCCTTCTTTAAAACGAGCCTGATGAACCTTTTCCGCCTGGCCGGCCGCAGAAAGAAACTGCGCAGTGCGTTCCAGGCGTGGATGCAAGTTTGAGACAGTTCTTTGATTTTCATGACTAAGGAAGCTGGACGGAGAAATGGGAATCCCGCGATGCAAACCTTTCTCGCACTCGAATCAGAAGGTCATAGCTGCCCGGAGCCAGAGCAGAACTTCCCTTGAATTCGCACGAAGATGTGAATGAAATCTGCACCGCATTCGGGTCTGACGAGCATGTTGCCGTTGCCGCTTCGACTCCATTCTTGAACAGAGCTACCCGTAGCCGATCCGGCTCTGCATTTACGAGCGCCACAAGCGAAGGATTATGGGATGACCTTACAATGGATTTGAATGGGGAATTCACAATGGCCGGAACGATTTCCCCCTCGTCGGGCGAATTGCAATCGTTAATCAGCCGGACAGTTACGGCGATGTCTCCTATGTTGTATTGCGACAGCTTAGCGGAATAAGCTGTACCGGTTTCAAAGGGCACAAGGTTGCCCGAGGCAACCGGTATGTTGTACATGTTTTGCGCAAAATAGAGTCCGTCACGACTGGAGATATCGACGCAAGCGGCGCGCCCGCCGACCTTTGGTGTAATCACCAATCCAATGGCCTTTGGATCGAAGTTTTCAGCTGTCTCACCGTATCGCAGGCCGACCAACAGATTACCCGAAACCTTCGCTTTGCCGACAAAACTCTCGACGTAGGGTCGGCTTTTTAAGGAAATTGTCTGCGCGTATGCACAATGGCTGAAAGAACAGAGCAGAAGAAGAGAAAAAACAGCAGATCGAACCCACAATCGCATAACTGGAACCATCGCTTTCCGTCTCCTCTCACGTCAGCGAACATCTGATCTTGGTGCATCTTGCTGTACGAGTTAGGTCACAAAAAGAGCGTTTCGCGCCAAGCAACCAAGGACTCTTCATTGTGATTTAACGAGGGTTCCCCCCAGTTGCTACCTCTTATTGAGGGATCCTGTGGTAGCAAATTATCCTATCCCGCAGCGATCCGGGTGAACTCCGAAATCATGAGGGATGAGACACCTGCGCAGACGACTTCGCATGCCAAGCTGATTGATTGCGCCCATTATGCACATTTTTCAAATGAAGTGACATCGCATTTGCGCGGCGATTGCCGTCGATATGCGCCTTGGACCGCCAGGCGAGTTCATCGACCGCAGAGTCTTGAGGCGCGTTGTGCGGAGCGCCTCTGCCGAAGGCGAGCTATTGAGCTTCATCTTCGAGGCCGGCTTTTAGTGCGCCTGTCTCCGGGCGGAGGGAACCTAATTTGAAGTCTTTCCGTATACTCCGCATAGAGTGGAATTCGTCCTTGTGGCTGAGTGGCTTTCGTTTGCAGTTGTTACCTTTTCAATCATTCTGTAATCTGGATGTCACGAATGAAAACACAATCACCAAGAATTGTTATGGCCGGAGCAGTTTTGCTGCTTGCCCTGATGGCTCTGCTTGCGGACGGGGCTGCGCGGCGCGAATCCGCCACCTTTGATGAAATCGCGCACATCGGCGCGGGTGTGAGCTACCTACAGAAGCAGGACATGCGGATGAACGAGGAACACCCCCCGCTGGCTAAGGTGCTGGCCGCGGTGCCGCTTGTGATTCGCGGTGTACGCGCCGACTACTCTCAAGTGTCGTGGAGTTTCAGCGGCAGCGGAATGTTCAAGCAGTATCTCGGCGAATGGGTCTTCGGACACTGGCTGATCGCTCGGTGGAATGACCCGTTCGCGACGGTCTTCTGGGCGCGGCAGCCCATGCTGCTCTTGACCCTTGTTCTGGGGGTCGTTCTCTTTCTCTATGGCTCCCGCCTGGGCGACAAGTGGGGCGGACTGCTTTGCCTTTGCGCTTACGCCACAATGCCGATCATGCTCGCGTTCGGCCCTTTAGTCCTGACCGACATAGCAATCACGCTGTTCGTCGTGCTGACCTTGTGGGCCTTCGCCAGCATGTGGCGGTCGCCGTCGAGGAGGACGATTCTGCTCTTCGGCCTCGCCTTTGGCGGGGCTCTGCTTTCAAAGTTCTCTGCTGGGCTTTTGCTCTTCTGTTTTCCTGCTTTTATTCTCAGCCTCCGCTGGAGTCCTACGCCGGAACAGCCGGCAGACAAGGCGGAGCTTCGCGCATGGCGTCGTTTGCGCTGGCTGAGTCTCACCAAGGGTATTGTTTTCGCCGCGCTGGTCGTCTATGCCGTCTACCTTGTCCTCTCGTGGAATGAGCCAACCGACTCTCTGGGTTCTCTCGGGACTAACATGGCCTCGCTGTTCCTGCGCAGGGTGCTCATGCCACCGTGGATCTACCTTCGTGGTTTGGCCATCTTCGCCCTTACCACTAAGCCGCCTTCTTTCCTTCTGGGCCACTCATACCCACATGGCGTATGGTTCTTCTTTCCGGTGCTGTTCCTGCTTAAGTCCCCATTAGCCTTTCTCCTCTTGCTCGTTCTCGCGCTGGTCGTTGGCCTGGTTGCAAGGTTTCGCCCGGTACGCCTCGCCGTGATACCTGAAGGGCTGGAGTTGCATTGGCGGGCAGTGTGGGTTTTCCTCGTGGTTTTCACCGGCGCATGCATGCTCAGCCGCTTCCAGTTCAGCATCCGCCATTTCTCTATCTCCATTGTGCTGCTGATCCTATTGCTGGCGCCATTACCGCGAGCCCTGAATCGACTGCGGATGTCAGGCTGGCCCGCCGCCCGCCCCGGCGTCTGGATCACGGTCGCATTGGCCCTTGCGTCTGTGGTAACTGCCGTGCGCGCCTACCCCTACTATCTTCCCTTCTTGAACTCATTGAGCGGCGGCCGTCCCGGATACCTCCTGGTGGCCGATTCCAATCTCGACTGGAACCAGGGCCTTCCCGTGGTCGAGGATTTCGTGCGGCAACACGGCCTCAACCACGTCTTGATCGACGCGTACGGGTTTTCCGATTCCACTGTATACGTTCCTGAAGGGAGAATATGGAATTGCCAGAAGGCTGTGCCGGAGGATGGAGGCCAGTGGGCCTTCGTCTCCGTCAACCTGATTCAGGAAAGTCACAACTGTAGTTGGCTAATGCAGCTTCCGCATGAAGCCCTGGCAGGCGGCAGCATGTACGCCTTTCAACTTCCGCGCGTGATTCCTCCGGCGGGAGCTCCCGGCGGACCACCGTTGCCGGAAAACTATCGCGATTTCGCACATAGCTCTTTTGGAGATCTCCGGCTCTTGTTTCTCAACTGCATCCACGATCCAAAACTGCTCCAGCCTACCTGGGATAGTTTCACGGCAAGAGGGGCGCGGACGCAGAAACAATAAAGAAGCTCGAAGACCTGGAAACAGGAAGCAGTCCGCAGCAGCGCTCGGCTCCTTGAGGGCCTCCTCGTAGTCAAGCGCGGCCGGAGGGCACGAGATTTTGGCCGCCATGGCGGCTTTTGAGATCCCCTTCCTCCAACTGAGCGCATTGACCATTGGCGACATCTGAAAGTGCCTGAGAGTGCCTTTTCACGATTTCTTTACCAACTGTTCACGCCAACGCAAAAGCCAGTTTACATCCGCCTGCTATTCGATAGTTGCGTATCCCCTTTGCTGGATCGTTAACCGCTCTCGCGGAACGAAAACGCCCGGCGTAAACAGCTATCGCACAAATCTTCCACCCCAAGAGGTACAAAATGCACCGCAGTGAATGGATGAAGACGACTTGCGCTTCCCTGATGACGGCTGCCGCGCTGATCGTGCAGCCTGTCGCCACCTTCGCCCAGGACCGCCCCGCTGACGGGAATGGCAGCGAGAAGAACCTTGTCGAAATCGCACCGAAGTCCAGCGATGTGGTAGGCCTCCACACGCTGCGCGTGGAGGATTCCCCGTATCTTTCCCACGATCAAAAGCTCGATCTGCTCCGCAGGCACATCAAGTACGTCTTCGTTCTCTTCCAGGAGAACCGTTCCTTCGATTTCTATTTTGGCACCTTCCCAGGCGCGAAGGGCCTGTTTTCCCAGCCGGCCGCGGAAACGCCCGGCTTTACCCAGCCGATCGTGAATACCGACGGCACGGTGAGCCTCATCTCCCCCTTCAAGATTCCTCAATCGGTCACCGACATCAACGGCAACACGGTGCTCCTCTACCCCGAGGACACGGACTCGGTGAATCACGGCCACGCGGCCATCGACGAAAAGCTCGATCTGAACGCGAGTAACGCCGCCCAGAACGACCGCTATGCCTTCATCGAAGAGGGCCTGAAAGGGACCTTGAGCGCCGATGGAACCACCTACTCCGGACCGGCCCCGACCTTGGCGCAGAAGCAGAAGGGCGAACTAGTCGTGGGCCACGTGGACTGCGACACCGCTCCATTCCTGTGGAACTATGCGGACCGGTTCACGCTCTTCGACAACTTCTTTGACACCGTGATCGGGCCTTCGACGCCCAACGCCATCGCCATGTTCGCCGGCCAGTCGGGCGTAACGCAGTGGATCAAGTATCCCGCCCTCGGCAACAACGTTAACACCCTGAATTCTGCCCTGCCGATTACAGGCGATCCGCAGCCCTACTGGGGATCGGCCCTGGATCTTCTGACTCCTCCGGGCCAGAAGCAGCCCACCGAAAGCGGCGGCGCTCCCTCGACAAACCCGGCTGCCAACCAGACCTATGCCTCGCTGGGATTGAGCTTCATGGGCAATCAGATTGAGAACATCACCGCCAACGATCTGAACCCAGCATTTGATCTGGTCGATGTGCAGGGCGACATCAAGAAGATTGCCGGCGACAACAACAAGCAAGTGAACTGGGCCTGGTTCCAGGAGGGCTACGATCACGAGTCGACCGACCCCACCACGACGGCCACCCATGCCAGCTATATCGCCCACCACGATGCACCGCAATACTTTGGCTACGAGGCCAACAACCCGGTCGAGATCAAGGCGCATCTGAAGGGTCTCGGCGACTTCTTTGCGGCGGTCTCGGCCAAGGCTCTGCCCGATTCCGGTGGAGTCTTCTACGTCCGCGGCGGCTATGACAATCTGGATGGTCTTACGCCTCGTTCGCCCAGCCCGACGGTCAAAGCCGCCTTTTCCGGCAACGACGACCACCCCGGCTACTCCGACGCGCAGATCAGCGAAGCTCTTCTGGCGGATGAAATCAACGCCATCGCCGGCAGCAAGTACTGGCCTGAGAGCGCAATCATTATCACCTACGATGAGACCGACGGCCTCTACGACCACACGCAGCCGGTGATTCGTTCCTGGGATCCCAGCTCAACTGCTCTCGATCAGGGTCCTCGCATACCAGCCATCGTGATCTCGCCCTTTAGCAAGGTCCACGCCATCAGCCATGAAGCGACCGAGCACGGCTCAGTCATCAAGTTCATCGACGAGCTCTTCAACCTGACCCCGCTCGCCGATCTGCCTGACGAAGCGGCCGCTCGCAAACTCGGCGAGAAGACTTACACCACGCCTCAGGGAACGCCGCAGAAATACCTGGGGCCCTCCGACGCCCACACTCCCGGCGTCGGCAATCTCTTCACCGCCTTTGACAATGCCCGCTTGCTGGGAGTTGCGCCGAAGCTCGAGGCCTCGTATGCCGAGATTCCCGCTGCACAGGTATCCAGCCTGCCCCACTTCGGCGCCAATGGCTGCCGCGTTCTGGGAATCGTTCCCACCGATGTAACCGTCCACGGATTGCTCGACCCGGCTCCGGCCGACTTCAATCCTCGCCCCAGTTCGAACCCCGGCCTGCCGACCTCCGGCACCTGGCCGTCGAACTAGGGCTTGTCCCAACACACCTCCCGCGGCGGCTGGATTCACCTCCAGCCGCCGTATATTTAAGGGTCAGTAGCTTTGGGAATCTCCGGAAGGAACTGGACGCTCATGCGCAGGAATTCAGCGCTTATTCTGATTTCAACTGCAGGACTGATCCTGGCAACCACAACTCCGGCCAACGCCGGAACCACACTGGACAAAATCAAGGCCGCCGGTTCCCTCGCGTGCGGCGTCAACACGGAACAGCCCGAGTATTCCACTGAGGACGCGCATGGCAATCATGGCGCCTTCGACCTGGATATTTGCAAGGCAGTGGCCGTTGCGACACTGGGACCGAAGGCCAAGTTTACCGTCAAGCCCTACCGCGACGAGCGCGATGCCTTGAAGGCGCTCAACTCCGGCGAGATTGCCCTGCTCGCCACCGGATCGCCCAACTACTTCAACACAACCAACGCCGGTCTGGGCTTCACCAGGCCCATCTTCTATGATTACCAGGGCTTTCTCGTCAACAAGACCATGGGTATTCGATCCCCGAAGGATCTAGCTGGAAAGAAGATATGCTTTCTTGGCGGCACCGAGATTGAGATCGAGCTTCAGGGTTATATGCAGCGCGAAAAGATCGAGTGGCTGCCTTTTTCCTTCCAGGAAGAAGGGGAGATGGAAGCGGCCTTCATCACCCGGAACTGCGCCGCGATCACAGCCGACGTCTCCCAACTGGCCTACGAGAGAATCGCATTTAAAGGGATGGCGAGGGATTTTGAGATCCTCCCCGATGTCATCGCCAAGGATCCATTAGCGCCGGCCTACCGCCTCGACGACCCGCAGTGGGCCGCGATTGTCAACTGGACAGTAGAAGCTCTGATCCTGGCCGAGGAGAGCGGAGTCACCCAGGCCAATCTCGCCGCGATGAAGAAGAGCGAGGATCCGGTCATTCAGCGTCTGCTCGGAACCCACCGCGGATATGGCTCGTATCTCGGCCTGCGCGACGGCTGGGCCGCCGATGTTATCGAAGCCGTCGGCAACTACGGTGAGATCTTCGAGCACGACCTCGGCGCATCCTCGGCGATGAAGTTGCCCCGCGGCCCCAATAGCCTTTGGACGCAAGGCGGCCTGATGTACCCGCTTCCCCTGCGCTAACACTACCCTTCTCGCATGTGAAGAATCGTAGCGCCTGCGCCAGCAAAGCCATACGAGCCTCCATTGGCCTTTGTGGACGCCCGCGAGCTTTAGTCAATGAGGCCAACTCGATCATTCACAGGACGCTGCCGGCCAGGCGCCGCACTTCTTTCCAGAAGACATCACTGGATCAATGAGAATGAGGCGCCGCTTCGGCCTTGATAGATAGAAGCAGCCAACCCTCGCAAAGAGCGCGGGGGTTGGCTGAATGCAGCAAAGCATGCTTCAGTAGACGACTTTCAAGCCGAACTGGATGATGCGCGGCTCCAATGTGCCGGTGATGGTGCCGCCGCTGGTTGGGTTTCCGGCCGAGTTTGCGCTGCCCAGGGTGCTGCCCGAAGTGCCGCCCGGCAGGTAAAGGTTGGTGTGGTTGAAGAGGTTGTAGGCTTCCGCGCGGAACTCCACGTTCAAACGCTCACTGGGAGTTCTGAAGCGCTTGTTGAGATCGAAGTCGGTCTCGAAGAACTTCGGCGTGCGGCCAATGTTCCGGGGCGCGTTGCCGAAGGGGCTTGAGATTACGCCGTTGGCCGTGGTTGTAGGCAGCGTGAAGGCAGCCAGATTGACGTAGTTGATCGCACCGCTGGCCGCCTGGTGACTCAGGCAGGAGTGTCCCGAGTTGCATAGGCTGACCGGCTGACCGGGAGTGTAGTTGGGACGGTATTCGTTGGCGCCGCGATAAGTGGCTGAGATCTGTGGCGAAACCGAGTTGGCGGAGCTAGGCCCATAGAGCAGATTGAAGGGCGTACCTCCCTGCGCGGTGCTGACGGCGCTGATCTGCCAGCCGCCCAGAATGGCATCCGCAGCGGGATTGGCGCTGGGGAGAAACTCGCGTCCGCGGCCCACGGGCACATCGTAGACGAGGCTGGTGACATTGGCGACGGGCAGATTGTAATCCGACTGGCCGTAGTCGGCATTCAGGTTGTTTGCGTCCTGCGGCGAGGGGGTGATGCCTTCGAGAGAAGCGCTGGCATTGTCCATCGCATGCTCCCAGGTGAAGGAGTTAAGCAGGGTCAATCCCTTGACAAAGCGCTGTTCGTAGCGAGCCTGCAGTGCGTTGAAGTGGGATTTGAATCCGTTGAGAGCCTCTGTAATGTCGCCATTGACGAAGCTGGTGGCGGACAACTGCGTTCCCCAGGCCGAGTATGGCCGGGCCCAGCCGGTTGCACCCGGAACGGTCGTCAGACCCGCCGAGGGGTTCATCTGGTTGGCGTTCAGGAAACCTTGCAGATGCACGCCGTGGTTGCCAATATAGGCAAGATCGAGCAGCGTGTTCTTGGCCAGAGATTTCTGCACGCTGAGGAAATAGCTCTCGACGTAGCTATCTTTGGTGTCCTTGGGAATATAAGTGACGTTGTCGGTTCCGGGATTGAAGTTGGAGGCCACCGCCAGGTTTGCCGGGTATCCCTGATCCCACGGGACATAGCACGAGGTGGCAGGAGCGCCGGGAGTGCAGATCGTGGTGGTGGACTTGGTGGGATTCGGTTGTGTGACAGAGACAAAGAGCGCATTGGGCGCGTTGATGGGAAGAATGTCGCCCGACCCGGCGCGTGTGTAGTGGGCATAGCTGGTGCCGAATCCGCCGCGGATCGCAATGTCCGGCATCAAGGCATAGGCAAAGCCCACACGTGGAGCAAAGTCGCCGAGGGATGGATTCACCAGCGTCTTGCCATAGACGCCACCGCCGCTATAGGGAGTAATAAACGGCC
Organism: Occallatibacter sp.; assembly: GCA_049522255.1. Lineage (GTDB taxonomy): Bacteria > Acidobacteriota > Terriglobia > Terriglobales > Acidobacteriaceae > Telmatobacter. The sequence continues at coordinate 17,696 of JBEKOA010000083.1, forward strand.
CTTTGGTTGCGCCAGGGGTGGTTGTCAGCATGGTCAGAGACGTCGGGTCGAAGTTGGAGAGGTTGCTGTTGGCCTCAGAGTACGGCGAACCATACTCCCAGCGCACACCCAGATTGACAGTTAGCTTGGAGTTGATCTTCCAGTCATCCTGGGCGTAGACATTGTCCATGTTTTGCAGCAGGTGGGCTTTGAAGTAGGTTGCCAGCGCATAGTTGCTGGTAGCTCCGAAGAGGAAGTCGGCATAGTAGTCTTCAGGGCCGGTGGAGCCGGCTACGGCGCTGAAGTCGCCGGCATAGCTGAAGGATCCAAAGAGCGGGTTCGAGTCCTGCACTTCCATCCAGATGTGCTCGTATTCATAACCGAATTTGAGGGCGTGGTTGCCCCTGATCCAGGAGAAGTTCACCTTGGGGTCGAGCAGCGATGGGTTCTGCCACTGCGGATTGGTGCTCTGGCGTCCAAAGGCAGTAATGCCGCTGCTTCCCAGACTGGTGGAAGACAGGCCGCCGGCCACGATGGGGTCGGTGGGAAGACCGGGAAAGGTGATCGCATTGTCGCCGATCGAGAGCGAGTATTTTCCAGCTTGAGTGCCCGACAGTGCGAGGCGGGCATCGAGAACCTTGTTGGCGCCCATCAGGTGGGTGTAACCGAGCGCAACTTGCTGGTCGAGAATCTTGATGCGGCCATTGGTCTGGCCATCCAGCGGCAAGGGAAGCGTGGGATAGTTAATGCCCGTTTCTTTTCGATCGCTGACCTTCAGAAACCAGGAACTCTTCTCATTCTGCTGGAAATCAACACGCAGGTCACCCTTGTCGGCGTTGTCGGTGAAGGGCGCGTTGGTTGGGCAGTCGTTAGTGGCTATGCCGGTTGCCGCGATTACTGCGGAGCCAGGCGCGATCTGGCACTGAATCGGCAATTGGCTGAAGAACTTCAAAACCGCCCTGGAGGTGGGATTGAGTGCAGCGGATGGTATAGGCTGGTTCGCGGGGTAGAGTGTGCCGGTCAAAGGATCTTTCACCGGGATCGTCAGTTGCGGCCCGGCCAGACCTATTCCGAGTTCGTTCTCCGTGGGTACGGTCAAGACCACGTTCGGCGTGAGCCTCTGGCGGAAGCCCTCGTAATCGAGGAAGTAGAAGAGCTTGTTCTTCACAATCGGTCCGCCAAAGTCCGCGCCGAACTGATTGCGGTTGAAGCCCGGTTTTACAATCTGATGCGTGCCGGCGACCGAGTGGATGTAGCCGAAGGCGTTGAGATCGGTGTTGCGGAGAAACTCATACAGCGTGGCATGCAGGTTGTTGGTGCCGCTCTTTGAAGCTACGTTGACGGTGGCGCCGGCGGAGCGGCCATACTCGGCGCTCTCATTGTTGGTCACAACTTGGAACTGCGAGATGGCGTCGGGGGTTGGCTGGATAATCTGATTGTCGAAGCCCTGGTTGCTTTCGCCGTATGCGTTGTTGTCCATACCATCCAGGAGAAAATTGTTGAACATGCTGCGCAGGCCGTTGATGTTGTACGATCCGGCGCGCACCAGGCTGGTGACGGCCGTGGTGGTTTGCTCCGTCGGCGCCTGGCGCGAACCGGTGACCAGAGCCAGCAGGTCGGA
>JBEKOA010000084.1:0-19183 GCA_049522255.1 Occallatibacter sp.
CGCGCGGCGAGCAAATCGTTGACTGCTGCAGCGGCACGCTGGGTGCTCTCGTCGAGGACGCCTCCAAGCGCCAGTACCTGCTCAGCAACAACCACGTGCTCGCCAGGAGCGACCACGCCGGCATGGGCGACGCCATCGTCCAGCCCGGCCTCATCGACAACAACTGCTCGCCTCTAGCGGACAGCGCCGGCGTGCAACCCGTGGCCGCGCTGGCAGGTTGGCTGCCGCTCCATTCAAGGCTCACCAATGCGGATGCGGCGATCGCTCAATTGACCTCACGCGCCATAGACTCTTCCGGCAAGATCCTGGAGTTGGGCGGCAAACAGGGCGACGGCACATTAGCCGCCGCGCCTCCCGGCATCACTTCGACCGGCGGCAAGGGTGAGACCGGAACCCTCGATCTGACAGTGGCCAAGAGCGGGCGGACCACTGGCTTGACCTGTGGAGGCATCTCCGCCGTTGACCTCGATGTGCGGGTCGACTATTACCTTGACTGTGCGGAGACCCGGCCCTACCTGACCAAGACCTTCACCCATCAACTGGGACTGAGCGGCAATCAGTTCAGCGACGCGGGCGACTCGGGCGCGCTGGTGGTGGATGCCGCGAACGCCGAGCCGGTGGGACTCTACTTTGCCGGCGGCACAGACATCGCAGGGGTGAGCCAGGGCGTCGCCAACCCGGCCTCCGAAGTTCTCAATGAACTCGGCGCGCAGTTGGGCGGCGGAGGGTATACCTTTGTGGGCGCGGCCGACCACGCGGTCAGCTGCCTCAGCTATGGCGACAACACCGTGGCGGCGGCGCAGAATCTCTCACTGAACGATCAAGAGTACGCGCGAGCTCAGCAGGGGCTGGGCCAGGCCCGCATGTTGGTGAACTCCTCGGCCGGCATTCTGGGCGTGGCCACCGGCAAGAGCAGCGACCACCCCGGCGAGGCCGCCGTCATCCTCTACACCGACGAGAATAGAACGGTGAATGTCCCGGCCACGGTGGACGGCGTGCGCACGCTAGTAATTCCCACGACCCCCAGGGCAGTCGTTTACGGCTGGGCGCCGCAGACGCCACTGGATGCGGCCGCCATCTCCGTGCCCGCCTCAGCCCTTGCGCAGGCCGTGGCCATTAAGAATCAGACAGCCGCCAGCCTGATGGGTCAGAATCCGGCCTTCTTCGGCGTGGGCGTGGGCCAAAGCCTTGACAACCCCCGCGAGGCCGCGCTGGTCATCTACGTTGACCGCAATCGCCTTCCCTCAAATTTGCCCGCGACTGTGGACGGCCTGCGCACCCGCTACGTCGTGATGGACCGGCTGCACGTGACCCGCTCCTACGCGGCTCCGCTGCCGTCGAGGATCCACTGCATGGCCCAAAACAAGCCGGCCGGCCCCGTTGATCCGCTCGGCTTCAAATAGCAGCGTCTGAAGCCAGTTTGATCAGACACTGCCGTCTCTTTACTTCGCCGCCAGCGCCAATGCAATCTGCAACCCATGAAAGCGGCCATTCTCAATAAAGATCTCATTGGTGCGCGATCCGGCCACGATCACTCCGGCCAGATAAATCCCCGGCACATTGCTCTCCAGCGTCTCCGGGTTGCAGACCGGCAGCCGGTCCTCGCCCTCGAAGCGAACGCCCAGCGCCTCCAGAAACTCGAAGTCGGGGTGGTAGCCGGTCATGGCGAAGACAAAATCGTTTTTGACAGTTACGCGGCCATGCGGCGTCTCGATCAGCACCGTGTCCGGTTCGATCTCGGCCACCTGAGAGTTGAAGTACGCCGTGATCTCATGGCCCTTGATGCGGTTGTCAATATCCGGCTTGATCCAGTACTTGACGTGCGCGCCGATCTCCGGCCCGCGATACACCAGCGTCACCCGCGCCCCGCTCCGGTAGAGTTCCAGCGCCGCGATGGCCGCCGAATTCTTGCCGCCGATCACCAGCACATCCATCCCGAAATAGGGGTGAGGATCGAAGTAGTAGTGATGCACCTTGTTCAGGCTCTCGCCGGGAATGTTCAGGTAGTTGGGCCGGTCGTAATACCCCGTCGCGATCGCCAGCTTGCGGGCCTGAATCCTGCCTCCCCTGCCGAAGCGGTCCATCGTGCGCGCCGTAAATGCGCCATCAGAGCCCTCGACCCGCTCCACGCGATGATACTGACGGATCTCCAGCTTGTAGTACGCCGCCACGTGCCGGTAATACTGGAGCGCTTCGTTGCGGTTGGGCTTCGTATTGGTGCTGGGAAACGGAATGCCGCCGATCTCCAGCAGCTCAGGCGTGGTGAAAAACGTCATGTGCGACGGGTAGTGGAAGAGCGAGTTGCAGACGCAGCCCTTTTCCACCACCACGGGGCGAAAGCCCGCCTTTTTGGCTTCAATGGCGCAAGCCAGGCCCGTAGGCCCCGCGCCCACCACCAATAGATCGTAGAGATCGTCGCGTGTTCCCGTAGTTTCCGCTGTGGGGTCGGTCATAGAACTAGATTAGGGCATGAGGGCACAGAAATGGCAAAATCGGCAGATGAACGGGCCAGTTCCAATCTCAGCGACCGCTTCGCTGGGTTCTGGCTCAGGGCATCCGCAGGTGGAGAACAGGGATACGAACACCCTCTGTGCCGGTTGTCCTAAACTGTTCACGAGGGAGTCTCCATGACCGTCATCCGCCAGGAAGATTTTGTTGCGAGCATCGCAGGCGCATTGCAGTACATCAGCTACTACCACCCGGTGGATTACATCACCAGCCTCGCTAAGGCTTACGAGCGCGAGCAATCCCCCGCCGCCAAGGACGCGATCGCGCAGATTCTGGTCAATAGCCGCATGTGCGCCGAGGGCCACAGGCCCATCTGCCAGGACACGGGGATTGTAACAGCCTTCCTCAAGGTCGGACTCGATGTGCGCTTCGAACCCGGCCCCGGCGGGGAGCAGAAGGACATTCAAACGCTTGTCGACGAAGGCGTCCGCCGCGCCTATCTCGATCCCGATAACAAGCTGCGCGCATCGATCCTGGCCGATCCGGCCGGAGCGCGCAAGAATACCAAAGACAATACGCCGGCCTGCGTGACTGTTGAACTGGTCAAGGGCGACAAGGTGGATGCAACGGTGGCGGCCAAGGGCGGAGGCTCCGAGGCCAAGGCCAAGTTCATCATGCTCAATCCGTCGGACTCAATTGTGGAATGGGTGCTGAAGACCGTGCCCACCATGGGCGCCGGTTGGTGTCCGCCGGGAATGCTGGGAATCGGCATCGGCGGCACCGCCGAGAAGGCGATGCTGCTGGCCAAGGAATCGCTGATGGACCCGATCGACATCCAGGACCTCAAGACGCGCGGCCCGGCCAATCGCGCCGAGGAGTTGCGCCTCGAACTCTACGACAAGGTGAACCGGCTGGGCATCGGCGCGCAGGGCTTGGGCGGGCTCACGACGGTTCTCGACGTCAAGGTGCGCGACTATCCGACGCACGCCGCAAACTTGCCTGTTGCCATGATTCCCAACTGCGCCGCGACGCGCCACGCGCATTTTGTGCTGGATGGCTCTGGGCCGGTCTATCTCGATCCGCCGAATTTAGAGGACTGGCCGAAGCTGACCTATGACGTATCGTCGGCGCGGCGCGTGAACCTCGACACGGTGACGCGCGAAGAGGCCGCAACCTGGAAGCCGGGTGAAGTACTCTTGCTGACCGGTAAGCTGCTCACGGGCCGCGATGCCGCGCACATCCGTATGACTGGCATGCTCAATCGCAGCGAAAAACTGCCGGTGGATTTCAGCGGGCGATTCATCTACTACGTGGGGCCGGTCGACCCGGTACGTGACGAGGTCATGGGGCCGGCGGGGCCGACCACGGCGACGCGCATGGACAAGTTCACGCGCCAGATGCTCGCCGAGACCGGCTTGCTGGGAATGGTGGGCAAGGCCGAGCGCGGACCGGCGGCGATCGATGCGATCCGCGAGTTCGGCGCGGTCTATCTGATGGCCGTCGGCGGCGCGGCCTATCTCGTGTCGAAGGCGATCATCGGCGCGCGTGTAGTAGCTTTTGCCGACCTCGGTATGGAGGCGATTTATGAATTCGACGTGCGCGATATGCCGGTGACCGTGGCTGTCGATTCAAAGGGATCGAGCGTTCACCAGACCGGCCCGGCAGAGTGGCAGCAGCGCATCGCCGGGATTCCGATATTACAGTGATCAGGGTTCAGATCTCTTGAACTTGTTCCATCGACCCAACCCTGAGTGGGCGTGGCTCCAGATCCTCCAGAAAAACTCGCCATGAGCAAGGTCTTGTGTCAGTCGTCCACCGGCTTCGCCGACCCGCGTTAGATGAAACGAGTCGGCGCATTTTCTCCCGGAGGGAGAGCCGATAATAGCCCCGGACAAGCGCAGCGCAGTCCTGGGTGAGCGTCAATTTGCGAGCCACAGTCCCGTAGGGACGGTGCGAAATCCACCCAAATCCGCCCAAAATGCTGGTTTCAATGAAATCAACCATTTGCAACCTTCTTGAAAAACAGTTTCTTACTAGGGCACGGCCTCAGCCGTGCCGCAATCGCCTCATAGAAACCCGGGCTTTAGCCCCTGAGGCGGGCGCTCAGGATCGCGTCGACAACCTGCTCCGGCGTCAGCGCGTCGACATGGATCGAGACATGCGCCATGCGATAGAGCGGCAGCCGGCGCTCGTAGCGGCGGGCGAGGTTAGCCTGATCGGCCAGGACGGGCCGGGTCTGCTCGGTGCCGCTACACCGTTTGAGGGTCGTCGCCAATCCCACTTCAAGATGGACCAGCAGCGTGCCAGGCGCGGTCAGCAGCAGAGCGCGCGTGGACGGGTGCTCGATGGCGCCGCCCCCCAGAGCCAGCACCAGCGCATCGGTTTGGGCAAGATGTGCGATGGCCGCGTGTTCGCGTTCGCGAAAGGCCGCCTCGCCTTGGTCGGCGAAGATCTCGGCGATGGTTGCGCCGGCCTCGGCTTCAATGGCGTCATCCGTATCGACAAAGCTCCAGCCAAGACGCGCTGCAACTAGCGGCCCCACGGTCGTCTTGCCCGAGCCCATGAAGCCGGTGAGGACAATGCGGCTTGGCGTGGCAATGGGAGTCTCGGCTTGTGCGTTGTCGGTCATCAATGCATCGTGCGGCTTCAAGAACCGCGTGTGCTCCTTACAGTATATGAATTCGAAACCGGAAGCCGCGCCCTTTCACCCCAGCGCAATCACCACCGCTCCGGCGGTAATCAGCAGGCCGCCCACGATGGCCGGCGTAGTAAGCTTCTCTCCCAGCAGCAGCCATGCAAAGACAATGACCAGCGGCACGCTGAGCTTGTCGAGCGGGGCTACCCGCGAAGCGGCCCCAAGTTGAAGGGCGCGGAAATAACAAATCCAGGACAGGCCGGTCGCGAGGCCCGAAAGCGCGAGAAAGAGGCAGGTGCGCCGGTCGAGCGCGCGAATCTCGGCCCATCCGCCCATGCCGGGCTTCGCCAGCGCAAAGACGATGCACCAGGCAAAGACCACCACCACGCTGGTCCGCAGTGCCATGGCGAGGTTCGAGTCCACATGTGCCACGCCCACCTTCGCCAGTAGTGCCGTGGCGGCGGCAAATGCAGCCGAGAGCAGTGCCCATCCAATCCAGTTCATTGAAAGCGAGCTCATGCTGAACATGGTACGCGCCCCAAGCTGGTTCGGGGGCCGTGGATTGATTCGGCGATTCTATGAGGCAGTTCGATAGAGGCCGACCCAGGCAGAGATGGCCACTTGCGGCAACTCCCATCCTCTGGCCGCAGTCGTGCAGGTTTTGCAGATAATTGACCTCCGTTGGCCGACAATAAGAGGATGATCAACGACAGGAAGCCCGGTCGACATTGTTCTCTGACCGCTGGCCCCTCAAAGGTACCCCACCCCCCTATATATATTTTCAACGCCTTGCAGGTAATTAACTTGGAAACCTGCCTCCTCGGCACACCTCGGTGCCCAATATCAGATTGGGTGCCCCATCCTTGCGCAGCATTTTTGCGCAAGGGTGGGAACCCACGAACCCCTGCAGCTCCCCTCACAATAAAAACCAACGGATCTCCGACATCGGACGCAGCTTCATCGTGTCAGATCCGGAAAACCATGAACCCCATGGCGCGCAAGCGCCGTCCGCCCCACCGCAGGTGGTTCCACCACCTCAAGCCGTTCGTCCGGCTTCAGATAGCCCTTGCGCCGAAACCACTCTTCCATCGCTGGCTGAAGCCGTGAAAGCGGAACGTGAGTCCCGGCTTCGAGCACCCCATCGGCTACCGGCAGCGTATCGTCGAAGACTGCGTCGTTGGTGAAATTGCGCATGGCAAAGTTGTCGATCCAGCGGATCGGGCAGGGGTGCCGCTCGCCGCTCGCGTCAATTCGCTGGATGGAAAGCCTGCGCGCAAACATCCTTCCACCTTAACCGAAGCACTTGGTAACTGCTCTATTGTTTCTGTTTCGTCTCCACCACGGCCTTCGCTTCCTTCCCTGGCTCGGCATCGACGTGGAACCGTTTGAAATCGTAGTCGCGTTCGGTAAAGTGCTGGCGCTGGTTTTTGACCATGAAGAGGCGGATCTGGGCGGTCCCTTCGGCTCCAGTGGGAAGCCAGATCTCGCCGTTGACCGGAGCCTGTTCGAAGCTGAAGCGCGAGCCCTTCTCGACGTTGACCACCAGTCCGCCGGCCACATGAAAATTGTCGCTGAAGCTGGCATCGATGCGCGCAATCTGGCGATCCGCCTCGTCAATCCACACCGTGCCCTGGAGCTTCTTGAAGGCTTCCTCTCCCAGGCCGTGGGTTTTGGCGTCCTTGCGGCCCATCGCGTCGAAGACGATGGTGGGGCGGCCGCGAAAGTTTTCACGGCGTGGATTGCGCACGTCGATGATCTGCAGGATGCGGCTCACGTTGAGATCCTGGTCTTCTTTGGGCTGCTCCTGCTCAGGCTTCTCTGCCCTCTCGACCTGTTTGGTGACGCGCTCGGTTTCCTTTTGCTGGTCGTGATCGTCCAGCGGCTTGCCGTCCTTCTTCACCAGTCGCGCTATATGCCGGCCGTGGACAAAGAAGACCTCCTGCTCCGTGGTCTCTGTCTTCTTCACTTGGCCGTTGGCGTCGAGATCCTGGGTCGTCTGCAGAGAAGTGTAGGTGTAGTTCTCGACGACTTTCTCTAGAGCCTTCTGGTGCTCCTCGACCTCGTGCATCAGTTGCGGAATGGCGGGCAGAGGTGCGCCAGCCGTCTGCTGGCCATCGGCTGAATGCGCCGGAAAAGGCGGCAGCAGCAAGGCCGCGAGCGAAAGGATCGGTAAAGCGCGCATTATTGCAAATCCCTTTTGAATGAATTCTATCCGGTGCGGATCGCTTCTTGATGACGACTTTGTTTTTGACTCCATTCGCCCGGAAATGTCGACGTCACCAGGCTCACTGTGATCCGGGTGGATGAAAGAGCGTATGAGCAAACTCAGCTCTAAGCACGCGCTTTCGCCACGAAACTACGCCCTTCTTAGGTGCTGATCTCCTCTTGAAAAACCCCAGATTTGAATCTATCTTGGTTGCGAGAGGTCATGCGATGAGGTTCTTCCCCGGTTCCTTCCGCAGAGTCAACTCTGCATCCGCGCTCTTCCTTACCGTGCCATTGCTCCTGGCCGGTGCTCTTCCAATCGCCAACTTGGCGGCCCAGCAGAGCAAAAGCGGGCTCGCTGCGCAGCCGGAGCCGTCTCTTGCACCAGCAGTCTTCGGGAACCCGATCCCCAGCGCACAACTTGCCTTTCTGAACGACTACGCGGGAAGGCCGTCGATTGACGTGACCAAGGACAAACGATTCGACAAGCTGATGAGGCAGTTGATCCCACGCACCATATATCACTACGGCAGCGACATGCCGCTTTCTGACGCCATCGGGACACTGCTCGATGGCGCGTCGCTTCCCGTCGATATTCGCGATGGCCGTTACGTGATGGTGGCCAGCCACGGAGGCCCATACCTATCCGGCCGGGGATTCATGTGGTTCGACATGAAGGAAGGAATCGCGTTGGGCGGCGTTTATTTCCGTCCAATCAATGGCGAGCCCACGCCCACCCTGGCCGTCTTTTCACGGCAACTGAGACAGGATTCTCTTGCCATGGGACAGCTTCCGCTGGCCTTTGCCGAGGATGTGAGCCAATGGGCGCTGATTGCCAAGCTTCCACCGATCACCGTGCGCTACTTTATCCCCGAGGACGGCAGGAAGTATGTGCTGGTGCACGACGAGGACTATTGCTCGCAAAGCGAGGATTCACCGGCCCCGGTCCAAGACGAATGTGAACGGATGAATGCCGACGCCGCCGACGCGGATCTGAAGGCCGCTACCTTCATGGCGCAAACCCACCATGCGGCCAATGCCACGGCCTGGATGCTGACTCTTGGACCGGATGCGTGGATCGGCCTTCGGGACCAGTCGTGCACCCCCGGCCCGGACAGCCTGCGGTGTCAGATTCGCCTTACGCGCCAACGCACGCAGGCGTTGCTCAACCAGCGCTGACAGCGCGCCTATTAGCTCGCGAGGCTCTTCAGGCCGGAGCCGAGACCCTTACCCGCGGCATACTCCACCACAGGTCAACTGGGACTTGGTGGGCATTTGCATCTGTTGACAGTCCATTCGCAACTGCCTAGAATTAAAGAGGGGAGCTCTACTGTTTTTCTTGGCTAAACGCTAGAAGAATCTGGTATTTAACGAGAGTTATCCGGGGTAGGGGGCGTGCGCGCCTGGTTTGCGGCGGAGCAGGCCGGCGGCTGCGATGGAGAGCGGGAAAGATGCCTGATGCGCGCATCAGTCCGCGTGAGCGGATGGTGCTTACGGCCATCATCGAGCTGTACATCGCCACCGGTGAACCGGTGGCCTCGCAGTCGGTCGCGCACTTTTTCGCCAACCGCGACGGTCTGAGTTCGGCAACCATCCGCAACGTCATGGCCACGCTCGGCGATGCGGGCCTGCTGGAGCAGCCGCACACCTCCGCTGGGCGCGTGCCCACCGCCGCGGCGTTCCGTTATTATGTCGAGCAGATCACCCGGCCAGAGACGCAGATGAGCCAAATGGCCGGCGCGCAGCCATCCAGCCTCAACGCAATGCCGCAGGCCTCACCCATGAGCGAGGCCCGCCGTGGCCAGATTGAAGAGAGCTTCTCGGGCGTCACCAGTACCAATGATTATCTCGAGCGCACCTCGCATGTGCTGGCGCTACTATCGAGCGGTCTTGGCGTCGCGCTGGCATGTTCCACTGCCAGTCAGGTGCTCGAACATATTCACTTCTCGCGCCTTTCAACGGGCCGTGTGCTGGCCGTGCTCGTCACCCAGGCCGGCGCCGTGCAAGACCGCGTGCTGATCCTCGATCGCGAACTGACCCACATCGAGATGGAAACTGCCGCGCGCTACCTCAATGAGAACTTTCGCGGCTGGCCCATCGAGCGCATTCGGGCCGAGGTTGCCAGGCGCGTCGAGTTGGAGAGGGCCGCCTATCGCCAGATGCTCGATTCCGTCGAGGAGCTCTGCCGCAAGGGTGCTCTGGCCGACGGCGAGGCCGGGCCTGTGATCTTTGTCGATGGCATGGCCAACCTCATCGCGGCGGAAGAGGATCGTGAACGCCTGCGCCAGATGTTGATGGCTCTCGAAGCCAAGCAGCGGCTGGTCGAGCTGCTCACTGCTTATGTGGATGGCCGCCAGCAGGAGGTGCGCGTCGTGGTGGGTCCGGATCTGGCCGGTCAGGCGGAGGCTTCGCTCGCCATGCAGGATCTGGTCCTGATTGGCGCCCCGGCTCGGCTGGGATCCGCCAACCTGGGTACCGTCGCCGTCATTGCCCCCACCCGCATCCAATATCAGGAGATGATCCAGGCGGTGCGCTACATCTCCGGACTCTCCGAGCGCCTCCTCGAAGTTCCGCCTGCCGAGGACTTGGGAATCTGAAGCGAAACGGAACTGAGTTCGAGCGGGTTCCCGATTGGTGAGAAGCTGTCGCTAGCCGTGCAAATTATCATTGAATCAAGTGAGAGAATTCTCCAGGGAGAAAGCATAGAGCAATGCCAGAACAGGAAACGGAATTGAAGCTGCTGGAAAGGCTCCAGCCCGAGCCCGCCGCGGCTCCTGAATTGCCGGTGAATGAAACTTCGGGCGAGTTGGAACAACCTCTTCACATGGAGGAACACATTCGTCACGAAAAGCCAAATAGCCCTGTGCGGAGCCTCCAATTCGAGGAGGCTGTGATCCCCGATCCTCCAATCCCGGATCCTCTCCAAAGCCCGTCGTCGCCTGCAAATCCGGCGGAGGCAGCAACGCCAGCCGAGTCCGCTAGCTCAGAGGAACCGCCAAGCCGAGCAGAGTTTGACCGGCTCAAGGCCGAGCGCGACCAGTTGGTCGACCGTCTGGCCCGTCTCCAGGCTGAGTTTGAGAACGCGCGCAAGCGTGCCGACCGCGATCGCATATCAGACCGCGACTACGCCACCGCCAATGTGGTTGAGCATTTTCTCCCCGTGCTCGATAACTTTGAACTGGCCCTCAAATCCGAGGGGTCGGCCGAGCAGTTGCGCTCCGGCGTCGAGCTGATCGTCAAGAAAATGGAGGACGTGCTCCGCCAACTCCAGGTGCTTCCCATCCCGGCTCTGGGCGAGGAGTTCGATCCTCGAGTTCATGAGGCGCTCGGCACGGTCGAGCGCGAAGACCTGCCCGATCAGCACGTCGGTGAAGAGATTCGCCGCGGCTATAAACTGCGCCAGCGGATGCTTCGACCGGCGCTTGTCAGAGTGGTTTCCAACCCCAAACAGAAAAGCGAATGAGTACAAATACAAACGTGAGCAAAGCTGACTATTACGAAGTTCTGGGTGTCTCGCGCGAAGCCAGCGACCAGGAATTGAAGAGCGCCTATCGCAAGCTCGCCCTCAAGCACCACCCTGACCGCAACCCTGGCGATCATGCCGCCGAGGAGCGTTTCAAAGAGGCCAGCGAGGCCTATCAGGTCCTGAGCGATGCCGACAAGCGCGCCGCCTACGACCGCTACGGCCATGCCGGCATCGGAGGCGCGGGGCAGGGCTTTGGCGGGCCCTTTGCCGGTGCCGTCGATATTGGCGACATCTTCGGCGACCTCTTCGGAGAGATGTTTTCAATGGGCGGCAATGCGCATCGCGCCAGCCGTCAGCAGCGCGGCGACGACCTGCGATTCGACCTCGAACTGGACTTCGAAGCTGCCATCTTTGGCGTTGAGACCGAGGTGAAGGTCCGCCGTCTCGAGGTCTGCGGCACCTGCCATGGCCGAGGCAGCGCCTCAGGCCGGGGCCCATCTGTCTGCGGCCATTGCCAGGGCCGTGGACAGGTCCGCTACCAGCAGGGATTCTTCGCCGTGGCCCGCACCTGCTCCGCCTGCGGCGGCAACGGTCAAATCATCGGCGACCCATGTCCGACTTGCCGCGGGGAGTCCCGCGCGCCCAAAGAGCTCAAGCTCAACGTCAAAGTGCCTCCCGGTGTCGAGGCCGGTACCCGCATCCGATACGCCGGCGAAGGCGATTCCGGCCGTTCCGGCGGACCCAAGGGCGACCTCTACGTTGTCCTGTCCATCCGGCGGCACGAGTTCTTCGAACGCGAAGGCAACCACCTTCGCTGCGTCGTCCCCATCAGCTTTCCCCAGGCCGCCCTTGGCGCCGAGATCGAGATCGATGCCATCGACGGCCCGGTCAGCCTGAAGATTCCAGAGGGCACACAGAGCGGCCGCGAAATCCGCGTTCGCGGCCGCGGCATCCCCATTCTCAACGGCAAGGGCAACGGCGATCTCATCGTAAAAGTGGTGGTCGAGGTTCCCCGCAAACTCAGCCGTGCGCAGCGCGATCTTGTCACTCAGTTGGCCGAGTCGCTCTCCATCGACAACAAGCCCTCCTCTTCCACCCTGATCGAAAAGATGAAGGACCTCTTCAACTAGAATGAGAGGACATGTTCCTTACCGGGGAGAACCCTCGCTTCGGGCTAAAATGAACTCAGTCGCGCCCATGCGAAAGTGGCGGAATTGGCAGACGCACCAGACTTAGGATCTGGCGGAGCAATCCATGGGGGTTCGAGTCCCCCCTTTCGCACCATTCCCAAATCCAATCTGCCTGAAGAGTCCGTGGGGTGGAGTCCCGGCCAGTCCCCGGCGTCTTCGCGTCACCCGCCCCCACCGGAGTAATCTGGAGAAACCATGAGTCCATCCGCACAGCAGCCGCAAATGAACCTCGTCCAGGCTCCCGATTACCGCGAGTCCTACGCCAACAGCGTCCACATCCGCGTCAGCGTCTGGGACTTCCAACTGTCCTTCGGCCTGGCCTCAAGCGACTCCCCCGACCAGGTTTCCATCCGCAACCACACCGCCATCTTTCTCAGCCCGCAGCAGGCCAAGGCCCTGTTTAATCTCCTCGGCCAGAACCTCGCCCAGTACGAGCAGGCCTTTGGCGCGCTCAACCTTGAGCCGCAAAGCCACAACTTCCCGCAGGGTCCAATCAACTAAAGGATCGAAGACTTGCGCTGGAAGAGTTTCATCATGCCGCGGCTCGACGCGCCCTTTCCCGCCTGGAGAATCTTCCCGGTGGTCTTCGCGGCCCTCTATGCCAGCCACTACACCCTGCTTCGTCTGCCCTACTACTGGGACGAGGCCGGCTACTATATTCCCGCGGCCTGGGATTTTTTTCGCACCGGCTCGCTGATTCCCATCAGCACGATGACCAACGCGCATCCCCCGCTGCCGAGCATCTATCTGGCGCTCTGGTGGAAGCTCTCCGGCTTCTCCCCCGAGGTCACGCGCACCTCCGTGCAGATGGTGGCCTCGCTGGGGCTCGTTGCCGTCTGGCGGCTGGCCATGCGCCTCACCGGCGTCGCCTCGGTAGCCTTCTGGACCGTCACCCTTACCGCCCTTTATCCCGTCTGGTTTGCCCAAAGCACCCTGGCCCATGCCGACATCTTCGCCGCCGCCTGTTCGCTCTGGGGGTTGGTCTACGCCCTCCCCGCAATCGGAGCGCTCAACAATCAGTCCAGCAAGCCCTGGGCTGCCGCCGTATGGTTTGCTGCCTCGGTCCTTTCTAAAGAAACGGCCATCGCCATCCCGCTCACCCTGGCCGCCGTCAGCCTGGTCGAGAGTCTTCGCGCCCCAGGAAGCGCCCGCATCAGGCTCTGGCGCGAGGCCACCTGGTTTACGAGCAGCCTGCTGCCGCTCGTCGCCTGGTACGCCTACCACTACGCCAAGACCGGCTTTCTCTTCGGCAATCCCGAGTTCCTGCGCTACAACGCTAAAGCCAATCTCGCGCCCTTCCGTATCGCGGCCGCCTTCGGCTATCGCATCCTGCATCTCACCGCGCACATGAACCTCTTTGTGCCGGTGGGGATCGCCCTGGCTTCCCTGCTGCTCGACCCGCGCCCCGACAGGGTTCAGGTATCAGAGATCAGAGATCAGGATTCAACCGAAAGCTCCGACGAAGCAGATACTCTGGGTGCCCCATCCATTCGCCTTTCTTCTGGCGAATGGGTGGGAAACGACGAACCTCATCCCCGTCCGGCGATCGCCCCGGCCGCGATGCGCCGCATTCTCTGCTTGCTGTTGGCGAACGCGCTGCTCTTCAGCGTCCTCGGCGGTGCGCTGCTCCTGCGCTACCTGTTGCCCATGTTTCCGCTGGTCCTGTTGATTGCCGTCTCCACCTTGTACCGCCGCGCGCCCTACTGGAATGGCCTGGCCATCTTATCCGCCGCAGCCTTCATTTTGGGGCTTTTCATCAACCCGCCCTATCGCTTCGCTCCAGAAGACAATCTGGCCTACGCCCGCGTGATCCGCCTCCACCAGGCCGGCATCGATCAGCTCCAACGGCTCTACCCCGGCGCAACGGTGCTCTCCGCTTGGCCCATGACAGATGAGCTCACCCGCCCCGAGCTCGGCTACATCAAGAGTCCCTTTGCAGTCGATCGCATCGAGGACTTTACCTCCCCGCAGATCGCCCGCGCCGCACAGGAGCCGGAGAAATACACCGCGGCCCTGGTCTTCTCGACCAAGTACGATCCGCCCTCACTGCCGCTTAGTCTAGGAGCAAAGGGCGAAGCCGTCGACGAGGAGTATTTTGGCCTCCACCACGACATGCAGCCCGAAGCCATTGCCCTCCAGCTCCACGGCAGCATGGTCTGGAAGCAGGAAGACCACGGCCAGTGGATCGCCCTCATCCGATTCAGCCGCCAATTCGATGCGCGTCTCACGGCTCCACGGTAGGGATATATTTGTGCCTCTATAGAACCATATGAATAAGTTGTAAACATATGAGTTGATAATAGATTCAAGTTATCACTGGATATGTGTCTCTGCAGGAGTGGCTGGCATCAGAAATAGGGGTACCCCAGGTGCCGGGGTCCCCACGAACAGGTCTTCGTCCGTGGGGTGGAGGTGCCTCACCTTTGGGCACCTGGGAAACCACGAACCCCATGCGAGCGAAAAGCGAGCGTCTGGCCCCACCGCAGGTGGTTGGCTCCGCCGCAGGTGGTTACCCCACTTCCAGCATCCGGTCCAGCGCCACCTTGGCCCACTTCTTCACACTAGCCCGCACCTGAATCCGATTCACAACCCGCCCCTCGACCAGATTCTCCAGCGCCCACGCCAGATGCTGCGGAGTGATCCGGTACATCGTCGTGCAGAGGCAACCTGTGTCATCAAGCGTGATCACCCGCTTGCCCTCGGCCTCAAACCGCCGAGCCATCCGGTTCACCAGGTGGATCTCGGTCCCCACGGCAAACATCTGCCCCTCGGGCGCCTGCTCCACCAGCGCGATCAGCCGCTCGGTCGAACCAAGCGCGTCGGCCTTCTGGCAGACCTCGAACCGGCACTCGGGATGCACGATCACCTGAATGCCGGGATATTTTGCGCGGACTTGTTCCACGTGGCTCGGCAGAAAGCGCTGGTGCACCGCGCAATGCCCCTTCCAGAGCAGAATGCGGCTGGCGGCGAGCCGTTCCTTCGTCTGCCCTCCCTGAATCGCCCAAGGATCCCAGACGACCATTTCTTCCAGAGGTATCCCCATCGCAAAGCCGGTGTTGCGGCCCAGATGCTGGTCCGGCAAAAACAAAATACGTTTATTTCGCGCGAATGCCCACTCAAAGGCTGCGCGCGCATTTGAAGACGTGCACACAAGCCCGCCCCGCTCGCCGCAGAAAGCCTTGATGGCAGCGGTCGAATTCATATAGGTCAGCGGAATGATCTCATCCGCAAGGCCCAACGCCTCGAGCGCCTCCCAGCATGCTTCCACCTGCGAAATCTCTGCCATATCCGCCATCGAGCAGCCCGCGTTCAGATCCGGCAAGATCACCTGCTGCCCGGTGTGGCCCAGCACGTCCGCGCTCTCGGCCATGAAGTGCACACCGCAGAAGACGATGTACTTCGCGTCCGATTCCGTGGCGATCTTTGAGAGCTTGTAGCTGTCGCCCGTCGCGTCGGCGAAGCGAATTACTTCGTCACGCTGGTAGTGGTGGCCAAGCAGCAGGGTTGTCGCACCCAGCCGCGCGCGCGCCTCCGCGATGCGGGCATCCATCGTATGGTCAGGGAGCGCAAGGTAGTTTTCGAGGCTACAGGTACTGCCAGCCTCCGGCGAGGCCGCCGTCAGATCGTCGAGAACCAGGTTCACCGCATTCCGCCTTCAGTCCAGCTCGCCCTGAAAAATCCAATACAGGGCAGCGAACGGGGATGTTGAAAGCTAAAGCATGGCCTGCAGTGGATGCACTGACGCTGCTGAAGATTTCGGCCGATTCGCCGTTCTCATCAGCAACACCCCCACCCACGGGGTTGTTGCAGCCCTTTAACACTTAGACGCGGCCCAAAGCCAGTAGACTCGGGGAAAATCCACCCGGCAAAAGCCTCTTCCACTGCTGATCATTGTAACCCAGCCTTAACAGAGAATCCAAAATGCTCGAAGATTGGCGATTCAATTCCTTCCCAGAGGGAGGCGGGTGGCAAAAGTCCAGGGATAGGGAAAGAATCAGAATCTGGGTGCCCCAGGTCCGGACTCTCGGACCTGGGAGACCACGAACCTCACGCCGCGAGAGAGCCGGGTGCCCCATCTTTTCGATGCATCACCCCGCAAGGGTGGGGATCCACGAACCCTGGCGCATCCGTTCGCACAGCTCCCCGCCGTCTCAACCGAAAGCGTCGCCCCACGCAGTGGTTTGTTCGCGCCGCGCGTGGGCGGGTATCATGATCCTTCATGGTGATGCCGCAAACAATTGAAGTTGCCAGTCTTGGATTCGAGAATTCGCTCATCCTGATGGTGCTGGCGCTGGTGGTCTTCGGGCCGCGGCGGCTGCCGGAGATCGGCCGCCAGATCGGCCGGCTGATGTACGAGATCCGCAAGGCCTCCAACGACTTCAAATTCCAGATGGAAGACGAGTTGCGCAAGGCCGAGGAGGCCGAAAGGCAAAAGAAGGAACAGGAGCGCCTCGCAGCGCTGGCGCTCGCGGCTCCCGCACCGGCAGTTGTGGATTCTCAGAAGTTATCAGAAGCGCCCGTGGTCGATGGTCAATTCCCAATCCCCAGCCCTTATCCTGAAGAGGGCGTCTACCCGAACGTCTCTCCGGCAGTCTATGAGCCGCAAGAGGCCTATCCGCGCATTCAGCCGCCTTCAAATGGAGAACAGATAGCGGCGGAGCGGCCGAGCCGCATGGCAGAGGCCGGCAAGGCTCCTGCTGAAACCCAACCAGACCAAACCACGGAGCACGAACACCATGGTTGACCCCGCGGACGTAATCGGCAAGGCGCGGGAGGCCGTCAGCCAGCGCGCTGAGCTGCCCGGCATGAGTCTCATGGAACATCTGGACGAGCTGCGCAAACGCATCGTCCGCTCGGCCATCTTCCTGGCTGTGGGCTTTCTGGCGGCATGGGCCTTTCACGACAGATTTGTCGGCTTTATCCAGGCGCCGCTCAACCGCATCGGCAAGTCGCTGGTCTTCACGCACCCGATGGATCCCTTGAACCTGGACCTGCAGGTCTCGCTGGTCGGCGGTGCGATCCTGGCCTCGCCCTTCATCCTTTTCCAGGTATGGCTCTTCATCGCGCCGGGACTCTACCAGAAAGAGCGGCGCTTCGTCGTCCCCTTCATGGCGGCCACGGTGGGACTCTTTCTCGCCGGCGCGGCCTTTGGCTACTTCTACGTGCTGCCCGGCGCGTTGCAAATCCTGATCGTGAACTTCGGCCATAACTTCACGCCGATGGTCACCATCGAGGAGTACTCCAGTTTCTTTCTCTCGATCATCCTCGGTCTGGGCATCAGCTTTGAGCTGCCGATTCTTATCTTCTTTCTCGCTCTCTTCGGCATTGTCAGTCCGAGGTTCCTGTGGAAGAACATTCGCTACGCGATTCTGGCGGTCTTCATTGTGGCGGCTGTGATTTGTCCCAGCCCCGACCCCTGGACCATGTGCATCTACGCCGTTCCCATGCTGGGGCTCTATCTGATCGGCATCGGAGTGGCATGGTGGGTCCACCCCTCGCGCAGAAAAAAGAAAGAGGCGACGAATTGATCCGTTCCTTTATTTGGAAGAGTGTTCCGATAAAGACCTTGGGTGCCCCATCCATTCGCCTTTTTTCTGGCGAATGGGTGGGAAACCACGAACCTCAATCAGTCCCGGCTCTACGCCTCGCCGCGCTCGTCTTGCTTCTGATCACACCCCTCGCAGCCCTGGCCCAGCCCCACTTCAACGGCGCCAAGGCCTTGGACTACGCCCGCGAGTTTGTCTCCATCGGCCCCCGCTGGCCCACCAGCCCCGGCCACTTGAAGGCCGAAGACTTCCTGCGCGACCACTTCAAGCACGACCAGCTCGAAGAGGACACCTTCACCGCCTCGACACCCATCGGCCCGGTTCCCATGCGCAACTTCATCGTGCGCTTCCCCGGCAAGAAGGACGGCGTGATCGTGCTGGCCACACACTACGAGACCAATTACCCGCTCCGTACGATCAACTTTGTCGGCGCCAACGACGGCGGTTCGACCACCGGCCTGCTGATTGCCATCGCCGACCGGTTACGCACTGAGACAGCCGGCGGCAAAAAGCTCAACGGCTATTCAGTCTGGCTGCTCTTCGACGACGGCGAAGAGGCTATTCAAAGCTGGACGGATTCCGACTCGACCTACGGCACCAAACATCTCGCCGCCAAGTGGGGCCGCGACGGAACGCTCGCCAAGATCAAGGCCTTCATCCTCGCCGACATGATTGGCGACAAGGACCTCGAAATCCAGCGCGAAACACAATCGACGGGCTGGCTGATTGATCTTGTACGCCAGGCGGCGAAGAAGTACGGCGACGAAAAATACTTCTTCAAACAGGAGATGAATGTGCAGGACGATCATCTGCCTTTCGTCCAACGCGGCGTGCCGTCGATCGACATCATCGACCTCAACTACGGTCCCAACAACAGCTACCACCACACCGACAAAGACACCATGGACAAAATCAGCGCCCACAGCCTGACGATCGACGGCGATGTGATTCTGGAGACGATAAGGCTGATTGATCTGCGATGATACAGAAACTCGTGCTGCTACCTGGGATGGACGGAACCGGGAACTTGTTCGCGGATTTCGTAAAGGCCCTTCCTCATGAGTTTGAGGCGGTAACAGTTCGTTTTCCGACAGACATCTTTCTTTCCTATTCTGAGTTAGTTGGAACTGTGAGGTCGGCTATATCAGACCGCGAGCCATTTGTCCTCGTGGCCGAATCGTTTTCGAGTCCTCTTGCGATTCAGTACGCCGCAACCAACCCACCAAACTTGAAAGGACTGGTCCTCTGCGCAGGCTTCGTCACAAGCCCGGTGCGAGGTTTGCAGCGTTTTCTCTGCTCGTTTCTGTCACCCCTGCTTAGTCTTCCGATGCCAAAACCTGCTATCAAGTTCATTCTTGTGGGGCACGGTGCGGACCCTCTATTGATTTCCTCTGTACAGGCAGCCATTCGGTCGGTTCGGTCAAAGGTTCTACTGGCTCGCCTCCGCGCAGTCCTCGGTTGTGATAAGCGGTCGGAGCTAAGTAAGATCACAGCGCCAATTCTTTGTATAAAGGCCTTACGAGACCGGCTCGTTCCTGCGGCATGCCTGGACGAGATTCTGCGGGTTAAACCTAATACTGTTCACTTAATGAGATTTGTGGCATTCTGTATTAGGTAAGTACAGGAGGCTACAGGTGGCGCGTACGGTTGCGGAACTCCCTCCGGGTGCCCGGATCACGGACTACATCAGTCT
>JBEKOA010000085.1:0-19003 GCA_049522255.1 Occallatibacter sp.
CCCAATCCGGTGCTGAGCACCATCAAGTATTTCCGCAACGAGTACATCGAGCACATTGTGCATAAGCGCTGTCCGGCCGGCGTCTGCAATATCCAAGCGCTCGTCCCCGAAGCTGCAACGGAGGTGTTGGCATGAGCGAAAGCATGGGCGTCAAAACACTCATCATCGACGGTCAGGAGCTGAGCGCGCGCGCCGGCCAGACCATCCTGGAGGCGGCGCGGGAGAACGATATCAACATTCCCACGCTCTGCCACATGGACGGCCTGGGCGAAGTCGGCGCGTGCCGGATGTGCCTGGTGGAGATCAAAGGCTCGAACAAGCTGCTGCCCGCCTGCGTGGCCAACGTCCATGAGGGCATGGAGGTCACGACCAACTCCGAGCGGCTGAAGAAGCACCGCCGCATGATTCTGGAGCTGCTCTTTGCCGAGCGCAATCACATCTGCGCGGTCTGCGTCTCAAACGGCCACTGCGAGCTGCAAGCGCTGGCCCAGGAGCAGGGCGTCACCCACGTCAGCTTGCCCTATCGCAATCCGTCGCTCACCGTGGATGCCTCGCACGAGCGCTTCACCGTGGATCACAACCGCTGCATCCTCTGCACCCGCTGCGTTCGCGTCTGCGCGGAGATTGAAGGCGCGCACATCTGGGATGTGATGGGCCGCGGCATCGATTCGATCGTCATCACCGATCTGCACGAAGCTTGGGGAAGTTCGGCTTGCACACGCTGCGGAAAATGTGTCCAGGTCTGCCCCACCGGAGCGCTCTTCGACAAGAGCAAGATCGGCTCCGATCATCCCAAGTATCCCGATTTTCTGCCTTACCTGAATCTGATGAGGGAAGCGCAATGAGCAAATTGAAGGTTGCAACCGTGTGGCTGGACGGCTGTTCCGGCTGCCATATGTCCTTTCTTGACATGGACGAGCGGCTTCTCCAACTGGCGGAGTTGATCGATGTCGTCTACAGTCCTATCGTGGACGCCAAGGTCTTTCCAGACCAGGTGGACATCTCTTTGGTCGAAGGCGCCGTGGCCTCGGTGGACGACGAAGCCAAGATCAAGAAGGTGCGCGCTCACTCCAAGATGCTGATCGCGATGGGCGATTGCGCCGTTGCCGGCAAGGTGCCGTCGATGCGCAACCCCATCGGCCCGGAGGCGATTCTCGACCGCGCCTACATCGAGAATGCTGACTTGCAGAAGCAGATTCCCTGCGTCGTCGTGCCCAAGCTGCTCAAGATCGTGCGCCCCATTCATGAGTTCGTCAAAGTGGATGTCTTTTTGCCCGGCTGCCCGCCCTCGGCCGATACCTTCCACACAGCGCTCGTCGCGCTGGTCACCGGTGCGCCGCTGGATATTCCAGCCCTCACCCGCTTTGGAGCTTGATGTAGCGCCGGTCTCCTGACCGGCTGTAGTGCGGGCGTCCGCGCCCGCGCTTGTTGAAGAAATTTGGAGCTTTCTATGACCCAGACGATCACGATTGATCCCGTAACGCGCCTTGAAGGCCACGGCAAGATCACCATCCAACTCGACAGTCAAGGCCAGGTGGAGAACGCCAACTTCCACGTCACCCAGGTGCGCGGCTTTGAGCGGTTCTCCGAGGGCCGGCCCTTCTACGAGATGCCCAGCCTGATGGCGCGCATCTGCGGCATCTGCCCGGTCTCGCACCTGATCGCCTCCGCCAAGGCCTGCGAAGCGATCATGGCCGTTCGCATTCCGCATACCGCCGCGCAACTGCGCCGAATGTTGAATCTGGCCCAGATGGTGCAGTCGCACGCGCTGAGCTTCTTCCATCTCTCCTCGCCGGATCTGCTGCTGGGCATGGAGTCCGACCCCGCCAAGCGCCACATCTTCGGCGTTGCCGCCGCGCGCCCCGATCTCGGCCTCGCCGGCATCGGCCTGCGCCGCTTCGGCCAGCACATCATTGAACTGCTCGGCACCAAGCGCATCCACACCGGCTGGGTAATTCCCGGCGGCGTGACCGAGCCTTTGTCCGCGGCCCATCGCGACGAGATCCTGGCCATGCTGCCCGAGGCCTACGCAAATGTTGCCCTGGCCCTCACCGCTTACAAGCAGATCGCTGACAGCTTCTCGCAGGAGATCTCGGTATTCGCCAACTTCCCGTCCAATTATCTCGGCCTGATCAACGAAGACGAGTCCATCGAATTCACCGACGGCGAGCTGCGGCTGATCGACCCCCAGGGCGCGATCATCGAAGACGGCATGACAGCGACCCGATTTGCCGAAGCCATTGGCGAGGCGGACGAGAACTTCAGCTACACCAAGTTTGTATACTTCAAGCCGCTCGGCTATCCCGAGGGCAGCTATCGCGTCGGCCCGCTGCCGCGTTTGAACATAGTCAAGTCCATGGGAACCCCCCAGGCCGACAAGGAACTGGCACTCTTCAAGCAGATCTCCGCCGGTCCGGTCGAGAGCTCCTTCCACTATCATCATGCGCGCCTGGTCGAGGCCCTCTATGGCATCGAAAAAATCGAGCAGATCCTCACCGATCCTTTGATTCTCGACAAGCACGTGCGCGCCACCGCCGGCGTCAACCGGCTCGATGGAGCAGGCCAGATCGAAGCTCCGCGCGGCACCTTGAATCACCACTACAAAGTGGACGAGGACGGCAAGATCACCTGGGCCAACCTGGTCGTCGCCACCGGTCACAACAACAACGCCATGAACAAGGGCGTTCTCCAGTCGGCCAGGGCCTATGTCAAGGACGGCAAGTTCACAGCAGGCGCACTCAACCGCGTCGAGGCCGTGATCCGCACCTTCGATCCCTGCCTCAGTTGCTCCACGCACGCCTTCGGCCAGATGCCGCTGGCCATGACTCTGGTCAACGCCGACGGCGAAATCGTCGACCAGCTCATCAGCTAAGGAGTAGCGCCCGTCTCCAGACCGGCTGTCGTGCGGGCATCCAAGCCCGCACTCTCCCTAGGGTTGGGACATCGTCTCCCCTGTCGGCGTAGACGCCGCCAGTACAGCAGGACTGGAGTCCGGCGTTACACTGGCAAAGCTATGAGCACCATGAGAGCCCGATTCCTAATCCTCGCCTGCGGCAACACGCTCCGCGGAGATGACGGCGTCGGGCTTTGGCTTGCCGATTGGGCCGAGCGACGCTTCTCAGACCAGCCCGGCGTACGCATTATCGCCGACCATCAATGGACCCCGGAGCTCGCTCAGGACGTCGCACAGGCACAATCCGTTTTGTTCATCGATTGCTCCCTGGATTCCCCGCCCGGATCGGTCAACCTGACTCCCGTCGAGCCCGCCGCCGACGCACAGGTCCGCGCAACTCATCATCTAGGCGCCGCCGAACTGCTCGCCCTGGCCCAAAGACTCTACAATTCCCTGCCCCGGAATGCACAAATGCTCACCATCGGCGCCGCCTCAACAGGCTTAACTGAAGAGTTCAGCCCCGCCGTAGCCGCCGCGCTGCCTGAAGCTTGCCGTCTGATTGAAGAGACACTTCAAAGACTACTTTCAGAATGATTTTTGAGATCCGAGTGTGGGGGCTGAGGTTGATCAGTTTCCATTCTTGCGACGAGGGATATCGCCAAGGCGAGCATACCGCGCCCACCGGCTTTGAGCGTCCCTTATGATCCCTTGGCAGATGAATAGCTACGCCGCAGCTTTCGAATGCCCCTGCCTGCAGCCCAGAGAAGAATCACGGCCACGCAAGCAAGCCCGAAGAGTTGCCACCTCAACTGCTCTACGATCTGGCGTACGACTCTTAACGTATCGAAGGCGGTCCATTCGTCGCGAATCCTGCCATCGACGATGCGCCAGATGGTGATGCCACGTAGCTCGATCTTGACGCCGGTCGCCGGCAACCAGCCCACAGGAGCCGAGTTGGTACCGCGCAGAACCCAAAGCACTGAAACCAGATCGCCCTCGGCGACCATCGAGTCATAGGTCACTTTCATGTCGGGAAGTTCCTGCTTCTCCCAACGAGCCGCTGCCTGGTCTTCCTGCAGACTGGCATTTCCGTGCAAGCCATGATTAAGAAAATCCCGCGCATAGATCTCGTCCGCGACCTGGAACTTTCCCTGACTGAGTATCTCGTCAAACACCCGCCTGGCGACGGCCTTGTTCGCCTCCTGCTGCGTGACCGCAGTCGAAGACGTGCTCGCCGCAGAGGGAGCAATGCCCGCAAATGCCGGCGCACAGATCAGAAACACAAAAGCCACGGCTCTTTTCATGGACTTCCTCAGGGTTAAACCCAAAAGGCTGCACGAATGCAGCCTTTGGGTCAATCTGACTTGGAACGTCCGACTTAGAACGCGCCCACCGTCTGACGCAGGCTATAGGAGCTGAGCGTCTTGATGTAGTTGCCGCGGTCAAACGGAGAGGTATCCGGAACCGACCGGCGGCTCAGGCAGCCCCTCGTCTCCCAGAGCGATGTGTACTCGCGCTTCTCCAGCCAATAATGCATGTCGGCCAGCACCCGCTTAATGTGCTCGATGCCGTGGATATGCAGCGCCGAGGCCATCATCGTCACACCGGCTCCAGCCATGATCCCCTTCAATACATCTTCAGCCGAGTGAACGCCGCCGGAGATGGCAAGATCGAGGTTCAGATGCCCGTAGAGAATCGCAGCCCAGTGCAGGCGGGGCAGCAGCTCCGCCGGCGTCGAGAAGTGCAGTGTAGGCCGCACTTCCAGAGTCTCAATGTCGAAGTCCGGCTGATAGAAGCGGTTGAAGAGTACGACGCCGCGCGCGCCCGCGCCCTCCAGTTGAGAGACCAGGTTGGGTATGCTGGTAAACGAACGCGATAGCTTCACCGAGACCGGCACTTTGACCCCGGCGGTTACCGCGGAAACGAGCTCGATCAACTGCCCTTCGAGAAGCGCTGAGGTTTGGCTCTTGTCCGTGGCCAGCGCGTAGGTGTTCAACTCGATGGCATCGGCTCCGGCCTGCTCCATATCCTTGGCAAAGCGCACCCAGCCGCCGGTGGTGGCTCCATTCAGGCTGGCCAGAATGGGGATCTTCACCGCCTCCTTCGAGCGCCGCAGGTGCTCCAGGTAGCTCTCCTGGGTCATGCGGTAGTCCTTCAGGTCAGGCAGGTAGCCGAGCGACTCGGCAAAGGAATCCGTGCCCCGCGAGAGATCGTCGTCAAGCGCCTTGGATTCCAGCGCCAACTGCTCTTCGAAGAGCGAATGAAGCACAATCGCCGAGGCGCCGGAATCTTCCATACGGCGAACGTTGTCGATCGATTCGGAGATCGGCGTCGAGGAGACGACGATCGGTCCATTCAGCTTCAAACCAAGATACTGTGTTGAAAAATCGATCATTTTGGGCCTCCGGCACTCTCTGCTACGAGCTTCTGTTCAGCTTTCTCTTCGACCTTCTCCGCCGGAGCGATATTCGGCGTCTCGCCACGGCCGGGCATTGCGGCACGCGCCGAGTATACACGCCACTGGCGCTCCACGTCGTCCTGCGCTTCCAGCAACAACTGTGCCGCCAGTTCTGGATTGCTACGCGCAAGCATAGTGTAACGCGCTTCGCGATAGGTGTATTCCTTGAGCCGGATCGCGGGAGCCTTCGAGTCGAGCTGGAAGGGATTCTTGCCCGATTCGCGCAAGTCTGGATTGTAGCGCATCAGCGGCCAATAGCCGGACTGCACAGCCAGTTTCTGCTGCTCCAGCCCATGCACCAGGTCGTAGCCGTGCGCGATGCAGCTTGAGTAAGCGATGATGATCGATGGTCCATCGTGCGCTTCGGCCTCCTGGAAGGCCTTCGCCACGTGGCTGTCATTGCCGCCCAGAGCCACCCTGGCCACATAGACCGAGCCATAGCTGACTGCTTCCATGGCTAAATCCTTCTTGCTGTTCTTCTTGCCGCTGGCGGCAAACTTCGCCACCGCGCCGCGCGGAGTTGACTTGGACATCTGGCCGCCGGTGTTCGAGTAGACCTCGGTGTCCAGCACCAGTACATTTACGTTCTTGCCCGAACCGAGCACATGGTCCAGGCCGCCAAATCCGATGTCGTAGGCCCATCCGTCGCCACCTAGAATCCACACACTCTTGCGAACCAGCGAGTCGGCGACGGCCAACAGGTTGTGCGCATCCGAGCTTTGGTTGCCGGCCAGCTTCTCGCGCAGAGCAAGCACGCGCGCGCGCTGCTGATCGATCTCCGGCTCTGTCTTTTGCTTTGCGCTGATCAGATCCGCAACCAACTCGGGGCCAATCTGCGGGGCCAGCCGCCCCACCAGCAACTCGGCGAACTCCTTTTGCTGATCGAGCGCGATTCTCATACCAAAGCCGAACTCGGCGTTGTCTTCAAAGAGCGAGTTGGCCCACGTCGGCCCGCGTCCCTGCGCATTGCTGCTATAGGGCGTGGTAGGCAGGTTTCCGCCATAGATCGACGAACAGCCGGTGGCGTTGGCGACATAGAGCCGATCGCCAAACAGTTGCGTGAGCAGCTTCACATAAGCCGTCTCGCCGCAGCCGGCGCATGCGCCAGAGAATTCAAAGAGCGGCTGCAAAAGTTGCAGATCCTTCACCTGGCCGTGCGATAGCTTCGAGCGATCCACTTCGGGCAGGTTGAGGAAAAACTCCCAGTTGTCGCGCTCGGCCTCGCGCAGAGGCTCTTGCGCGACCATATTGATGGCCTTCTTGCTGGCGTCGCTCTTGTTCTTCACCGGGCAAACATCCACGCAAACCGCGCAGCCGGTGCAATCCTCAGGAGCGACTTGCAGCGTGTAGCGATCCTGCTCCATGCCCTTCCATTTGGGCTTGGCAAACTGGAAGGTCGCCGGCGCCTTGTCGCCCAGATCGGCCGGGTAAACCTTGGCGCGAATGACAGCATGAGGGCAGACCATCACGCACTTGCCGCACTGAATGCACAGGTCCTTGTCCCACGCGGGAATGAACTGCGCGATATTCCGCTTCTCCCACTGTGCAGTCCCCGTGGGGAAGGCGCCGCCGGCCGGAATGGCGCTGACCGGAAGCTGATCGCCGTGATTGCCGGCGATCTGGCCCAGCACATCGCGCACAAACTGGGGCGCCTTGGGTGAGATCGACGGAATCAAATCGAAGCCGGATGAAGCAGCCGCCGGCAGCTCGACCTTATGCATGTGAGCCAGCGCGGCATCGACGGCGGCATAGTTTTTGGCCACCACAGATTCGCCCCGCTTGCCATAGGTCTTGTAGATCGCCTTCTTGATCTGCGCAATCGCCTCGTCCCGCGGCAGCACGCCGCTGATGGCAAAGAAGCAGGTCTGCATGATGGTATTGATGCGCGTGCCCATGCCGGCGTCGCGAGCCACCGTGTAGCCGTCGATCACGTAGAATTCGATCTTCTTCCGCAGCATGCTCTCCTGCGTGGTCTTGGGCAGATGCTCCCACACCTCTTCCGCCGAATAAGGCGAGTTGAGCAGGAAGACCGCGCCCGGCATTGCCGCCTCCAGCACGTCCATCTTCTCCAGGAAGCTGAAGTTATGGCAGGCCACGAAGCTTGCGCGAGTAATCAGATACGAAGACCGGATCGGATTCGGCCCAAACCGCAGATGCGATGTGGTCATCGAGCCCGACTTCTTCGAGTCGTACACGAAGTAGCCCTGCGCATAATTCGGTGTCTCGCTGCCGATGATCTTGATTGAATTCTTGTTCGCGCCCACCGTGCCGTCCGAGCCAAGTCCGTAGAACAGCGCACGCACCGTCTTCGGGTCCTCGGTCGAAAACTCCGCATCGTAGCTCAGGCTGCTATGCGAAACATCGTCGTCGATTCCAATCGTAAAATGGTTCTTCGGAGCGGCCTTGGACAGCTCGTCGAAGATGCCCTTGACCATCGCCGGAGTAAACTCCTTCGACGACAATCCGTAGCGTCCGCCAATCACCGTTGGCTTGGCGAAGCCAAGCGCGGCCTCATTCTCGGCCAGGACGGTGACAATATCCATATACAGCGGCTCGCCCGTCGCGCCCGGCTCCTTGCAGCGATCGAGCACCGCAATCGACTTCACCGTCGAGGGCAGCGCGGCCAGGAAGGCCTTCGAATCGAAGGGCCGGTACAGGCGAACCTTGACCATGCCGATCTTTTCGCCCTGCTTGACCAGTGCGTCCACAGCCTCTTCGGCCGCCTCGGCTCCGGAGCCCATCAGCACGATCACCCGCTCCGCATCCGGCGCGCCATAGTAGTCGAACAGGTGATAGGCGCGGCCGGTCTGCTTGGCAACGCGATCCATCACACTCTGCACGATGCCCGGAACGGCGGCGTGATAAGGCGTGCAAGCCTCGCGCGCCTGGAAGAAGACATCCGGGTTCTGCGCCGTGCCGCGAATGATCGGGCGATCCGGGCTCAGTGCGTTCTGCCTGTATTGAATGATGTACTTATCGTCCACCAGCGCGCGAATCGTCTCGTCGCTGATCGGAATGATCTTGCCAACTTCATGCGAAGTGCGGAAGCCATCAAAGAAGTGAATGAAAGGAATGCGCGATTCGAGCGTCGCAATCTGCGCCACCAGCGCCATATCCGTCACTTCCTGCACTGAGTTTGAAGCCAGCATCGCCCAGCCCGTCATCGCGCAGGCCATCACATCCGAGTGGTCGCCAAAGATCGACAGAGCATGGGTGGCCAGCGTGCGGGCCGTCACGTGCATCGTCGCCGGGGTCAACTCACCGGCAATTTTGAACATGTTTGGAATCATCAGCAGCAAGCCCTGCGAGGCCGTAAAGGTGGTCCCGAAGGCACCCGCCTGCAATGCGCCATGCAGCGCGCCCGCCGCGCCGCCTTCGCTTTGAAGCTCTTCCACGATGGGCAACGCGCCCCAAATATTCCTCTTGCCTTCCGAGCGCCACTGATCGGCCCACTCGGCCATTGGCGACGAGGGGGTAATTGGGTAGATCGCTACAACTTCGGAGAGCCGATAGGCAACCGAGGCGGCAGCCTCGTTCCCATCCAAAATGACCATTTCTTGTTCACTCATTCGCTTTGCTCCATGACGCGGAAGGCGGAAACTCAACCGCTACTTCGAGTCTCATATCTGGAGCTTGGAGTGGCTGTGATGTAAGACACACGGCGGCCCAATATTCCCGCATTGCGAACAGATTTTCACGTGCCATTTGGCGCGCAAATCCAACAGCAAATCGGAGCCGCCCCGAAGATCCCCCACAAATCGCTCTATCATCCAGCAGCGGAATCGAAGGACCTGCGTCTCGGCCTTGTGTCAGGGCACGGCTTCAGTCGTGCCGCAGTGAGAGCAACAATGAGCCCGGGCTTTAGCCCCTGCGGACGCAACCCGGAGGGAGCAGAGGCCTTCAGGCCTCTAAATGCAATCTTGCAATGAATGTGGCTTTAGCCACGGGCCTTGAACTGGGGACTCGAACCCCTTCGCGTGTTCCTGGGAAACGACGAACCTTGACCAACCCGAAGAATGCCCATGGTCCAGCATCCACCACGATGCGACCGGCGTCGAAGCAACGGCAGAGATCGAATTCTCCTGGACCGCAGCGCGCAGGGATAGGTTGTTCGTTCCCAACTCTGAATCTCCAGACCTTGGGCACCCAATTGTAGGATGCCGGTTGAGATGCGAGCCACCCGCCCGTCCTACCGTACCAGTCCAAGAAGACGTCTCATCTCTTTACCGAAATAAACGCGAACTCTGTGTACGCAAGAAGGATCCCCTGAACAAATATGATTGGCGGCACCAGGATCACCATTGCGAAAGCGAAAGCGGAGAGGCATTTGATCCTGGGTACTGAGTATTTCTCTGCAATCGAGGTTGCCATCAGAGCAGAACCCACACAGGAGACAGCTAGCAAGGGCCATGAACAGAGTTTGGAGCAGATCTGAAAGCAATCCGGTTTGTTGGCAAAGGCCGCCGATTGGGCTACAAAAAAGCCTGTCGTCTGGCCCCAATTCAATCCCTGGCCCTTCGCAGAGCCCAAAAGAGAGAAGAGTTGAATGAAGCCGAAGTAGGAAAGCAAATTCAAGATCGGCTGATAGCACATGACGTACGCGACATATACAGCCACGACGTCTGGCAAGGTGGCCCGGATACCATAAATCCTAAGGCCAAACTGTATGGCGAATCCGCACGCAACCATCCCCAGAGTCAAATAAAGAACTACGGATAAGTGAAACTCCAGGCTGCTCAACCCAATTCCGTATTGGTGATAAAGGGGAAGGAATACGCCGACTGAAATGATGAAGGATGTCACCCAAATCTTCAAAGCCTTGATCAGCCGCTCGCCTTCATCCTCAACCGCCAGCAGGTCTCGGGAGGTATTAACTGGATGCAATGCAGAAGTGAACCATTCTTGAAGCAAGTCACGTAAGGCAATCAGCGCATCCACAAATCCTTTACTCACATCACTGCCCATTTGATTGCCTCGCGTTCTTAGTCAAGCCCAGAGCCGCGATTGAGGCTGCTAACAAGAATGCGATTCCAATCATGCACTGATCAATCGGAGGCGGTGCTGGATGGCTTCCCATTACTAAGGGGATAAAGCCCAACTTAAGGCTCAGAAAAGCGAGAACTAATATCGACAGACACGTCCTGATGGGCTTACGCATGGCCAGCCCATTTGAGAGCCATTTCAGGAGTATGCCGAGGAGAATAAGCACAGTCGCTATGGCTGAGAGAACCACGAGCAGTCCGGAGACAGGTTGTTTTACCAGACACAACAGAACAACGGCACAAAAAAGAGGAGCCCAAACGATATACACCCACGCGATCATTCCGACAAAAAGAGCCACGGCGTCTACAGCTATATTGATCGGGCTCAACGAGGCTTTCATTTCGTGACACCTAGACCGTCATATAGTATCGCATTCCTTCCTGGCCGGGTGCCCCAGGTCCCTCGCGTTCGGGGACCTGGGAGACCACGAACCCTCAGCCGCCAATTCTCCCGGAGGGAGAGCACGAAAATAGCCCAGGGTGAAACCCTGGGTCAGCGGCCCTGCATCGATCCAGCGTCCCGTAGGGCCGCTGCGAACTCCCGCCGGGTGCCCCATCGGACCAGGGATACCACGAACTCCGTGGCGCGCAAGCGCGTCTGCCCCGCCGCAGAGCCAGCCTTGAGCAAAGTCGAAACGTGGTTGCAGAAAATAACCCTCCCCAGGCGCACAATGGAAAAATGACCAACGACCAAAGAACGGGCTTTCGATTCCCATTTCCCTGGTCCCTGGTCCCTGGTCCCCGTTGAAGCACCCCCCACCCCCCATTATTTATTTGCTAAACCTTGCAGGGGATTTTAAGGAGTCTGAAATCAATTACCTACGGCGAGTATGCTTGTGAAAATCCCCGCTTGAAAAGCAGGTGAAACCAGGCAAAAATGGGGCGCAAACGTGAGAGTTTCAGCGGCGTGACAGACTCTGGGGCTGGTTTTGAGCAGAAAAAGCGGTGAACATGGCACTCATTTCACCGCTTCCGTTCAGGCCAGTAGCGCGGTGACCTTGGCCATCTGGTCGCTGATGGCGATCTTCTGCGGACACAATTGTTCGCAAACTCCGCAGGCGATGCAGTTGCCCGAGCGCTGCGCCTCCTTGAGAAAGACCTGGTACTTGAAGCGCGCTCCCGAGACGTCGTCGAACAAGTGCGCATAGTTATAAAAATCGAAGTTGGCCGGAATCTGCACGCCATTCGGACAAGGCATGCAATAGCTGCACTTGCTGCACGGAATCGCGATGCGCGCGCTGTACTTTTCTTTGC
The DNA here is from genome assembly GCA_049522255.1 of Occallatibacter sp. GTDB lineage: Bacteria > Acidobacteriota > Terriglobia > Terriglobales > Acidobacteriaceae > Telmatobacter. The sequence goes on from JBEKOA010000085.1 coordinate 11,648, forward strand.
AGTCTGCAATCAGCGCTTGGTCTGCCTCGTTGAAGGCCCCCATGCGCGATCGATCGGCCAGGCTCAGGTTCTCGTCCAACTGCTCCATCGTGCTCATGCCGCTCAGCACCACCGAGACTTCCGGCTGATCCCAGAGCCACTGAAGCGCCCAATCGACCGGCGACCGGCGAACCGGGTATTTCGCCATCGCCTCTGCAATATCCTTCGGCGGATCGGCCAGGCGCCCGCCCATCAGCGGCTCCATCACCACCACAGCCAAACCCTTTTCCGCCGCGAGTTTCAGCCCGCGCGTTCCGGCCTGATTCTCCGTGTCCATGTAGTTGAATTGGATCTGGCAAAAGCTCCACAGATCGGTGCCATTGACGATCTCAGGAAAGCTCTCGTACTCGTCGTGGAATGAGAAGCCGAGATGCCTGATGCGTCCGTCGGCAAGCGCGGCCTCGGCCCGATCGAGCAGATGGTGTTTCAGAACAACATTCTTCCACCGCTCGCCACTCAGTGCATGAAGCAGATAGCAGTCGATATGGTCGGTCTGAAGCTTGGCAAGCTGCTCATTGAGCAGCCGGTCGAAATCCGCCGGGCTCTCAACCATCCAGACCGGCAGCTTGGTTGCCAGCTTCACTTTCTCCCGGTAGCCGTCCTTGAGCGCCCGCCCGACCACGATCTCGCTCTGACCGCCGTGATATGGATAAGCCGTGTCGAGATAATTCACGCCATTGTCGATGGCGTGATGCAGCATCTTCACCGCTTCAGCCTCGACGATATTGGGACTGAGCCGTTCTCCATCCACAGTTGGAAAGCGCATGCAGCCAAAACCAAGTGCCGAAACCTTCCAATCCAGCCTTCCAAAATTGCGAACCTGCATGGTTACCCGTCCCTTTCCCAGTTACCAAAGTGAATTCTACTCTGGCCGCTCCACCTGCGCCGGTGACTCACTTTCCAGGCAGTCCCTCAATCAGCGCCTCCCACTCAGCCTCAAAATCCTCCCGGTAGTACTTCCGCCCAGCCCTCTCGTACCAGTAATCGGCATTGGAAGCCGCCCCCGCCTTGCGATGCAGGTAGGCGTGAACCGCCATCCCCTCAGTGGTTTCCAGCTCATCCACCAGGTTGTGCGCGGTCTCCCAGTCCCCTTTTGCATCCCACCACAGCGCCGCCAGTGGGACGGGCAGCCCACCCGGCGGCAATTCACCAGTTAGCGAACTACGAAACTCCTGTACATCCATGGCTTTCTTGTACCATTGGGCGTTTCCATCTTGCAATCGATTGGGTGTCGCGGGCAGTGTGATCCAAGTCACATCGCGGGATATTCTTCACTGATAAAAAGAGACCATCGATCCGATAACAGAGCCAGAGGGGGCCTCAAGAGGGGTAGGAGCGGTTGGCATGGAAGGTGCCAGCCGCTCCCCTTCGGTGGTTGGGTGGACGAGTGTGCACGGGACAAAACAAGAGATAACCAGCATTTGCGGCCTGGGCTGGAATCGTCGTATACTGAAATACGACTATTATGGTCGTAGTTTGCAGGGCTGGCTATCTTGAACAGCCCATTGGAGTCTGCCGGATGAGCGTGTTGAGCGAATTGAGCGTGGGTGAGAGCGGGGTGGTCATTACCCTGGATTTGCCTGAATCCGTGCAGAACCACCTGATGCATATGGGCTTTGTGCCCGATGCACTGGTCACAGCCCTGCGCCGCGCACCGGCCGGGGATCCTACCGTATATAGCGTGGACGGCATGGAGATCGCTCTCCGGCGCGAAACCGCCGCAGCCATTCGGGTCCGAGCCGCCGAAGGAGCGGATCTGGATGCGTTAGAAGTGATCGAGGCTGTGCAATGAGCGCCTGCTGCACGACTCCGGAATTCAAGCCGCCTGTCACGCACCATTCGCCGGGCGCCCTCAAAACTGTGGTGCTGATCGGGCCCCCGAACTCCGGCAAGTCTACCCTCTTCAATCGGCTGACGGGGCTTCGGCAAAAGGTTGCCAACTTTCCCGGCGTCACCGTCGAACAACGCATGGGGCTGATGGCCGGCGTGGGTCGCGCGGATCTGACGCTGATCGATCTGCCCGGCATCTACTCTCTCGATCCCTACAGCGAAGACGCGCGCGTATCCATCGACGTGCTGCGCGGCAAGATGGTGGGCACTCCCAAGCCGGACGCTGTGCTGCTGGTGATGGATTCCCTGCACCTGACCCGCCAACTGATGCTGGCTGCGCCGGTGCTTGCCCTTGGACTGCCGACACTTGTGCTGCTCAACATGAGCGACCTGATGGAGTCGCGCGGCGGCCAGATCGACGTGCTGAAACTGGCGCGGGAACTGGGCGCGCCGGTGGCCCAGATCAGCGCAGTCAAGGGAACCGGGCTCGATGCCGTGCCGCTCTTTCTGCACCAACAGACAGACCGCGCCGCAGCCATGCCGCTGTCGCTGCCGGTTGTCGGGAACGCCGCAAGCGCTCACAGCTGGGCCGCGCAGGTCAGCCGCCGTACCGGCTATCGCGCGCCGCTCTCGATCGAAGGTACACGACGGATCGACAACGTGCTGCTGCACCGCATTTGGGGACCATTGCTTTTTCTCGCGGTTGTTGTTGGCGTTTTTGAAGTGGTCTTCTCGATTGGGCAGCCACTCTCGGACGGATTTGGCAAGATCCTGGCCGATTTGGGCAATCTGATTCGGCCGCTCTTGCCACAGGGCTGGATTCAGTCGCTGTTGCTCGACGGTGCTTGGAAAGGCATCTCGTCGGTGCTGGTCTTTCTGCCGCAAATTCTGCTGCTTTTTCTATTCATTGGCATTCTGGAGGACTCGGGCTATCTATCGCGCGCTGCTCTGATCGCCGACCGCGTCATGCGAACGATTGGACTGAACGGGAAGGCCTTCATTCCCCTGCTTTCGGCGTACGCCTGTGCTGTGCCTGCGATTATGGCCACGCGGACCATCGAAAACAAGCGAGACCGCATCGCCACCATCCTTGTTACACCCTTTATGACCTGCTCGGCCCGGCTGCCGGTGTACATGCTGCTGATCGCCGCGTTCATTCCCAACATCGTTTTTCTTCACGGATTCCTCGGCCTGCGCACGATCGTCATGCTGAGCCTCTACCTGGCGGGCTTTGTGGGTGCGATGACTACGGCATGGCTGCTCAAAAGTTCGATTCTCAAATCCAGCGAGACGCCATTCATTTTGGAACTGCCGCAGTATCGTATGCCGACCTTGCGGTCGCTGGCGCTGCGCCTTGTGGATCGCGCGCGGATCTTCCTCCGTCAGGCCGGAACCATCATTCTTTGCGTCACGATGGCACTCTGGGTATTGGCCCACCTGCCGGTGATTCAGGCTGCGAGCGGAGCGATCTCTGCACCACAACTGGCCGACAGCCTGATCGGGCGGCTTGGCCACTTCATCGAGCCGGTGATTGCGCCGCTGGGATTCAACTGGAAGATCGGTATCGGATTGCTTTCGAGCGTACTGGCCCGCGAGGTGATGGTCTCGACGATGGGAACGCTTTATGGCGCCGACCCTGGAACTCAAGCGCTGAGCCTGCAAACTGCTTTGCACCACGACATGACGCTGGGCGGAGCGCTGGCGCTGATGATCTTCTTTGCCTTCGCCATGCAGTGCACTTCGACGATGGCGGTGGTGAAGCGCGAGACGAACAGTTGGAAATGGCCCGCAGTGCAGTTTCTCTATATGCTGGCGCTGGCCTGGATCGCGGCCTTCGCGGTCAACCATCTGGCTATGGCATTCCTCGGATAAATCGATTGAAAGACCTGTCTTTCGCCACAGAGTTCAGGCGTATTGAGACAAGTTTTGAGCATTCTACTCGTGCTTGCGATCGATCCGCTGGCGCGCTGCGGAGTTCTCGGCCTTCCGGATCAAGGAACTGGCGACTGGATCAATCTAGCTGACTGAAACTATAGATGCTGCGAACTTTATTTGCCGGAACGAGAGAATCTATCGCGTCGTTGTGAAACGAATGCAACCCATTCCGCCACTATCAGAAGCGGTTGCCGATGCGGACAAGTCTGTTCGTGGCGGGGTGTTGCCTGTCATTGGGAACCTCGACTCCGGACACCCGGAAATCGCGTGAAAGAGGGAAGAAATGTGCAATATAGACCAGAAATCGGAAATGAATCCATGCTATCGTTTTACCTTGGGAGGAATGTACCTAGGGGGATTCTTCCCATTCCCGAATCTCAGCAGGCGTGGAATCAGTCATACCGTGATTCAGCGGCGGGATGCGCTGTTCCCTATCCGTCCCCTGAACCTGGCGAGCTTCAGGTGTCGGCGCCCAGATGAGAATGCACTTGCTAACGGCTTGACGACCAGGCCCGGAGCGATTGCGCAGCCGTCCTCTAAAATCGTCGCTTTGGTTTATCAATGCTCTTTTCCTCAAAGATACCCACGGAGCGAAAGCCATGCGAGACAGCAAGAATACTGCAAAATCTGAATTTCCTCCCCTGCTCAAGGTTTCGAAGGCTCCAACCGATCCGGAGCTCTTTAAGGCGCTGCTGGATCATGTAAGTGATGCGGTCTACATTGCGGGCGATGACCGGCGAGTCTTGTATTGCAATAAAGCTGCCACTGAACTGACCGGATACGAAGCCGGAGAGATTCTGGGAAAAACCTGCCATGACAATGGTCATTGCCCAATTGGCCACAACGGACGCAGCGTGTGCGAGGAAGGCTGTCTTCTATCGGAGAGCTTGAAGGACGGCTCGGCCCGCCGGACAAAGGCTTTCCTGCTCCATAAACATGGACGGCGAATTCCGGCATCAGCCAGTGTGCAGCCGATTTCGGCGGCTGACGGCTCGATCATCGGGGTGGTCCAGATCTTCAAGGACCAGTCACAACGAGAGGCCTCCCGGCGCAAGGTCGAGGCTATGGAGCGGCTAGCCTTTATCGATCCACTCACTCAATTGCCCAACCGCCGTTCGCTGGAGATGTCTCTGGAAGGGGCGCTGCACGCATACAAAGTCACCAGAATGCCATTTGGCGCGCTGCTTATCGATCTCGACAGACTGAAGAACATCAACGACTCATACGGTCACGCAAATGGCGACTATGCGTTGAGCCAGGCAGCCAAGATTCTCAGTGGGGCTGTGCGTCCCACCGACACGGTTGGGCGATGGGGCGGCGACGAGTTTCTCGCCATACTCCCCGGAGTGAGCACGGGGGTTCTCCGTCAACTTGCCGAGCGATGCGGCACGAATGTCGCGCGAGATTCTTATTTCAATATTGACGACCAGCTTGTATCCCTGTCGATTTCGGTGGGAGGCACGGTTGCGCGTGCCCAGGACGATGCCGCAACTCTGATTGCGCGAGCTGATGACCTTCTATACCAAAGCAAAACAGCCGGCCGTAACAGCGTCACCATCGGATAGACCGGTGACCCTGTCCCGAGGAAACAGGGGAAGCGCCAACGCATGGCGCTTTTCTGTTGGGAGCGAGGGGAAGGTTCGTGGATTCCCAGGCTTTAAGAGTGAGAGCAGGGACACCTGATTGCCCGGTCGTGCAGGACAAGAAGGTACATCGGTTCTCCAGGGAATTCGTCCTACGCTCCTTGAGACACACGGCACTAACCCGAACGGGCGAAGCCGGAGCGGACGCGTTTACAATCATGAAGGTAGCTGGACACTCGAGGGTGAGGGTTTCTCGGCGGTGCGCGCATCCGACGGTCGAGACGGTTCAGCTTGCATTAGACCGATTGGAAACTCTCCATTTGCTGGCGCTGGAAACGTCGTTTGGCAAAAGGAAACTATGTTTCTAGATACAGAGGTTTTCCAATCTCAAAACGTTGCTCGAAGATAATTGTTCATAAAGGACGGGCCTGTAGCTCAACGGTTAGAGCAGGGGACTCATAATCCCTTGGTTCGGGGTTCGAATCCCTGCAGGCCCACCACAGTAAAAAACAGATAAATAAAACCATATGAACAAGTTATATCGAGTTCCCGGAAAGACCAAAAGAGGCTTCTTCGCCATACTTGCGCCTTAATATAGTCATCGGGTACACTATTGGGTACAGTGCCAGAACGTGAGCACTGCTCTGGAGGTACAGTGGCGACGATTATCAAGAGGCCTTCGGGCAACTGGAAGGCCGTCATTCGTAAGGCTGGCTGGCCGCTTAAAGCAAAGACATTCCGGACCAAGCGAGACGCGGAAGACTGGGCGCGCCGCACCGAGGATGAAATGGTGCGCGGCGTTCACATCGTGCGCGCCGCCGCCGAGCGCCTGACGCTGGCGGAAGCGTTGAAGCGCTACACCGCCGAGGTCACTCCCACTAAACGGCCATCGTCCCAAGAGGGCGAGCTTCGACGCGCAGCGCTTCTTGCGCGGCATCTCGGCAAATACTCTCTTGCCGCGCTCAACCCGGAGATCGTTGCACGCTTCCGCGATGTGCGTCTTGCCGGAGAGGACCGCAAAGATGAAAACGGAAAGCCGATTCCCCGCGCCAACAACACGGTTCGGCTGGAATTGGCGCTCCTTGGACACTTGTTTACGATTGCCATCAAAGAGTGGGGCATCGGCTTGGTCGTGAATCCGGTGATGAGCATTCGCCGACCAGCGCCTGGACCAGGGCGCAATCGCCGACTGACGGAGGACGAAGAAAAACGGCTCTTGGCCGCCGTCGATGCACATTCGAATCCAATGCTGCGCTGGATTGTGCGCGTCGCGCTCACCACGGGAATGCGCGCATCTGAGATTCTGACGCTACGCAGGTCGCAGGTGGACCTCCAACGCCGCGTAGTTCGCCTTCTCGAAACCAAGAACACGTCGCCGCGCACCGTGCCGCTGAGTGCGGCGGCAACGGCAGTTTTCCGTGAGGCGCTGAATCATCCCGTGCGTCCAATAGACACAGACCTGATCTTCTTCGGGGAGCCAGGGCGGGACGGCAAGCGCCGCCCCTACCAGTTCAATCCGGTTTGGCTGAATATCAAGCGTGAATTGAAGCTGGTCAACGTACACTTCCACGATCTCCGCCATGAGGCCGTGAGCCGTTTCGTCGAAGCTGGATTCTCTGACCAGGAAGTCTCCGCCATCAGCGGCCACAAGTCGATGCAGATGCTCAAACGCTACACGCATCTGCGGGCAGAGGATTTGGTTGAAAAGCTCGATCTTCTTCCGAGCAGAAAGAGTCGTTGAAATAGCTGGCAGAACGAAAGGAAGAAAGATGGCAAATCGAAAGCGTTGCGAGAAACTTGCCATTCCAGCGTGGTTTAGATTGGAAGCCTATGACGGCCTCGCGAACTTAACCGCACCTCTTGATTGGCTGAAGCAGCTTGCATTCCGTATCGACCTGAAACATTTTTGGCTAGACATTGCAGATGGACATGTAGCGCGCTCTTCAGATATAGGCTTTCCATTCGAACG
>JBEKOA010000086.1:0-18407 GCA_049522255.1 Occallatibacter sp.
CTGTACAGGAGGAAAGCCACCACCCTCTGATACTGGTAGGGATTTTCATTGTCGTATTCCTGGCAATCCACCCGTTCAAGGACGGCAACGGCAGGCTCTCGCGCGTGCTGACAACATTGCTTTTGCTGCGTGCCGGGTATAGCTATGTCCCCTACAGCTCAATGGAAGGCGTGATCGAACAGAACAAGGACAGCTATTACCTCGCACTGCGCCGCACTCAGCAAACCATACGCAAGGAGGAGCAGCACTGGGAAGCATGGCTGGTTTTTTTCCTGAGAACGATGGTCAAGCAGAAAGACAACCTGGCCGCAAAGGTGAAACAGGAACAAGCTCTTCGCGCGTCATTGCCCGCACTTTCTCGCCAGATACTGGAACTGGTGAAAACGCGCGGTGAGATCACCGTCAAGGAAGTCGAGGATTCGACTGGCGCCAACCGCAACACCGTCAAGGTGCATGTGAAAAGGCTCGCCGAGCGGCACTACCTGGTGCAGGTCGGTAAAGGACGTGGCTCTCGTTACACGATTAAATAGACATCACGTTCGGATGCCTCAATGGGTGATAAGCCCCAGTTAATTTTCGAAGTGGGTACTTTTGGGGGTATTTTGCTGATGCGATTTCTTATCTCCTTACTTTCCAATGATTTATCTATTGATGTGAATCCCTCCCTCCCGCCATATATTGAAAAGATGCGCGATCGGGAACCAGTATTACCCTTTAGGATTCTCAACTTGCCAATAAACCGAGTAACGCTGATCGCGAATCTGATACATAGGCATCAGTTCCTTCTCGGCGCCTTTGCCAGTAACCTTGAATCGCAGTTCCGATTTGGATTCAGTCTGGATCCATTGGTCCGGCTTGGAGTCCAAAGTTGCGGCCGCCTTCGGCAGCGGATCCGATGCCCGAATCTTGGCAGGGGCGGTTTCTCCACTGTGGATCACTCTGTCCGGCGCATCAACCGGAATTTGGCCCAGATCCGCAGCCAGAACCAGAGGGCCGTACAAGAAAGCTGCGACGGAGTCGTCTCCCGGCAGCGTCTCCTGCCTCAATTCCATTGGCAACACAACGCTGATCGTATCGCCGTCCCGCCAGACTCTTCGAATCGCGAGATACGAACCTGGATCTGCAACTGCTTCCAAAACCTGGCCATTGATTCTTACCATGGCATCCGTGGTCCATCCCGGAATGCGAATGTGAATAGTGCGGGCTGCGAGACGCGAGGTTTTAATTTTGAGAGTCGTGCCCTGTTCGCGCGGGAATTGCGTGACCTGCTCGATGAGCAAGCTCTCTTCTTTCCAATCGAGCGTTGATGCAATGAATTGGTTCACGAAAACATCGTCACCGCGATGAAAGAAGACCGTGTCGGTGAACTTGGCAAACTCCTCCGCACCTGTGCCGGTACAGCACCAGAAAGATTCTTCTGGCGAGTTATAGGCACGCCAATAGCCGGCCGCAAGAGGGAAAAAATACTGCTTCAAACCATCTGCATTTTGCGTTCCTAGTCTGCAATTGAAGAGCGCGCGCTCATACTCATCCATCCAGCGCGCGTTCGCGGTCCAGCCGAAGACAAGCCGCTCGAGCTTCATCAGGTTGTAGGCCACGCAGCATTCGGCATTCTTCCATCCAAGCGTGTCCTTGAGTTGTCCCGGAAGAGTTCTCCAATGTTCATCGAGACTTGTGTTCCCAATAACATAGTTGCGCGCGGTCAGTACTTCTTCGAGGAAGTACTCGGCAATCTGCCGGTAGCGGCGATCGCCCGTTACTTCGTACATGCGGGCCGCGCCGATGATCTTGGGAACGTGAGTGTTCGCATGGAGGCCCTGCAATTGATCCCGGCGCTCAACTAGCGGATCGAGAAAGTCAGGCTGCTCGAAGAGGTGAGCGGTTTCAATATATCTGTCTTTCTTCGTAAGCGCCGCCAGGTTCACAAGAGCCTCGTTCATGCCGCCGTATTCAGTGCGTAGCATCCGTTGACGCTGTTCGGCGCTGATTCCCGTAAAGTAATCTCCGACCCATCGGGCCATACCTTCGGCAATCTGAAGCGCATCGAAGTTGCCCGTCAGGACATACATATCCAAAAGACCGGCCATGATTTTGTGGTAGGTGTAGAAAGGCGCCCAGACCGGCTTTCCCTGAACCAAATGTTCAAAGAGATCGGGCGGATAGGCGCTCAGATAGCCGCCAACATTCCTGGCCTGACATTGTGCCAAGCCTGCGACAAGTTCCTCGCCCTTCTTTTTAAGTACATCGTTTCCGGAACTGGCAAAAGCCAGAGCGGAGGCCGACAGGTAATGTCCGCCGTTGAAATGGCCGCGTAATTCGCAAGTCGGCTCTTCCCAGCCTTTGTATGGCGTCGCTGCCGACGAAATGCCGGCTGTGACGCGAAATGAATGCAGGAGCCGATCGACAGTGAGCGAATCGAGATAACGCGCGTTGATCTCTGCCTGCTCCTTGAAGATGCCGGGGGTGAGGCGAACCGCACTCAGCGGAAAGGGAACGATCCTTGAACTTTCATCCGAGGGCCGAACTGCGCTCAGCACCTCTGCGGGAGCCAGGGAACGAACCAGTGGGAGGCCGGCGACGGCAGTGCTTGCCTTCAGAAAGTTGCGGCGGGAGTTGTCAAACATTTGAATTTCTCCTTTTGTTGACTGAGTTAGTTGTCTGAGGACTTCCCGGCGTAACTGATACTTCGCTTCATGCCTGGGGCAGACGAGTTCTCTCCGTTTCACTGAATGTTGAAGCTTCATCGAAACTTGACCGAGTAAGTGATTCCATTTTTCACGCTGATCACACCGTCGTTTCCCACGCTCAATGATTCTGCTGCCGAGGAACGGACACCGACAACTACTTGTCCCGGCGGTGGAACCAGCCGGAACGCTCCGTCGCTCTTCGCGTGAAGCTCCATCGAGACGATCTTTCCCGTCTTCCATCGCAGATCGAGGGTCGCTCCCCCACGAACGTGAACTCCTTTGATGGAGCCCTCGGACCACTGCTCAGGCAGGGCCGGAAGCAGTTCGATCTCGGAGAATTCCGGCATCCAACGCGACTGAACCAATGATTCTAACATCCCGTTTGCCGCTCCCAGGTTTCCGTCGATCTGGAACAGACCCGGCGGATGGGTATCCATGAGGTTCGGGAATGTTGACTGCCGAATCATCACCTGGAGACTGTCGTAGGCCTGCTTACCATCGTGCAGGTGATCCCAGTAGTTCACAACCCAGGCTCGCGACCAACCGGTCTGCCCGCCACCGAAGGAGAGCCGCCGCTCCAGCGACACACGCGCGGCCTTGGCCAGTTCAGGAGTGTGTTCAAGCGAGATTTGTGTGCCAGGGAAGAGAGCCCAGAGATGCGAGATGTGCCGGTGTCCCGGCTCGGCTTCATCATAATCTCGCTGCCACTCCTGCAGCTGGCCAAGCCTGCCGATGGCAAACGGAGGAAGCTTGCCGCGTGCATCGTCCACCTGTTTTAGGAAAGCGGCGTCTTCGCCGAGGGCTTTTCCTGCGTCGAGCGTACGCGTGAAGAGTTCGCGCACAATCTCGATATCCATCGTGGGAGCCATGGTCACAGAATGCACAGTTCCGTTGGGCAGCCTATAGCTGTTCTCCGGCGAGATCGATGGTCCCGTGACCAGATGCCCCGAGCCGTCATTAACGAGATAATCCAAAAAGAACTGGGAAGCGTCGTGCAGAATCGGCCATGCGCGATCGCGCAGGAATTTCTTGTCTTGTGTGAACGCATAGTGATCCCACGCATGGAGCGAAAGCCACGCTCCCCCCATGGGCCAGATGCCCCACTGGTATCCATCGATCGGTTCGGCATCTCCCCACAGGTCGGTGTTGTGGTGAATCACAAATCCCCGCGCGCCATAGTAATTTTGCGCAACGCGCATTCCCGTGCCGCTCGCCGGTGTGCGTACCATGTCGATCAGGTTGATCAGGGGCAATGTTGAATCCGCCAGCCCAGCGGGCTCTGCGAGCCAGTAGTTCATTTCAGTGTTGATATTGATCGTCCACTTCGATCCCCACGGATTGCTGATGCCTCCGGCCCAGATTCCCTGCAGATTCGCCGGCAGGCCGTCGGGACGCGAGGAACTGATGAGCAGGTAGCGGGCGAACTCAAAATAGAGCTCCTGCAAGCCGAGGTCATTGGCACCGGCGCTGACGCGCTTGATACGCTCATCTGTCGGCAAGTCTTCATTTGCAACAGACACGGCTCCAAGATGAAGAGACATTCCCCTGTAGACCGACTGATAAACAGCTTCTTGCCGCGCGAGAATCTGCTCGGCACGGCGAACCCGCGCCTGCGCTAATGTGCGCTCGCATTGCGCCTCGGGATCACCGCCCGCGAATGGGCCGCCTCTGAAGCTGGTAGCCGCAACGATCAGAATCGTGACGGAATCGGCATTGGCAACGACAAGCTCAGTGCCCTCGGGATGAACGCTGCCGCCAGCCGGCAAGACGAGCGCTTCGCCGGCAAACTGTATTTCGTCTTTGTGCTCCGGTCCTTCGCGCAGCACGAGCGTGTCCCGCCCACGAGTATGAATACTGAAGTCCGCAGGCCGGTCCATGCCGAGCCGATAGCCGATGGCGCCGTTTTTGTCGGCGCTGAGGCGCATAACGATCACTTCGTCCGGCACCGAGGCGAAGACCTCCCGCATGTAGTGCACCCCGTTCATTGCGTAGGTGATGCGAACGACGCCTGTCTCCAGGTCGAGTTGGCGGCGATACTCGCTGACCGTTCCTTTGTTTGTAGAGCGAAGATAAAGGTCGCCCAGCGTGCTGTAGCTCGGCATCGCGGGCGGTATGCCGATCATGTCGTCCTGGACGAGCTTTTCTGCGGCAGATATCTTTGCACCGTCCAGCCCTTGCGATTCGCGCAGAAGCCTGCGAATCTCAGGCACCGCCTCGTGTGCCCGCGGGTTGAGCCGGTCGGCACGGCTGCCTTGCCACAACGACGACTCATTCAGTTGCAGATGCTCATCGGCTCCCGAGGTCTGCGAGCCGTCCATCAGAGATGCATTTTGAGGAGATGCCTGCAAGTCTCCATTGTTCTGTCCCGAGTTCGCTCCGCCGAAGACCATCGCTCCCAGGCGGCCATTTCCAACCGGAAGCGCATTGTCCCAAATGGGAGCGGGAGTCCGGTACCAGAGCAACTGATGCGAGGTTTGCGAGGCCGCGTGTCCACACAGACCGGAGTGCCCAAGAAGGATGGAGATACCGGCGAGTGCGAGCAGTTTCAAGATCTTCAACATGGCAATACCCTGGAAAAACAAATGCGCTGCTTGACCTGAGGGGCGTGGTTGCGGACCAGATGCTCATTCCAGATGCAAGAGCTGCCCCTTGTACCGCTTTTCCTACTCCGGCAAAGTTTTCGTCCCTACGACCTTAAACGTTCCCGTCGCGTTCGGCGCCCCCGTGTTTGGCTGGCCTCCGCCAATTGTTACCGAATAGACTCCTTCAGTAATGACCGGTTCGCCAGCCTCGCTCACCATGCTCAGATCTCGTTCGGAAAGCTCGAAGCGCACCTTCTGCGACTCTCCGGGTGTCAGGTAGACGCGTTTGAAGCCGCGCAGGGCACGCAATGGGGCACCCGGCACAGTTGGGAAATTGAGGTAAAGCTCCGCCACTTCGTCGCCTTCGCGCTCTCCGGTGTTCGTCACCGTCACCTCGGCTGTAATCGGATCACCTGCATTCAGCGCAGCCTTCGAGAGCGCCAAATCACGATACGAAAACGTTGTGTAGCTCAACCCATAGCCAAAAGGATAGAGTGGCTTGCCCTTGAAGTAGCGATAAGTGCGGTTTTGCATCGAGTAGTCTTCGAATGCCGGCAGCTGATCGATGCCCGTGTAAAACGTTACCGGGAGGCGGCCGGCGGGATCGTTCTTCCCAGAGAGAGTTTCGGCAATCGCCGCGCCACCCTCTTCGCCCGCATACCATGACTCGACAATTGCGTTCACGTGGGCATCAGCCCAATTCACCGCGAGCGCGCTTCCGTTGGCAAGCACGAGGACCACGGGTCTCCCTGTGGCTTTCACGGCTTCGAGCAGCGCCTCCTCAGGCCTTGGAAGATCGATGCTCGTGCGATCTCCGCCGTTGAACCCCTCTTCGCTGACCGGCATCTGTTCGCCTTCGAGATCGCTCGTAATGCCAAGGACCGCGATGACAACGTCGGCATTCTTGGCAGCGGAAATCGCCTCCGGACTCGGCCTTGAATCGTACTTTGCCCAGAACAACTGCGCCTCGACAGGGCCCTTTTCGCTCAACTCATACCGGACTCGGAGGGACACTTTCTTGCCTTGCTCCAGGTGAAGATGCCCGGCCTTTGCCTGCGCGTGCTGGCTATCGAGATACTCCATCGCCAGCGGTTTGCCGTCGACCATGATCATCGCGGAGTTGCCCTTAGCGCGCACGCCAATGTTGTACTCGGCGGTTTCATTTGCAGTGATAAAGCCATCCCAAGTGACCGTAAGCGGAAACTTGCCCGCGGCTTCCTGGGGAACGCCCGCAGCTATCAAATCGACATTAGCCACATGGTTTGTCCCGAGCACTGTGCCCTTGTTTGGAAAACTGCCGCCAGTCGAGAACTCGATTGTCAGGCCCGGCTTTCCTTCCGGCGTGGTTAGTACAGACTCTGGAATCAAGTCTCCATCAGTGCGTAGAAACTGCGTTCCCGGCACAAACGCAATCTGCGCCTCGGGAAACTGCGCTTTGAGCCCTTCAAGTACAGATACGGTGTGCGAAGGTGTGCCGTTGTAGTTGCCGAGCAGATACTTCGTCTGGTCTGCAAGAGGCCCGACGACAGCGATCTTGATTGCGCCCTGCTTAAGCGGGAGCGTTCCGTCATTCTTGAGCAACACCATGGACTCGTTGGCAAGCTTGTGTGCCAGCAGGCGATGCTCGGTGCAATCAAGCTGTGCTTCATCGATCTTCGAGTAGGGACCTGTCCCCGGGGGATCGAACATGCCAAGCTTCATCCGTGCCGTAAACAACCGGATCAGCGCCGTATCGATCTCGCTTTCCTTCAAAAGACCTTGCTTGTAGGCATCGAAGTACGCTCGGTAATCATGATCGTCGTTCACCTTTGCGAAATCGATGCATTCGTTGTCCATACCGCGCTGGATGGCCAGCGCTGAGGCCTCCGGCTGAGTCTTGGTGAAGTGATGATCGCGGAAAATATTGACCACCGCATCGCAATCCGAGACGACGTAGCCCTGGAAATTCCACTTGCCGCGCAACTGGTCTTGGAGCAGGAATTCGTTCACGCAGGCAGGCTCTCCGTTGATGCTGTTATAGGCACACATCACGGAGCCGGCCTTGCCCTCGGTTACCGCCGCACGGAAGGCCGGCAGATAGGTATCCAGCTCATCGTGCTTGCTTACCTTCACATCGGCGGTATGACGGGTCGGTTCGGGTCCGCTGTGCACAGCAAAATGTTTCGGTGTTGAGATTACGCGAAAGTAGTTTGGATCGTCTCCCTGCATTCCGGTCACGAAAGCGACGCCCATGCGCCCTGACAGAAAAGGATCTTCGCCGTAGGTCTCCTGGCCTCGTCCCCAACGTGGATCGCGGAAGACGTTGAGGTTCGGGGCCCAAAAATCCAAGCCTTCGAAGACATTGCTGTGCCCGTCGCGCATTGCCTGCGCATGCTTGATTCTTCCTTCGATCCCGATCGCCTCGCCCACGCGGTGAACTGAATCCGGATCGAATGTTGCGGCCAACCCAACCGGCTCGGGAAATTCTGTGACACCGGGCCGCTGCACCCCATGCAACGCCTCGCTCCACCAGTCATAGGCTGGAACGTTCAATCGCGGCACTGCGCGAGACTGATTTACAAGTTGCGAAACCTTCTCCTCAGCGGTCATTCGGTGGACCAGATCCGCAGCCCGTTCTTCCGCGGGCAGCACTGGGTTCAAATACGCAGGCTGCCCGGAATTCTGGGACCGGATGCTTCCCGCGTGCATCAGAATAATCAACGCGATCAAGAATTGGAAGCTTGCTTTTCGCACGTCTCTCCTACTTCAGACCAAATTGGTATGTCGCGGATTCTTTGAGAGAGCACGCTTCTACGGCCATCCCTGCTGCTCTCGGGTAAGAAGTAACAACTCTATGGCTTCGAGGAACCTTCCTGGAAGAGCCTCGGTGCAAAGTCCCTGAGGTCGCGACGCCATGTCTGCCATTCATGCGAGGTGCCCGGCGACTCATAGAAAACGTGCTTGATCTTCGCCTCATCCAAAAACGAATGCATTTTCTCGATACCGGCATGCATCATGGCAGGCTCCTCAGTGCCCACCCCGAGCCAGAGCAGATGAACACGCTTTGCAAAAGTGGCCGGATCGGCAAGCGCTCCATTGAAGTCCGTCTTCGGATCGAGCGTTCGGTTACCCAACACCAGTTGTCCAGCCGCGCCGCTGAACCCTCCAATGTATGAGAACAGATCCAAATGGTCGAAGGTTACCAGGAATGTTTGCATAGCTCCCATTGAAAGTCCGGCCATGGCTCGATGATCACGATCCGCCTGCGTTCGGAAGTGAGAATCGATGAAAGGAATTAGCGTTTGCGTCATATCGTCTTCAAATGCCTTCGCCATCTCCTGCATCGCCTTCATCATTTCGGGCGAGCCGAAGGGCTTCCCGGCCATATCCGGATCGGGTTGACCGGCACGCCTCGCATAGCCGTAGGCCATCACCACAATCATCGGCTTCGAACTTCCACTCGCAATCAGGTTGTCGAGGATGAAGTTCGCATGGCCCTGCTTGATCCAGCCTGTCTCATCCTCTCCGCCGCCGTGTTGAAGATAGAGCACTGGATAGCACGTACCGGGCTGAGTGTCGTAGCTCGGCGGCAGGTAGATCTGGGCATGCCTCCAGCCACCGGTGACCTTTGAGAAATACCAAATCTCACGGACGGCGCCATGCGGGACATCCTGCGGCAAATAGTAGGTCGACCCGTGCTCCGGGATCTCGATTCCACTCGCATCCTTGCCGCCGCCAAAGAAGGAATGGCTTCCAGGGTCGCTGATTTCCACGCCGTCGATGATCAGCGTGTAGTAGTGGAAGCCGGGAACGAGGGGCGGAGTGATGGCCGTCCAGAAACCGTCGGACTGCTTCACCATGTCCATCTTAGGGTTGCTCCAGAAATTAAGCTTCACCGTCGTGGCGTCAGGAGCCTTGATTCGGAATTCGGCCCGGCCCGCGGTGTCGACGCGGGGGTAGGCCGCTCCCCATACATTGGTAGTCGCGGGCTCAAGCCCGTCCGGGTTCTGTGCATAGCAGAAGGTGGACAGTAACAATAGTGCGATTCCGATGCTCTTCATCAGTAACTCTCCCTGCGAATTCCAACCCTGATAGATCAACAGCCACGAAGACGGCCAGCAGTCTCGATTCAAACGCATCTCTTGAAAACATTTATGGGTTGAGGCCGTTCTATGCCTCAGAGCAACACTTTTCCCGGACAGTGGAATGGTACTTGACGAGGATTATTGAAGAATAGTCGCAATTCCTCATCGAGTATATCGATTTATTCGATGTATTCTTGAACCATGGACACGACGCTCGATGCCTGGGAGATCCTCCAAACCGTGGTGCAGCTTAAGGGATTTGCACCGGCTGCCGAGAAGCTCAATCGGTCTCAATCGACCATCAGCTATGCGGTCGGGCGTCTGCAACAGCAGTTGGGTGTCCAACTGTTTGAGATTCATGGCAGGAAAGCCGAGCTTACCGAAGTCGGAAGGGTGCTTCTGGCGGATGCGGAACCCCATTTGGAAGGGTTTCATCAGCTAGAGCAGCGCGCTCGTTTGATGGCATCCGGCGGCGCCTCCGAAGTCAGGCTTTCCGTGGACAGTGTTTTTCCGGACGACCGACTGTTTGCTGCCCTAACGAGTTTCTCACGCAGCTTTCCGCATGTGAAACCGAAGCTCAGGCAAGGTACTTTTCTCTCCGCGGACTCGGAATTCTCGCTGTATAACTCTCAGCTCTGCATAACCGGACTGATGTCACGCGAGCTGTTAGTCAAACCCATCCTCGTCATCGGAATGATTGCAGTTGTACGAAGCGATCATCCCCTGTTATCGGTCCGGCGCAGGCTTTCGCGCTCAGACCTGATGCAGCACATGCTGGTGACCATCGAAGGCGCGGCTTCCGGAAGCTTGAAGCACCAGCCGCGGCTTCTTACGCAGCGCGCGCTTCCTGTGAGCACGATCGAGTCGGCAATCGCAGCCGTTCGGAGCGGACTTTGTTTTGGCTGGCTGCCGAAGTATCGCATCCAGTCAGAGATCGACAGTGGAAATTTCGTAGAACTCTCTCTACCTGCCGGCCAGACCAGGGAAGTCCGGCTGAATCTAGTTTGCAGAGACTTGAACGCCAGTCTTTCAGAGGTCAACCTCCTGGCAGAGTTGCTGGGGCTAAACAGTGATCCGGAATCTATTTGACATGCGCGCAATCGGAGGCAGTTCGAGAACAATTCCAAGCCGGGCAAGAAACTATCGATAAAATCGATGTAATGAAGCGATTTATTCGTCTTGTCGCATCTTGTGTCCAACCTCTATCGTCAAGACTTCAAGGAACGCGTTTGAATGCTTGTGTCTGGATAAGCGGTCGAAGTGTGCCATTTCTCAATTCAATTGCCACCGTCTTTATTCTAGGGAGGAATACCTGATGCGCGGGTTTCTGTTCGGCTTGAGTTTTATGCTTGCGATTCTTGCTGTGCCGGCCACGGCCCAGGAGACTGCTCATCTGTCCGTCGACGCTTCCAAGTCTGGAGCGAAGATCGACCGCAACCTCTTTGGCCAGTTCGCTGAAAATCTCGGACACGGGCTCTATGAGGGCATCTGGGTTGGACCGGGTTCTTCGATCCCGAATACGCGCGGAATTCGCAACGACGTTGTCACTGCGCTCAAGGCATTGAAAGTGCCCAATGTTCGCTGGCCAGGCGGCTGTTTTGCCGACCAATACCATTGGCGCAAAGGGATCGGTCCCGCAGCGCAGCGGCCGGCGACCCTCAACTCCGCGTGGGGCGGCGTGGTCGATACGAACAGCTTCGGCACCGACGAGTTCATGGACTTCATGCAGCAGATCGGCAGCCAGCCCTACGTCTCAGTCAACGTCGGATCCGGAACTCCGCAGGAAGCGTCGGAATGGATGGAGTATATGACCGCCGCGCAACCGACGGCTCTGGCCAAGGAGCGGACTGCCAACGGACATTCCGACCCCTATAAGGTTGGCATCATGGGCATCGGAAACGAGAGCTGGAGCTGCGGCGGCGATATGACCGCCGACTACTACGTGAGCCAGCTCAAGATTTACAGCCGCTTCGTCGACAATGTTAATCCTTCGCAAAAGGGCTCCAACCATATGCTCAAGATAGCTGTTGGCCCCGGTTTTCCTGAGACCGAGTGGACCGAGGCCGTCATGAAGGCTTGGAAGAGTCACGACTGGAGCTGGGATATCGACGGGCTATCGCTGCACTCGTATACCGTGCCAAACGGATGGCCGCCCTCGACTCCTTCGGTGGACTTCGCCATTGCGGATTACGCTAAGACTCTCAAGTCCACGTTGTTCATGGATGAGCTCCTTCGCAAGCAGGAAGCGGTCATGGACAAGTACGACCCCGACAAGAAGATTGCGCTGGTGGTGGACGAATGGGGCGCATGGCATGCACCCCTGCCAGGCAGCAATCCGAGCTTCCTGGTTCAGCAGAACAGCCTGAGAGACGCGATTTTGGCTTCGCTGAATCTGAACATCTTCGCGCGTCATGCAGACCGCGTGCGCATGGCCAATATCGCCCAGATGATCAACGTGCTGCAAGCGATGATCCTGACAGATAAGGAAAAGATGGTTCTCACCCCGACCTACTACGTCTACAAGATGTATCTGCCTTTCCAGGACGCGAACTTCGTTCCGGTCGATTTCGATCCGAGTACCGTCCATCGCGACGGCATAACTCTGCCGCGCGTAGATGCTCTCGCCGCGAAGGATTCGTCGGGTAAGCTCTGGATCGAAATCACGAACCTCGATCCAGGCAAGCCGCTTGAGATTGATGCAGAGATCACGGGCATATCGGCCAGGTCGGCCAGGGGAGAGACGCTGACTGCCTCTGCCGTCGACAGCGTGAACACATTTGCGGTTCCCAACACCGTTGTGCCCAAGTCCATCTCCGCAATTGTGAAGGACGGCAAGCTGTCACTGACGGTCGAGCCAAAGTCGGTGACTGTGATCTCGCTGGAACCATAGCGGGCCGTGTATAGCTGTCCCCTGCTTCTGGAACCACAAACGAGCAGTCATGGTATGCGCTATTGCAGTACAGCGCAATGTGCAATTCAGATGACTGGGCAACACTTGGGAGCTAATCATCATGCAATCAGCAATAAGAACATCCGCTTTGAAGATGCCGGCACTGATGCTGGCCGTGCTGTTCCTCCCAGCCGTGACAGTCGCGCAAAAGCCTCCAGTCAATGTCGCGATTGACGCCTCGAAGACCGGCGCCCCGATCTCGAAGTACATTTATGGGCAGTTTCTCGAGCACGGCGGCGACATTGTCAACGCGGGTGTCTGGTCTGAGATGCTCGTCGATCGCAAGTTCTTCTACCCGGTTGCGTCCAGCGCGCCCACGCCACCGCCAGTAATGGGAAATGCGGCGGGGAACCCGCGCTTCCGCCGTGTTCCTACGCGCTGGTGGGCTCCCATCGGCGGCGACGGTGTCGTCACGATGGACACCAAGGCGCCTTTCACCGGCGAACAGACGCCTCTGGTCAAGCTCGACACCATAGCGCCGCACGGCTTCAGCCAGTCCGGCATCGCGGTTCGCAAAGGCAAGGCCTACGTCGGGCGCATTTTGCTCTCGGGCTCTGGCGGTGCGACGGTCAAGGTTACGCTGATCTGGGGCAAGGATGCCGCTGACCGTCAGTCGGTTACCACCGGGACGCTTGGCGCCGCCTACCGCAGCTTTCCGCTTCGGTACACTGCCGCAGCCGATACCGATGACGCAACACTCGAGATCACAGGCACTGGCGCCGGTTCCTTCCATGTTGGCACGGTCTCACTTATGCCCGCCGACAACATCGACGGCTTCCGCGCGGAGGTCATCGCTGCGCTCAAGCAGCTGCACTTTGGCGTCCTCCGCTTTCCCGGTGGCAACTTCGTCTCCGCGTATGAGTGGCGCTACGGTGTGGGCGAGATCGACAAGCGGCCGCCCATCTTCGATCCCGTGTGGCACGCCTTGCAGCCGAACGATGTGGGTACCGACGAATTTCTCACGCTCTGCCGGTTGCTCGGAGTCGATCCATACATCACCGTCAATGCAGGGTTTGGCGATGCGTGGTCCGCACGCGACCTGGTCGAATACACCAACGGCGCCGCCACCACGCCCATGGGTAAATGGCGAGCCGCGAATGGCCATCCGCAGCCGTACGGCGTCAAGCTGTGGGGCGTCGGCAATGAACCCTGGGGCGACTACCAGATGGGCTCCATGTCGCTTCCGCAATTCGAACTCAAACACAATCTTTTTGCCAAGGAGATGCGCAAGGTCGATCCCTCCATCAAGCTCATCATGGGTGGCGCAATGCCCGATGTGATGGAGGGTGCAGACCAGGCCAGACGCATCAACGGCCAGTATGTTCCCGACTATCTTTCCCCAGCCGACTGGACCGGTCAGATGTTGCTCAACTGCCTCGACAACATCGACATGGTGAGCGAGCATTACTACGCATCCGGCACCCAGCATACCGACATGAAGCAGCAGAAGAAGGTGCCCATTGATCCTCCCCTGTCGTTCATTGAATGGCAGCGCGCCCCGGCCGTACAGGTCCGCGCAAAATACGAGCACTACCAGGAATATCTCAAGCGGATTCCCGCGCTCCGCGCCAAGCCGGTTCCCATTGCAATCGACGAGTGGGCCTACTTCGGCGGCGGACCGAACTCCTACAAAACCGTTCCCGCCTACGCATGGGCCTTTCATGAGATGTTCCGCCATTCCGATATCTTCCAAATTGGCGCATTCACCTTCGCAACCGCAATGATGAGTTCCAATCGCATCGAAGCCATACTTAACCCCACCGGCATGCTCTTCAAAATGTACCGCGATCACTTCGGCGTCATTCCGGTCGAGGTCACAGGCGACTCACCGCAGCCCAAACCGGTGTTTCCTGCCGGCGGCGACCAGCCCGCGGTCAATCCCGGCAGCGACACCTATCCGCTGGATGTGAGCGCGGCGCTCAGCGAAGATCGCAAGACGCTCACGTTTGCCGTGCTCAATCCTTCGGACACAAAGCAGAGCATGAAGCTGGCGGTCAATGGCGTAAAGCTTGCCGGCCAAGGCACTCTCTGGCAGATGGCTCCATCGTCGGTGGATGCAGTCGTCGCGGTCGGCAAAAAGCCAGAGGTCGCAGTCGAGCAACATGCGCTCGGACCGGTTCCCGATACGATTGAGGCGCCCCCATTTAGTGTCAGTGTTTATTCGTATCCGCTGCAGTAATGTGCTTCGGTATCGCAGGTGTGCGATAGCCACCTTTTTCCAAGTGAGGACACTGATGAAGATTCAGAAGTTGCTTTGGGCAATGGCGTTGGGGATAGCTCTTGCATCCTGTTCCATGCTCTCGTCACAGGTGCAAACCATCGTGCCGCCGGTGATTCCGGGCGCGAAGCCGGTTGCCGTCGAGCACATTAAGGTTCACGGCGCGGCTCTCGAAGGCAATCTTGAGGACGATGCCGTCGATCGCGATGTGATTGTCTTCCTGCCGCCCAGCTACGCCAAGGAAACATCGCGCCGCTACCCGGTGGTCTACGCTCTGCACGGCTTTTTCATCGGGGCCGAACAGTGGACGCACGAAATCCACGTGCCGCAAACCATCGAAGGCGCCTTCGCCCAAGGCGCGCAAGAGATGATCGTCGTTTTGCCCGATTCGAAGACCATCTATAACGGTTCGATGTATTCGAGTTCCGTAACCACCGGCGATTTTGAAAACTTCATAGCCCGTGACGTCGTCGGCTATATTGACGCGCACTACCGGACGATTCCGAATCGTGAAAGCCGTGGATTGGTCGGCCACTCGATGGGCGGCTATGGGGCGACGCGCATCGGCATGAAGCACTCCGACGTCTTCGGCAGCCTCTACATCATGAGCCCCTGTTGCCTGTCGCCAATGACGGGTGGAGGGCCCGGCCCCGCGGACAAGATGAAAGAGACGGCGATTGAAAATGAGAAGAAGATCGCAGGATTGAAATCGCCATCCGATGCCGCGGCTGCTATGCAGGGCTTCAGCATTGCGCAGCTTGCCACCGCTGCCGCATGGGCTCCGGACCCCAAGAACCCGCCGCTTTACCTTGATCTGCCGACAAAGGACGGCAACCCGGTACCCGAGATCCAGGCAAAATTCGCGGCCAATGCGCCGCTGGCCTTCGTCGATCAATACATCGGAAATCTCAAGCGATACCGCGCCATCTCCATGGACGTTGGCGATCAGGACGGACTGAGGTTCGATGCCGGAAAACTCCACGACGTTTTCGACAAGTACGGAATCTCGAACAGCTTTGAAATCTACTCAGGCACTCATACCAGTGCCGTTGCCGATCGCTTTCAGAATCACGTCTTGCCGTTTTTCAGCAGGAATCTCTGCTCTCGCGACAACTGTCGGTAAGACGGTGTGCCGCTAGAGACGATATCGGCGATTCCCTAATGTCCGCCCACTTGCTCCATCAGGCCTTCGGCGCGAGCGCCTTGGTGCCATTTCGTCTCTGCTCGTTTTCCCGGGGACTCTCTTCCAGCCCTGCGGAGAAGACCTGGAAGCAGTGCCGGTTGTTGTCCTTGGCGCAATAGAGCGCGGCATCGGCACGCCGGAGAAGCACTTTGAAATCCATCTCTCTGGGGAGCGCCGTACCGACTCCGACACTGACAGAAACGGGTATATCTACGCCTACAACCCAGGCCGGCAGCGATAGCAAGGCGGCCAGGTTCGCTGCAACAAGTTCCCCTGCCCGGGAGTCGCGAATCTCCGACAAAAAAACAACAAACTCATCTCCTCCTAGACGCTAACGGTGTCGATTGCTCTCACAGCTTGGGTTTGAGCCGTTTCCTCGATGGAATGCTCTACGGGGTCACAGCACTCGACCCAACCACGTACCTAAGCACTGCCAGTGGCGACCGGTCTACGCATTCGCGGCGCGCCGACGCCTTCCACTCAGAAGATAAACCGCCGCACGCAGCTCGAGGAGCGGATCGGCCGAGGGCTCGATACCGTCCACTCTCGGTATCGGGTCGAAGATGATGTGTTTCTGCTGTGCGAGAGTGTCCGGCACAACCTGGCTCAACTCGACCGTGCCCAGTTCCACCAGTCTCCGGCTTTCCGGCCAGTGGACTGTGGCGTCATCGACGGTATCTTCTGCGTCGGCGATCTGCACCAAGATCCGGAATCGCACCGGCCCCTTCGAAATGCGTTCGGCGAGCTCATCGTAAAGGGAATTTATACCTGAATGCGCCAAGAGGTGGGCTTGGGAAGGGTAACCGGAGACCCTACGAAACAGCGCCAAGCCCTAAAGCATGGATCCCCCAATGCCCGTAATATGAGTTCAGACGACTGCATTTACTACGTCGCTGAGGAAACGCGTCCATGGACTCTCTACGCGAACAGATCGCATCATTCCTTGGATTCTCCCCGCTATCTGTCGCTTCAGATGTACAAGTTCTCAGTTCGATTGAAGTGGACGGTTTCCGGCGGAAATTAGTGCAGTATGCCACGGCCGATGGCGAAAAGATTCAGGCTTTTCTGTTTGTACCAGATGGCCCGGTGCGAGGGGCAGTCCTCGCTCTGCACCAGCACAACAGCCAATGGGAGATAGGAAAGAGTGAGGTGGCCGGCCTCGTGGGCGATCCGCTTCAGGCGTTCGGCCCTCCTCTTGCGCGCCAAGGCATCATGGTTCTCGCACCAGATTCAGTTGGATTTGAATCGCGTATGAAAACCGCCAGCGGAGGAAAGGGGTTGGCGCCCAAGCTCGAAAAACCGTACAGCACGGCGGCGGGATGGCTGCAATACTACAATCAGATGGCCCACCGCCTTGTGGTTGGGGACCTACTGATGCGGAAGGTGCTTCAGGATTGTGGTGACGCACTGTCGGTTCTTCAAGCTTGCTCCAATTCGTCTCAGATGGGGGTGATTGGTCACTCCTTTGGCGGCATCTCAGCTCTCTTCCTTGCAGCTTTGGACACGCGAGTTGCGTATGCCTGCACGAGCGGGGCGGTTTGTTCATTGCGTGAGAAGCTCACGAACGGAACAGGGTTGGAGATGTCACTCGTGATTCCGGGCTTCCTGCAGCGGTTCGATATGGACGATGTGCTCCGATGTGTGGCGCCCCGTAGGATCTTTGTTGTGTCCTCCGAAAATGACCCACAAACGGCCGACGCCGGCGAAGTTGTGACGAAGGCTCGGCCCGCATTCCAAGAGCGACATTGTGAACATCACCTAACGCATCTCCGTGTTCCGGGGCCGCACGCTTTGGATAGGCAGCGCGCGGAGGCCATCATGGAGTGGATGGTTGCCGAGGCGGTCCATCCCTGACTGATTCGGCTCAGCATAGGCGTTACAGCCATTGACCAATTCCATTTCACTTCTCTTGTAACGAATTCCCCATTCCAGGACTTTATTCATATGAATGAATCACCCAAGGACATTTCACTCGATGAGTTCTCGCCTTTATCGATACATCGGCCTCTCGCTCCTGCTTTGTTTAGGAGGATTGGCCGCCAGGGCGCAAGATCCGTTGACGCTTCGTCAAGCCATCGACGAGGCACTGCGGCAGAGCCCTCAAGCCGCAATCGCACGCGCCGACTTGAGCGACGCCAAGGCCGCGGCAGCGATGGCCCGCACTCAACTCTTGCCGCAACTCAACTTTATTGAAGACATCTCCCGCGGCAACGACCCGGTTTATGCCTTTGGCACCCGTCTCCGGCAGCGGCAATTCACGCAAGGGGATTTTGCTCTGAACGCGCTGAACCTCCCTCAGCCCATCGGAAATTCCTCCACACGCTTCTCTGGTTCCTGGATAGGATTCGACTCGTTCAAAACGCAGCGGGAGATTCGCCGCGCCGACCACTTCAAACAAAGCGCCTCCTCATCCGCGAAGGCGGTGGACCAGCAGATTGTCTTCCACGTCGTCGGGGCGTACCAGTCGGTGCTCTACGCGCTGCGGGAGATCGACGTTGCCCAGCATGACCAGGAGACGGCCGCGGCGCTGCTCACATCGGTTGAAGACCACGTCAAGGCCGGCCTTGCGGTTGAGTCGGACCGGATGTCGGCCCAGGTAAACGTGGCAGCCCGCAAAGAAGAATTGATTGCGGCCCAGGGAGACCTCGAACTGGCGTGGGCCGAGTTGCGCGAGGCGATGGGGGCTCCGGAACTCAAAGCATCCGAACTGAAGCCGATTGAGA
>JBEKOA010000087.1:0-18233 GCA_049522255.1 Occallatibacter sp.
ACTCACCCGTGCGCCACTTTACTCATGGATTGCTCCACTTTCTCGTTCGACTTGCATGTGTTAGGCACGCCGCCAGCGTTGATTCTGAGCCAGGATCAAACTCTCGTTTGAAACCTGATTGCTTCCCCTCGCCCGACGGAGGTCGGAGAGGTTCAGCGGCATCGCACGCTCGAAAACGCACGATGCAATTACGTGAGAATGATCAAGCCAAACCTGATCTTTTCTCATAACTGGCATGTTCAACCTAATTGTCAAAGATCCTTGAGAGCCTTCCGCCTGAGCGGTGCCCTTTTGGATCGAGGCCCGGATGTTACTCCAGGTTGTCCTCGAACTTGTTGCGCTTGCCAACTCCACGCTTAACAGCGGTCATTGGCGTTTTTGCGCGAACCTTTCAAACATATCGAAGATCCCTTATTGTGTCAAGCCTGTAATCTTTTTCGTCGCCCGAGGCCGCTCCAACACGCTGTTGGCGGGACACCCTCGCATGCGAATCTCGATTAGCCTGACCGAATCAACTCCCGTTCAGAAACATCGCGCAGCGCAAAATATCAAACATCAATCCAACTGAGCCACTAGGGCTCACAGGAGATTTCCTCCTGGGTCATGCAATGGCTTGTTCTCTGCGGGATTCCCTACAGGGGTTCAGGGGCTTTTGCCTCACCTGACCCAACGAACTAGCATCACAACCAGCTTCCCACTTCCCTCAACGGGGCAGGCCTTACAGGCCACCGGGAGGCTCTACTGCTCATCTGTAACTTTTCAAGGGTAGCACAAGCCACCCCCGTTTGCAAGCAAAGCGCAGAGTACACCTCAGTCGCTTTGTTGCAACTCCGTAAGAATAGCAAGGCCGAACCTGCTTTGCAAGCCAGATAACCAGCCCGCGCCCTGTGGAAAGCATCATTATCTGTGGGAAACTCGCGTTACTGGCGGGCGATCAGGCCTAGATCTGTTAGGCCGTTTACGAAATACTGCATGGCTAGGGCTACTAAAAGCAGGCCCATCACTCTTACCAGGACGCGGATTCCTGTCTCGCCCATCACCTGGCGGACTCGGCCGGCGCCGGCCAGGACCCAGTAGCTGACGAGGCTCGTGACTGCGATCGAGCCCAGAATCGCGCCCATCTGCCAGTGCCAGATGCTCGGCGCCTGGCCTACGAGGACCATTACCGAGGAGATGGCACCTGGGCCGGCCAACATCGGAATCCCCAGCGGAACGATCCCGGCGTCTTCCTTGGCGGTGGCTTCTTCGGCGTCGCCGTGGGTCTCCTGGGTGGCGGAACGCTTGGCTTGCAGCATGTCTAAGCCGATGAGCAGAAGAATCATTCCACCCGCGATTTCAAAAGCTGGAAGCGTGATGCCGAAGAGACGAAAGATCAACTGGCCGCCAACGGCAAAGCTGGTGAGCACGATGAAGCAGGTCAACGCGCCCTTGCGCGCCATGCGCTTGCGGCGCGCTGGGTCGGCACTCTCGGTAATCGCCAGAAAGGAGGGAATCGCCGCAAAGGGATCGACCAGAAAAAAGATCGAACTGAGCGCCAGCACAGAGAAGCGCACCAGGGGCGTGGTACTCAAAGCATTCAGCGCCGTCTCGGCTGGGTTGGTCCAGACCATGCTTTTGAGGCTAGCCGATCTTGCCCGCCCGAGGCCAGCGAGGGAAGCGAGGAATTTCGCCTTGAATGTGGAGGTTTGCTCAGGAATGTGGCCTCGGAGATGGAGGTTTTATAGGGAATGTGGCCTTGGAGGTGGAGTTTTCTTGCGGATCTGAGGCAAATTGGGGCAAAATAGCGTGCTTCGGTGACCAGCAACTTCGCGAAGATTTGGACAGATGCGCTCTTTCGAGGTTCATCCGCAGGCCAGGGTTTCAAACCCGGCACAAAACGGTCCACAGCTTCTTGGAAATCGATCCCCGCGGCGAAGCCGCGCGTTGGCGAAACCCCCGGCCTCATGGGCATCTCGTCGTGCGGAGGACTCCGGGGCGTGTGCGGGGACCGATCCTGCTAGACCATGGGCTTCTTCTTGCTAGTTGAGGTCCGGAGTCTCCCCGGTCCCCGAGAGCGAGCGAGCGGGGGCACCCTCATCTGTGGTTTACAAAGCTTGCAGGACCGGGGCCACTTGCCCCTAAGTGGAAGAAACCATTGCGACATATTCTCGCTGGAACATTTTGCATTGCAGGATCGTACAGAATCACAGCATCTCCTGTTGAATGGTGCGAGACTTTCAACTTCCTGCCGGCGCTCGGTGGCCGCAGGCGTGCGAGTGTCGGACGCAGATCGAGACGAAAGTAGGTCGAAATGGCGGGCTGTGAAACCGAAGGATCACAGATCAGATACGCGAGACTTGCGGGTTTCATGTATCTCTTTATTATGGCGGTCTATCTGTTTGGAGTATGGATTACCAGCCGATTGGAAGTCCCCGGAAATATCGTGGAGACCGCTCATCGCGTAGTCGAAAATGAACTTCTCTTCCGCTCCGGACAGGCTTTGGGGTCGCTCAGCGCTTTGTGCGCCGTGCTTTTGGCAGTGTGCCTTTATGTAGCGGTCCGTGAGATCGACAGAAATCTGGCGTTGCTGGCTTTGGCGTTTGAACTGGTCTACTCAGCCGTGGGCGCTGTCTCACAACTGATCGATTATGCCTTTTTGAAGCAACGGTTGGACGCATATTCCTCCAACATCCTTGACGTGAAGCAGTTATCGGCTTATGCGGATCTACATTCGTTCCTGGATGCGGCGGCATTGAACATCGCTTGCATTCTTTATGGCGCTGGGTCCATTCTTTTTTTCTGTCTCTTTCTCAAAGCAAGAGCCATTCCGCGAATCCTTGCCGCGTGGGGACTGTTTGGGTCAGTCCTGGTGCCATTTACCGGTTTTGCGTCCATCATTTTTCCGCATCCCTCCAAGCTGCTGCAACTCGGCTGGCTGCCCATCTTTGTGGCGGAAGTTTCCGTTGGCTTGTGGCTGTTGTTCAAAGGCGTAAACCTACGGTCGCGGGAGAATGGAATCATGGATTCAGTTGTGGCGCAATCCACGAGATAAGTGAAATCCAATCTGGAGAACTTTGAAATGACAAATGCTGCAATCGATAAATCGTCGCCGCGCAGCAAGGCCAGAATTGCCGGTTTGTGGTATCTGGTCACAATGCTGATGGGAGTAATAACATCCTTGGCTGGCGGCGGATTTACGACTACTCTGGACAGCATCCGCCATCCGTCATTCTGGCTGGGGTATGCCGCGGACCTCAGCATGGTCATCTGTTATGTTGTTGTAACTGCTTTATTTTATTACTTGTTCAGGCCAGTCAACATGAGACTCTCATTACTCGCGGCCTTTTTCAGCCTCGTGGGATGTGCGGTTCAGGCTTTCATCAATGTATTTCATATCGCCGCACTGGTCCTCCTGGGAGGTGCGCAAGATTCAAGCGCTTTCAGTTCGGAACAATTGCGTGTCCAGGCGACGATGTCTCTTGAACTCTATAACCGGGGCTACGGCATTGCCATGGTTTTTTACGGGTGCTATTGCCTGCTCATCGGATACTTTATCTTCAAGTCGACCTTTCTGCCGCGAGTTCTGGGCGTGCTGCTGGCGATTTCCGGCTTGGCTTGCCTTACATTTATTATCCCCCCGCTTGCACACGCTCTCTACCCATACAATCTGGCCATCGACGGCTTCGGGGAACTAGCGCTGACGCTGTGGCTTCTTGTGATAGGTGTGAACCCCCAACGATGGCAGGAGCAGGCTGGCGCGGCGTTGGAAGAGTGAGCGTAGCGAATCGCAAGCAGAAAGAGAATAAGATGACAGTCGCTGAAGCCAAAAGATCACGATCATGCAGCGTTCTCGCGCCAAAGGGAGAGCATGAAATGACATATTCCGACAATGATAGGTCACAGGTCAGGTGGGCAAGGCTTGCAGGCTTCATGTATCTGTTCGTCGACCTCGCCTATTTGGTGGGCGTCATGATTGCCAACCATATTGAAGTTCCAGGAAATATCACAGAAACTGCCCGTGCGATTATGAGGTCGGAACTGCTCTATCGCATCGGGCTTACCAGCATATTCATCGGGGCTCTGTGTACAGTTTTCTTGGCGATGGGGCTATACGTGACAGTCAAGCCTGTAGACAAGAATCTGGCGCTGCTCGCGCTTCTTTTCAGACTAGCGGAGGCCACGATTTTCGGACTCCAGAGTCTCTTCAGTTTTGTTGTTTTGAAGGTATTTATCAGCTCAGATTACACGAAATCATTTGGATCGAGTCAGCCGGCAGTTATTGTGAATTTGCGTTCAGCTGTGTATTCGGATGGATTCATCGTGGCTGGTTTATTTTTTTGCATAGGGTCCATTCTATTCTTCTATCTGCTTTTCAAATCGAACTATCTTCCAAAGGCACTTTCGGCTTTCGGCCTTTTTGGAACGCTGCTGGTGATGATCACCAATTTTGCGGATCTCTTATTGCCTCAGTATCACAGGATTCTGCAACTGGGCGAGATGCCTCTGGGCGTCGCCGAAATACTGGTTGGCCTGTGGCTCTTGATCAAAGGCTTAGACCTCCATCCGCGAGAGCTGAATCAAGGAACCCGCTATGAAAGCGATTGTCCATGAACAATGCGGACCTCGGAATGTCCTGCAGCCCAAGGGATATAGCAAAACCTGCGCGCATGGACAATTATGCTCTGATCAAAGTTTGCGCAGCTTCCATCAATCCGCTCAACCAGCACTCTATGAGAGGCGCTTCAGGGAAGCTCCTTTGAGGTCTTGCTTCTGGAGTTCAACGCAGGGGCTTCTGCCAGCACGCGATGAGATCCGAGAAAGCACCTGCAAAATGGTGCCGGCTCGATTATCGAGAGCTAGCTCCGCACGGACCGATATGGTGCTGGTGTCGCGGCGGAATCCGCTCAATACAAGAGCGGCGGCGCGTGGGTTGGCTTCAGCTTGAGGTTGCTCGTGGAGTCACCGCCGCTCCAAACCCCGGCGCGAGATGGCGTGTTGAGGCTTTGGCGCTCGAAGCTGTCTGGTCACCTATCGTTGGGTGGCGGTTTGATTCGAGAGCTGCAAGTTCGCGCCGCTTGGCGGCGATTGCGGGTTAGCAAGTTGGCGGGTTTGCGCGATTGGGTCTTCGGTGGATTCCCGGAGTTGGAGGGGCGGCTTCGCGGCGTGGATTTGCTCTCGAAGACGGGTGGGCGGGTTGTTGCGGGGGTTGAAACCGCTGCGTGCCTCAGGGTGTTTGACGATAAGAAGCAGAAGCGGGTCCCCTTCGACGTTGCTCAGGGCAGGCTTAAAGTTGCGTCCAAAAAACAAAACACTCTCCGTGCGGGTTGCAGGTTGTTGGTTGTGTTGAAACGTGCTCCGGGTAGCGATTTCGCGCCGTCCCTACGGGACTGCGGCTCGTATGTTGACACTTACCCAGGAGTGCGCTGCACTTCTCCTGGGCTAATATCAATACTCCCTCCGGGAGAAAGATCGTAGGCGGCTTCATCCTCGCTCCGTCGGGAGACAACGTGGGTGGCTCACCCTCCCGTGGGTCGGCGAGGCCGGTGGGGGACCGACACAGGGCGAGCTTCAAATGAGGTTATTCGCGGTCTGATACTTTGGGGCATTCGAGGCGGCAAACTACAATACTTGCTTGCTGACGGAAGGCCAAAGCGAGCGCTTCGACGTGGTGCTGGTGTCGCCGCGGAATCCTCTGAATATCGGGGCGGCGGCGCGGGCGATGGCCAACTTCGGCTTTCGCAGGCTCTCGGTGGCCGCGTCTTTTGAGCCCACGTGGCGCGAGGCGCGGTCGGCGGTTGGAGCGCCGGAGTTGCTGCTCAACGCAAAAAGCATGGCAAGCCTGGCCGAGGCTGTGGCCGATTGCACGCTGGTAGTGGGTACGGGAACGCTCACCTGGCGCAAGGCAGAACAGCCGGTGGTTTCGCTGCCGCTGCTTGCGCCTCTGGTGAGCCAGGAACTGGAGCGCGGCGGGCGCGTGGCTCTCGTCTTCGGCTCGGAGAAGCATGGACTGACGCGCGAGGATCTGTCGTATTGCCACGTTCTGGTGGAGATTCCGACAGACCCCGCGCAGCCGTCGATGAATCTCGGTCAGGCCGTGGCAGTCTGCCTTTATGAGTTGACCGCGCGCCTGCCCCTGTTGGAGGTTTTGGGCAGAGATGAAGGCTCGACCGATCAACCGGGAGGTGAGCAGCCAGGGGCAGCAGCGGAGAATCCTGCTGCGAGCTCGGGCCGTCTTGAGTTGCTGGGCGGGTTGATCGAAGAGGTGATGGATGCGGCCGGCTATTCGCCGCCGGCGATGCAGCCGGCCAATCGTCACGATCTGCGTCTGCTGCTGCGGCGGCTGAGTCTCTCGGCGCACGACACGCGCCGCATTCTGGGCATCTTCCGGCGAATTCTCTGGCGGCTCAAACGCGCTCCGGTACCAAAGAATGGGCCGGGGTGAGGAGCGCAGGCGATTCCGTTCGTCAGTGGAACTCGGGTTCTGGTAAAGTGTCGCTCAAGGGTCTCCCTCAATGCCTGTGGCTTATTCCCGGTCTTATTTGTCTTTTGTGGCTGATTCGGCCCGGCTTGGCGCCGCGATTTGCTGTGCGGCTCTGGCGTTGGCGCTGGCTAGTTCCGCACAGGCACAGGAACCCGCTCAGTCTGCGCAGCCCGAAGCGGCGCAACAGCCTCAGACACAATCCGGAGAGAGCCCGAAGCCGACTGCTGCGAGCGAGCAGAGTGTTCCAGAGTCTAAAGCGGCCCCAGCGCCTGTTGGCACCGATGTTGCGCCGACGGCCGCGCCCTCCGCACCGCCGGCGCCGCAGGCTGCGGAAGCTGCCAAGGCTCCGGATGCGAGCCAACCCGAGGGCATCAGCGAAGAGGAGTTGAAGCAACTGCTGGTGGGCAAGGCACTCTACCTGCGCGACGGGTACCTGGACAATTCGCTCAGATTTGACGAGCGTGGCCGGCTCATCGGCCACTCGCCGCAGGCCTCTTATACGCTCAGCGCCATTGAGATCAACAAGGTGCGCATGACGAAACACAAGGTAGAGCTGGAAGGCATCCGCTATGGGCTGCACTTCGTGGGCCAGCTTGCCTCTGAAGATCCATCCACCGCCTTTGACCGGGTCAGGATCACCCCAAAGAAACGAGCAGTGACCATCACCGTCGACCGGGAGATCGTGGTGAAACCCAAGAAGCAGAAGGAAGCCCGGGCCGGCAAGGAAAAAGGCAAGAAGGGCAAACAGGCAGCCCCGGCAGCGCCTGCCGCCCAGCCGGCTGGCGAGCCGGCCGAGTTGAGCGAGGCCGATCAGTTGAAGGCCTCGATTGCGGCCGCGCCCAAGACTGAGCGCCCGGCCGACCCCACGAGCGTGACCACGACCACTTCGCCGATGCACGCTAAAAAGATGCTCAAGGACTCTCTCGACAAGATCTTCGCCGAGGGCTTGGACGGGCGTATGCTGGCTGCCATGCCCGACTTTTGGAAGCTTTACTACGAAGCCGCGGCGGCCAAATCCGACTATCGGCCCAAAGATCCGGCGATCCTGCGCCAGAACACGGTGGACAAGAAGGCGCTGCTGTTGACCAGATTTGAGCCGGACTCGAATGAGTTCGCGCAGGCAAACGGTGTGGTCGGCATGGCACTCTATCACACTGTTGTTGGCCCCGACGGCAAGGCGCAGGAGATCGCTGTCGGCCGGCCCATTGGCTTCGGCCTGGACGAAAATGCTGTCGCGGCCATCCGCAAGGCCAGCTTTCAGCCGGCAGTCAAAGATGGCAAGCCCGTTCCAGTGCTGCTGGATCTGGTGGTTCAATTCCGCATCTTTGACAAACGGACCGCCGCCCCCAGCCCTCCGGAGCCGGCCGACAAGCAGGCCGAGCCTATACTTCCCGGACCGTATAGCGTTCAGCATCAGTATTTTGGGCATTACTGAATCGATTCTCGATCTCTTTCAACTGGCAGCTATGAGATGGGTCTTCTCCCAGGCCATAGGGCGGGAATGGTGCGCCAGCTGAGGGGTCAGTGACGTTGAAGATCGAGGGAGGCGCGCGACGGCTGGGATTTACACGATGACGAGCAGCGACAATCTGACAAAGGGTGCCCTGACCTTCGGGCATCGCCGTCTTACGCTGTCTTACATGATTCTCGGTGTCTTGCCAACCGACCAGCGGCCTTTGAGGCGTTGTGAGACGAATGGAGGCTGATCTGCGTCCCGGGATCGACACGACCTGTACCGGTAAGGTGAGTCTTACTTAACGGTGGGGCCGGAGGCGAGCAGAACGGCTGTCCCACGACTGTCTTACAGACGCAAGGCATTTGTCGGACAGGAGTAAGACGCCGCGTAAGACGGCGTAAGACAAAGCCTCTCGTTGACAGGGGATTCTCCGAAAATGCCCAGTTTTTTCCATTCCAGCGAGGACTGAGTCCTCGTGCCCTGTCAGTGGGCTTGGAGGCTGCGGGAGGCTACTCTGAAACTGAAACGATGCTCTGGCCCGCGGTTTTGCTACTACAGTCGTAGATCCTTCAAATGCCGGGAAACCGACGAATTCCCGGGTCCGAAGGCCTTATGAGAGCACCCTAATTCAGAGGGATGAAGCCCTCTGCCCCCTCTGAAATCTTCAATCTACAACTCGGGTATCGGGCTGTGTTTGAAGAGTCGGTCGAGTGTTTGGCACGCGGCAAAAGTCCTCCTTCGGGGGCTGTTGCATTTTCGGAGGATGAAAATCAAGCTAACTCAAGGGAAGGCGCAACCTGGACCGAAGGTAAATAGCGCAGAACGAACAGAATCCCTTGTCTTTTTTGCGGTTATGGCACGACTGAAGTCGTGCCATAAAAGAAACAAGCGTGGACCTGGAGGCCCACGCAACAGCCGGCCGGGAGGCCAGCGCTACAGTTTCATTCTCCGTGGGCCGACGAAGCTGGCGGACGACTGATACAAAACAAGCCCACGCCTTTCAATTCAAGCTCACGCCTTTCAATTTTGGAGGGCTGCGGAACAAGGTTGAGATTCATCTTCCGAAAATGCTATCGCGCCTCATTGGTTTTGGTGGATTTGCGGCGCCTGCCGGCGTTGCTCAGGGCGGGCTTTGAGTTCTTCATTGACCCAGGGCAGGTCGATTTTGCCTCCGTCAGACACTGCCTAATCCGCCTGGTGGATGATCTCATCTAGCTTTGGCTTGTGTTTGGCGGCGCGGCCGGTGCGCGGCTCGGACCTGATTACGCGGGCCGGCTTGGGTTGGCCGACATGCTCCCTGGCGTTGGCCTTGACCGCCTTCGTGGCCGAGAATTTTCCTGGCTTGCGTATCGTCATGGCTCCCTGCTTGCGTTCCTTTGTCGTAAGACTAGTATGGAGTAAGACTCTGCCGGAACGAAAGCCTCTCTGGGGCTTTGTGCGAGAGGGTTCGTTGCCGGCTGTGGATTTCATGTACCCGGCGGCGTTTTTGTTGCCGGGACGGGGAGCCGGGAGATCATGGAAGAGCGGGATTTCTTCAACGAAACGACCGAGCAACGCACCCACACTCTCACCTGCCCGAAGTGCGGGCAGGCGGGCGAGTACAAGGTCACCTGGGTAGTGAGGCGGAAGCGTGCGCAACTGCCCCGGGGCGCCGACGAGCGCGACCGGGCCAAATTTGCCAAGGCGCAGTCTTATATGGTCCGGCGCGACGAGAAGCTGGGCTGCGTGAACATTCGCTGCCGCAAGCCATTCGAGATCAGCGCACTGCAGTCGGTGGCGTTTTTGGTGGAATAGGCGGGCTTGGGGCTTCGCACAAGGGAACGAGCAAGCGGAGAAACGAACCCAAGGGGAGAGGATTTCTCTTTAAATCCGCCGCTGATTTCAGGTCCCGCATGCCGGGGATACATTCCTAAGGTACTTATTCATATATAAGCAGTTCCGACCTCCGGGTCGGCCGTCTTTTGGGGATCCTTACCCGCACGTGAACCATGGCGGCGTGGACGCCGCCGGTACAGCCGCTCTAGAGAGCGGCGTTACTCGAATGCGCACTTTACGGGTAGGGTCCAGTATTCCGTTCTCGCGAGATTTCGCAGGCAGCGAAATCGTGAGCTGAGACAAGGCGTGCTTTAGAGGAATGCCTCCCAGTTCCGGCCTCTTGGCGGTTTGAGTTCGGGGCACCCGGCGCTTTCAGGAGTCGACCCGCTCCGGCTCCCACTCATCTACGGGCTTGCGGTCGACCCGGTCTTCGCGATCCTCTTGTTCTTCCAGTTCGCGGCGCTTCTCGCGTTCTTCGCGCTCTTCGCGACCATCGGCCATGACGCCCTCCTATCTCAGTGTAAGAGAGAACTCTGGCGGTTGAAAGTTGTCGGTAAGCTGGCAGCACCTCCGTTGCATTTCTGAGTGGGAAGGCGATTTGGAGGAAGCCGACGTTCAAAACACGAATGAGGCGAGAGTCGGGGTTCGTGGTTTCCCATGTCTGAAAATCCAGACATGGGCCACCCAGACTTGTGGGTCAGACGCAGGCCACATGTAATCGCCGTTTAGGAAAGACCCAAACTGCATCACTACCCATGGGGTTGATCACTGGCGCGGGCGGCGCGATATGTGATTGAATCGTGAGAGAGCGTTGCCGTGCCGGGAGTTCTTGAGGAGATGGCGCGGCTCACCTGGGCGAATTGCACACGCCTAAAGAGACTGGAGAAACGAAGATGGCAAATTCCCTGCTTCCCCCCGAAGAGCGCAACCTGACTCCCGACCAGGTGGAGGCGCTGGATGCGCGGCGCGACCTGGGCCACACGCTGCTGGTGATCTCAGGGCAGTTTGCGGTGATCGCCACGGTCTTGCTGTTGTGGGTGGGCCAGGACCTGAGCTACTCGCCCGGCTGGGCGCATCCGATCGGCTACTATTTCGCCTTTGCGATGACCGCAATCGTAGTCTGCGCGGCCGTTGGCTCGTGGCTGCGCCGGGGCAGTCCGCGAATCGACTGAGATGGGCCGGGACGGCTCAAGCCGGGGAGATGGGCTGTTTTTTGAGCGAGGATGCCGAAGACGACGACTCAGGGGCTGAAGCCCACGTCTATCTTTCAGCCATTTATGGCACGACTGATCGGACTGCGGAAAAGGACCCTTTTGCGCCCTCAACTTTGAAGAGCTATCTCTCCGGGGGCTGAAGCCCGCGTTGATTTTGCAGCCTTTGCGGCACGACTGAAGTCGTGCCCTTTCAAACAAGGCGCTGTTGATCGAGTTTTTTCGCAACCTGTGAAGCCCCGCACTGATACACAGCCAGCTTGGAGAGAGTTTTTTGCAGCGTGTAAGGTTGTTGCCCTGAAAGAAAACAAGCGTGGACCTGGAAGTCCGCAACAGCCGACCGGGAGGCAGGCGCTACAGTTTCATGCTCCTTGGGTCGGCAACGCTGGTGGACGACTGACACAAGGCCGGCGGGTTTTTGGGGAGCTTGCGGCAAACCTCCGCGGTCCACCTGCAAGCAAGGTACAAATGCGATACCTTTGGAGAACCCGTTGGCTGCTGTTTCACTGAACCCGCAATCGATCCGCTCCGCAGCGCAGCTGAAGGACAGCCACGGGCGCGTCATCCACGATCTGCGCGTTTCGATCACCGACCGCTGCAACTACAAATGCGTCTACTGCCGGACGGGAGAAGTGGGGGCGCAATATCCCGAACTGGCCAACGAAGAGTACCTGCGGCTGATTCAGGTCTTTGTCGGGTTGGGCATCACAAAGGTGCGGCTGACGGGCGGCGAACCGCTGTTGCGGCGGGGGCTGTTGGAGCTGATTCAGGAGTTGGCCCGGATGCGCACGCCGGGTGGTAAAGCGCTGGAGCTGGCGCTGACGACGAATGGTCATCTGCTGGACGAGCTGGCTCAGCCGCTCAAGGCCGCCGGATTGCAGCGCGTCACGGTGAGCATGGACTCGGTGGAGGTGGCGAGCTTCGAGCGGATCACGAGAGTTCCTGGTAGCTACAAGGCGGTCCTCGGCGGGATTCGCGCGGCGCGCGAGGCGGGACTCGAGCCGCTCAAAGTCAATTGCGTTCTGCTGCGCGGCTTCAACGACGATCAGATCGAGGGCTTTGCCCATTTTGCGCGTGGCGAGGGCGTGGTGGTGCGGTTTATCGAGTTCATGCCTCTCGAAGAAGGTCGGCTTTGGACGCCGCAGATTGTGGTTCCCCTCAAGGAAATTGTCGCCCGGATCGGGCGCGTTCTGCCGCTGTTGGAACTCGAGCCGCGCGAGGCAAGCGAGACGGCGCGGCGCTACACGTTTGCCGATGGAGTGGGCGAGATCGGCATCATCGCGCCGGTCAGCCAGCCCTTTTGCGGGGCGTGCAGCCGGGTGCGTCTCACCTCGGACGGCAAGATTCGCACCTGCCTCTTCTCCCAGGTCGAGCACGACCTGTACGGCCGCCTGCGCGCCGGGGCCAGCAACGAGGAGCTGGCCACCTATGTTGTTCGTACCATTGAGGGCAAGGAGGCGCGCCATCACATTGGCGAGCCGGGATTCCTGAAGCCCTCCCGCTCGATGGTTCATATCGGCGGCTGAGGCGTTCTGACAGAGAAGTGGACGCAGCGGCATCCGCCGAGTAGATTCTTTCTAGGAAGAAGATCTCCTGCTTTGGTTTTGGCGTTCGAGTTTGTGCAGAGCCTGCATATGGCTTGAGAAACCTAACCCCTCCCCCGGGAAGCTGAAGAGCCGGTGCATTACGCACGTGTCGGTCGAGCCTTGAATCCTCAGGCACCGACAACGTTTGTGTGCAAGAATTGCAACGAGACTCCTCATACCAGGTCCCCGGATGGCTAAAAAGAC
This sequence comes from Occallatibacter sp., assembly GCA_049522255.1. Lineage (GTDB taxonomy): Bacteria > Acidobacteriota > Terriglobia > Terriglobales > Acidobacteriaceae > Telmatobacter. The sequence continues at coordinate 12,733 of JBEKOA010000087.1, forward strand.
GGAAAGCCGCATCCCGATCGACGACCTTCTCGTCTTCCATCAGGTTGCGCGCTCGCTGACCTCGAGCTTTGACCTGGACACGATCCTGCGCACCATCATTGAGCATATGGAGCGGTTCATCGAGGCGGAGCTGTGGACGCTGCTGATGCTGGACGAGACGCAGCAGGAGCTCTACTACGCGATCATCGCGGGCGCGGACGAATCCGCGTTGCGCAACGTGCGCGTCAAGGTGGGCCAGGGCGTTGCCGGCTGGGTCGTGCAGCATGGCGAGACGCTGCTTGTTCCGGAGGCCCTCAACGACCCGCGGGTGCGGCAGGCGGAGAGCGGCAGGCCGAAGACAGTTCGCTCGGTCATCGCGCTTCCCTTGCGCGGGCGCAAGGGAACCCACGGAGCCATCGAGATCTTCAACCCCAAGGCCGACCAACTCACCGACTATACCATCGCTTTTCTGCACATCCTGGCCGACCATGCGGCCATCGCCATCGAGAATGCACACGACGTGGCGCGCATCCAGCAGTTGACGATAACCGACGACTGCACGGGCCTGTTCAACGTACGCCATCTCTACGAGGTCCTAGAAAGTGAGATGGAACGATGCACCAAGAGGCGCCCGGTGAGCCTGGCGTTCATCGATCTGGACCACTTCAAGATGGTGAACGACGAACACGGCCACCTGGTGGGCAGCGAACTACTGTCACGCGCCGGAGAGCGGATTCAGGAGCTAAGCCGCGAGCAGGATTCGTGTTTCCGCTATGGCGGCGACGAGTTCGTGATCCTGATGCCGGAGACAGGCTCGGATGCGGCGCTGATGCAGTGCGCAAAGCTGCATCGCGCGCTGCTGGACACCGAGTTCCAGATGAAGAATGGGGAGCGTCTCTTTGTGAGTGCGAGCATGGGCGTGGCCACGGCCCCCACTGATGCGGCTACAGTTCACGCGCTGATTGGAACCGCCGATATGCGCATGTATGCGGTGAAGGTGCGCGGGCGGGGTGCGGTGCGGGGGGAGTAGTGGCAACTTCCGAAAATGCTTAAGGGCGCCCGCGACTATTTGCCTTCGTTTGATGGTTTTTCGGTGATCTGATCGCCCGCCAGCCGTTCAAGCTGGTTGCGCCAATCGAGGGATTCTACGAAGCTCTTCGATTCGCGCCAGTTGGGCTCGACGATGACGTGCAACTCGAGATAGACGCGCGTGCCGAGGAGGGATTCAATCTGGCGGCGGGCGCCGGTGCCGATCTCCTTGAGCTTGGAACCGCCTTTGCCGATGAGGATCGCTTTTTGCCCATCGCGTTCGCAATAGATCGCTGCCGCGATGCGGGTGAGCGGAAGACGCGCGGGGACGGCCCCCTTCTTCCTCGGCACAAAGGGCGCCGGCTCTTCGAAACGCTCAATGACGACGGCCGACGCGTAGGGGACCTCTTCGCCGGTCTCGACGAGAATGCTTTCGCGAATCAGTTCGGCGACCATGAAGCGCTGCGGCTGGTCGGTGTACTGGTCTTTGGGGTAGTAGCGCTCGCCGGTGGGCAAGGCTTCGACGATCTTGCGGAGCAGCACGTCGAGTCCGTCGCGCTTGCGGGCGCTGACGGGGATGACCTGGGCGAAGCCGAAGTGGTGGGTGAGCGTGTCGATCAGCGGCAACAGTTGATCTTTGGCCACCAGATCGATCTTGGTGAGCAGCAGAAAGACCGGGCAGTCGAGCTTGCGGATGAGTCCGAAGAGGAACTCGTCTTCGCTGGCCCAGTTGGTGCGTTCGTGCTTGGGGGCGTTTAACCGCAGGTCCTTCGACTCCGCTGCGCTTCGCTCAGGATGACAGTCGTTGGAGTTTGAGTCACCCTCAACTGCGACTGGTTCGGCAGCGGCCTCCAACTGCACGCGGCGGGTGGCATCCATTAAAACCAGCACCAGGTCGCGGGTTTCGAGGGCTTCGTAGACCTCTTGCAACATGCGGCGGTCGAGATGCGAGCCGGGCTTGTGGACGCCGGGAGTATCGACGAAGACGATCTGCGCCGCCGGGTGCTGGCCTTTGCGCGCCGGGACCTCGACCACTCCGGCGATGCGGTTGCGGGTGGTTTGGGGCTTGGCGGAGACGATGGCGACTTTTTCGCCGGTGAGGGCGTTGAGCAGCGTGCTTTTGCCGGCGTTGGGCCGGCCGAGAATGGCGACAAATCCTGACTTCAAAGGGGGTGATACTCCTGACTAAGTCTACGGCATTCAAAGTTCGATTTCGGCTCAAGCGGGCAGCGTCGGGGCAGTTTGTGCGGGCGGGAAGACGCGAAGGCGCTCGACGAGGCGGTCGGTGGAAGCGACGACTTCCATCTTCATGCCGGCAGATTCAAGCACGACGACCTCGCCGGGAAGCGGGATGCGGCCCTCGATCTCGCTGACCAGGCCGCCGATCGTGGTGGCTTCGTAGCCATTGCGCAGGTCGCCGATCTCGGCCGACTCGCCGAAGAGATCGGGTAACTGGTCGACGGGAAAGTTGCCCGGCACCAGCCAGACGCCGCCGGGCTCTCGCTGCGGCTCGGCGTTGGCTGAACCAGGGGGCGCGTCTTCTTCGTGCTCGTCTTTGATGTTGCCGACGATCTGTTCCAATAGATCCTCAATGGTGACCAGGCCGGAGACGCCGCCGTACTCGTCGATGACGATGCGCATGTGCTGCTTTTCACGCTGCATTTCGCGCAGCAGCTCGTAGCCGCGCTTGGTCTCGGGAACGAAGACAGCCTCATGCTCGATGCTGGAGACCAGGCGGGTGCGGGCTTCTTCGTCGGTGATTTGCAGCAGGTCGTGGGCGAAGGCAATGCCGGTGACGTTGTCGATGGAGCCGGAATAAACTGGCACGCGGGAGAAATTGTGCTCGCGCAACTGTTCAAGGAATTTCTCGAGTGTGGTGCTGCCGGGGACGGCAAAGACTTCAGGGCGCGGAGTCATGACTTCGCGGACCAGCTTGTCGCCGAACTCGACCGCGGATCGCACCAGGTCGCGGTCGCTCTCCTCGAGGATGCCCTCTTCTTCTCCGGCTTCGAGCAGCGCTTCGACATCGGCATCGGCCTCCTCTTCGTCGGTGACCTGCTCCTCGGCCAGCGAGGCCACAGAGAAGAAGAAGCGGACAAAGACGGTGATGGGGGTTATCAGCCAGAGAAGAAATCGAATGGGCCAGATGAGCCGCGCAGCCCAGCGGCCCTCGGTGCGGTCAAAGAGCAGCGTGGGCAGGAGCTGATTGCAGAAGACCACGACCAGCACGACGCCGAGGATTGCCTGCACGATCTCGCCGGCGCTGGGGCGGGTGAGGCCGCCGCGATCGAAGAGAACGGCGCCGAATTCGAGTGCGATCAGGCCGAGCGCAAGCTGCTGCAAGACCGCGGCGGAGATGGCGGCATGCTGGCGTGTGAGGCCAAGCTGCGGCTCGACGAGTTCTTCCCAGGCGTCGAGATTTTCTTCGATCTCGCGGGTGAGGATCTTGCCGAACTCGGCGTAGACGCGGCTGATATAGGAGGCCAGCGTCTCGATCGCGGCGAGGAAGACGATGAAGAGGAGGATGGGGAGGGTCATGGCTTGCGACCCCGACGCGTTTGCGATTTACGGCCCGTTGGTTCGTGGTTTCCCACCCTGGAGGCCGAGGGACGCCGCAACGATGGGGCACCCAGGGTTCGCGGTTTCCCAGGTCCGAGAATCCGGACCTGGGGCACCCGAGTTTCCGCGCGCTCGATGAGGCCTTGGGGAATGCCCAGGCGCGTGCGCAGTTTTCGTTCGCGGCGGGCCATTTTGCCATCATCGGCCTCGTGGTCGTGTCCGGCTAGGTGAAGCAGGCCGTGGAGGATGAGGATCTTTAATTCGGTTGCCAGGGGATGGCCCTGTTCCGCGGCTTGCTTGAACGCAGTGGGGATGGAGATGGCCAGATCGCCGGCGATCTCTTCAGCGCCGATACCATCGGCTGGGAAGGAAAGCACGTCGGTGGCTTTATCTTTGCCGCGAAATTGGCGGTTGAGTTTGCGGATAGCTGCGTCTGTCGTGAGCAGGACGGTGACTTCACCTTTGAGGCGGACGGCAGACTGAGCGTCGGCCAAGAAGCGGGCCAGAGTGCGAGCAGAGGGCAGGCGGGGATTTTTCTTTGGAGCTGAAGCGCTGGAGGCAGCGGTCTTCTTCGCCGGGGTCTTACTCGGCGCGGGGTCGGGGTCCGAATCTGGGTCGAGGAGAATCATCTTGCTCGGGGCCACAATGAATGCGGAACCGGTAACTCTCATTCTACGCGGGTTCGACTTGTTTCACCCCAGCCATAAAAACAAAGATGCGGCTAGGGTGAGTACTACGTTTCAATATTGCATAAGCTATTGCGGCTTGGCTGGGTGTAGTGGCTGAGCTTGCTGGCGGTCTTCGCGGGGCTGGGCGCCTACTTCTATAGCTTCGCCTATTGCCAGCGGCAACTCCTGCTGCTGCGGCTTGACCGACTCATAGGCGCGGACGATTCTTTGCACGAGGGCGTGGCGAACCACGTCGACGTCTTCGAAGTGGCAGAAGTGAATGCCTTCGACGCCGTTGAGGATATTGATCGCGTCGAGCAGTCCGGACTTGCGCGGGTTGGGCAGGTCGATCTGCGTGATGTCGCCGGTGATGACCGCCTTTGAGTTATTGCCCATGCGGGTCAAGAACATCTTCATCTGCTCGATGGTGGTGTTCTGCGCCTCGTCCATGATGATGAAGGCGTCGTTGAGCGTGCGGCCGCGCATGAAGGCCAGGGGCGCGACTTCAATCACGTTTTTCTCAAGCATCTTGTCGACCTTTTCCGGATCGAGCAGGTCATAGAGGGCGTCGTAGAGCGGCCGGAGATAGGGGTCAACCTTATCTTGCAGCGTGCCGGGGAGGAAACCGAGGCGTTCTCCGGCCTCGACGGCTGGACGGACAAGCACGATGCGACTGACCTTTTTGGCGTTCATCGCCGAGACGGCCATGGCGACGGCGAGGTAGGTCTTGCCGGTTCCGGCGGGACCGACGCCGAAGACCATATCGTTCTGTTCGATGGCCTCGACATATTTGCGCTGATTGATAGAGCGGGGCTGGACGGTGCGCTTCACTCCGACGGATCGCTGCTTGCCCGAGTCGGCCAGCGAACGCAGCGTGGTGGCTGGGTCGGCGACGACCAGGCGCAGTAATCCATTGAGTTCGCCGTTGTGGGGATTGACGCCCTGCTTTCGCAGCGCCTCAAAGTCTTGAAAGATGCGTTGAACGCACTGAACGCCTGCGTCCTGTCCTTCCACATGCACGGCGTCGGAACGAAGATCGATGCGGACGCCGAGCGAGTCTTCCATGAGCCTGAGGTTTTCATCGCGAGTCCCGAATAGGGGCTCCAGATTGGGCGTGATCTCCAGGGCGATCTTCAAAGGTTTCGATGGCCTCCAAGTGGGCGTGCTGTTGAGAGTTCGTGGATGGACAGAGCGAAGGGCCGAGACGCAACGCTCTCTGTTGGATGCGGGCAGGCGGCTGATTGTGAGGTGAACCGGCGAACGCTC
>JBEKOA010000088.1:0-17953 GCA_049522255.1 Occallatibacter sp.
CTGGGCTTCAATCGTGATTCCTCTCTATATGCTGGGGGGAATACAGTTGCTCTGTCTAGGAGTTATCGGACAATACGTCGCAAAGATATACGCGGAGGCAAAGGGTAGGCCTAGATTCATCGTGGAAAAAAGCCTATAGCCCTATAAAGGTGCTTGGGCAGCTAATGCGTACTGACCGCCAAATGGTACTCGAGACAGCGGCCTTTCGATGGCGCCGAATCTCTGGAAGATTCTCTCCGGAAGGTAAAGAAAGTATTCCGTCCTGAATGGAACGAAGCCGGACGCTTCAACCAGTTTGGTTGTCTCACGCGCCGTAAGAAGCTCCGCATCCGCATCGACCGCACATCTGCTCACGATCTTCCGGGTCACAGGATTCCAGGGATTGTGTTCAATGATGCAACACAGTCCCCCAGGGCTTAAAACCCGCCGGATCTCATTGGCGAGAAGGTTCCTGTCTCCTCCATGCACATGATGCAGAACGCAGACCACCGTCACAAAACCGAATGAGCCATCCGTAAATGGAAGCTCAACAAGAGAAGGCTGCTTATGGGTCTTGAATGAGGAATTCGAGGGTAACATGGCCGCAGCGGGGTCGCAGCCAACGGCCTGAAGGAAATTGCCACCGCCCAATTCGAGCAAGTCGCCTCGTCCACATCCAACGTCGAGCCATCTCACATTTGCCGGCGTCATAGCGGCATGCTTCAATTGGCGCTCAATCAGAAGCCACTTTCTTCGGTGGAAGTGAAGCGGGTCACGCGCGAATCCGTTCCTGAGCGGGTCATCGAGCAACTCTGCGTAGGAGGAAGCATAGCGGTTGAACTCCGGATCCGATTTCCTGTCAGTTTGCAGCTTCTTCCCCCCTTCTCTTGATAACCAGAATTACGTTCTCTTCCATAATAACTTCGGCCGTTGCAACCCCGGTCATTCTCTGGCCTTCGTTGGCCAAGCCAGCACACTTCCTGTAATCCGGTGAAGAATGCAAACACGATGGGATCTGGTCCCCCAACCGACCGCCACACAGCCGGCGGCTCGACGATTTGGACAAGCCGACGTCATGACGTGCTCTCATGTCGGTTTGCAGAGTCATCTCACTTCCGCGCCATCAGACGGATACCATGATCGTCCTCTACCACTGTATAGTGGGATTCCAAATAGGGTTCGATCGTAAGATCGTTCGGATTCTTGGGCAATACTCCTGGGAAGAACTTATTCATCGTTGCATTGAATTCCGAATCCCATATCACGTACTTGACCCGTTGATTCTCTAAGTCACCCACAACTTCCTGCAACTGCTCACGAGTGTTGTAGTTGTATACCAGCAGACTATATCTTGTCGGGTTCGCGGTTGCGCTCAGAAAATAGCATGTTGGGCAAAACGGATAAATCAAGACTTTTTCTCCAGGCTGAACGTGCTCCTTCAGTAACCTCAATATCGTCTCGTCGCCTATTAACGATACCTTGCCAACAGGAGTCACCGAGGTGTGCGCCCCCTGGATAAGTACAAAGCAGCCATTCAAAGCCACGAGAAATACGGCTGAGCCAGCGAGGATATGCAGAGCGGTTTTGGAAAGCCTGTTCTTGTCTTGAGTCAGCGAATGGACCCATACGACAATCAGCAGCGAGGAACCAAACACCAGATGAAAGATATCCCTGCGATGGATTTCCCCAAACCATATTGCCCAGCCACAGAGCCAATAGAGTGCAACCTCGGGTGTTGCGAGCTTCCACTTGTATCGAATGCCGGCGATTAACAGGAGCACGGGCAACGCGGCCACGAAAAGAAAGGGGATAATCCTGACCACGGAGATACCAAGCAGCAATTTCGAACCATCGCCGGCCGCCCAGGGTTGCCAGTAGATTCTGAAAACGTCATCCGCATAGGCAACTGTATTCACTGTGCCATAGCGATGGTACGGGAAGACGAAGTTGGCATAGACAAGGCCGTTCAGGGCTCCCTGGTTCCAGAAATACAAGAGCACAAGCATGACTACCGCGACATAACCTCCGGCGAAACAAAGGAACGAAGACAAAGGTACGGAGGTTTTCCGGCGCTGAATCCACAGCCACAAAAGAATGGCGCAGAACAGCAAAAGACCTTTTGGTTGCAAAGTCAATGTCGCCGCAGCACACAAGATCCCCGCAGCAATCAAGAAGCTGTTTCTCGGCTTGTCAAGCCAAAAGACTACGCAGACTACCGAGAGCAATCCGAAAAAGCTGCTGTCCAAATGGTGGCTAATCTCCGGCCATAGCCCTCCAAAAGAGGTGCCCGCCACAATGAGGCACGGAAGCGCCTGGTTTTGTTTACAGATCCGGCGAGAGAGATAATAGATCGAAAGAGCCATCCCCAGCGATGAAGTGAATAGACATATCCGCGACGCCAGGAAGGTGGCGCCAAAGAGCTTGAAGAAGATCGCTAACCAATAGAACGATCCTGGCCCCATGATCTCAAAGAAGTCGCGGGCAAAGACCTGGCCTTGAACAATTCTTACAGCGCCGTCGAGAAACGAGCCTTCGTCCCTTCCGACGATGATGATCCGCATGAACGGAAACAGATAAACGCTGGCGCAGAGAGCAAACAAGAGATAGATAGTCCACGCTGAATGCGCCTTCTGCGTTGAAGCTTTGGTTATCTCGGGGGCAGAAGCTGCATTCATCTTGTTACTCCAGTGGGCGATGCCGAGCCGCCGTCAGGAATCGGGTACGGAGAGAGTTGCTGCGCCGGCGAATCAGGTTGCACCAGCCAGACCTTTCTGTCCTTGTAGTAGTGTATGAGTTCCAGGTCGTTGGTTGCGTCCATCCCACGCGCCCATATCACCTTGGAGGCATCGATGTCCGCTGCATTGCAAACCCACTCATCCAAAGGAAAGTGTTTTGGGGAATACCGCACAATGGCGAGTTGCGCGCCAGGCATCTGTTCCAGTTGGCTTTCGATCTGAGCGCGCTGCGTACCGAAATGCCCTGGACCATTCCAGAAGAAGATCCATTCGCCCCCCGGCCATTCAGAAGGAATGAGATGAAGCGGTTCGGCGAAGACGCGCAAGCCGGCCATCACAACGCAGATTGTCACAAGAAGACGCACCAGCGTCAGGCCGGCGATTGTCCCTTCGAGCTTGCAAGAACGAAGGTGGCGCATTGCCTGCAGTCCCAGTGCGTAAAATGCCGCCGTGAATGGGGCCAGATAGTGAGGAATTAGAAAGATACCGATCGTCATGCCGCCCAGCCAAAATGGAAGACACAGGACAAGGAAGCGGAGACGGCGATCGAGGATTACCCGGCGGAACATGATGAGCGGAGGCAGCAGGGCGAAGGCGGCAAAGAACGCGATCAGCGACCAGCCGAATTTTGTCAGCGTCTGGGGAATGAAGCCCGATACACTGTGCAGCTTCTCATAGCCATTTTGCTCGATTTCGCTGTAGAAGCGCCGCATTTCTTCATGCCGGTAATTGGGTATGGGACGCGGCGGCTGCCAGATGTAGTATGGCGCAGAAGCATAGGTATTGCGCGCGACAGTGTAGGGCAGAGTGAAGGGGCTTCCGAAGGCGCGATAGTCGTAGTATCCCAACCACACTCCCGCAGCCACAATCAGCAACACCGGAAAGGCGGCGCGGCGAACCAGCACCACGGCGGCTGGCCTATTCTTTCCAAAGAGAAGCCAGCGGCCTAGCGCGACCGACACAGGCAGGCAAAGAAGCAGGCCCTCATAAGGGCGAGTTAGCAGGAGAAGGACAACACCCACAGCCATCAGAAGGCCGTAGCGAAACCGGGCTGTCTTCATTAGCCTTGGCAGCGAGCCCAGCACGAGCGCACCTCCGAGAGCCGAGATCGCGCCGGCGCCCGCATATGTATTGATCCAATAACTGAAGAGGCCCAGACGCAGGATCGCCAGCACTCCTCCGAGCAATGCCCAGCTGGGTGGAAGCCATGCCTGCAGCATCCAGCAAATGGCGGCGCACATCAATGCGCTGCTGATCAGAATGCCGTACCAAGGGTGTCCGAACAGGACCTTGCCTGCCGCCATCACCAGGCCCTGCGCTGGAAAGTACATGGACATATAAGTGGGCTGCATGCTGATGTGGATGCTCTCGAAATGGGTCCACATAGCGGGCGTGGGATTGGTCAATCGCCCGTGTGCAAAGGTGTCAGACGCGAGCAAAAAACTCAAACCATCGGTGGCGAATGGCAAAGGAATGGGACAGAAGGGAAGAATGGCAAGGCGCAAGAGGAGCGCCGATAAACCAACCAGGGCGACAGCCCAACCCTTCCGTCGCGCCAGATTGCCAAAGGCACGCTCAATGTGCGGAAAGAACGAGGAACCAAGGCGTGACCATGCCAGGACCGATACGCATGCGGCGCCTGTAAGGCCGGCTTCAATCAAGATCAGAGTAGGGCCAGGTTTCGGAGGAGAAATCAGGAGCATATCGGTACTATACCGCGACAGCACAAAGGACACTGCGGAGATGGCTATTTAAGGCGAATCGTGCTTCCCTCTCGGCGGAAGATAAAATCAATATTGAAGGAAGCATCAAGGAAATCCTGCACAAAGGTAAAAAAGCAAGGGAGAGACCGCCCCGGCAACTGATCTGTTTTGCAAGTCTCTCCGGCCAAAGAGTAAATGAGTAGAGGACGGATAAATTCGGACCGTTCCTTCTTCAGCAGGTTTTCAGACGACATCATGGAAAGTTCGTATTGATGTAGTGGAAGTAGTTAACGACAATTACGGATAGATTTCCCACTGCTGCGACCGCAGCGATCGCAACGATCATGAGGACTAAGGCATACTCAACCAGATCCTGACCTTCCTCCTGCAGGATGAGGTCTTGCAGTCGGGAACGAATCTTCCAAAGTGCTGACCGCATGAGGCTGCCTCCCGGTGAGTTGGCTTACAGTCCGGATCGCTTTCCGGGAAAATCCATCCTACCGTTCCGTGGATCCCCGGTACTCCGGGCCGAGTCTGGTAAAGGAGGTGGTTCGCGATGCCGCAAGTACGATTACGTTGGAACCATCTCGATTTGGGTTAAAGGTCGCCGGCGATTGCTGTGAACACAGAGGTGATCTTGGTGGCCAGCGTATGCAGACTACTTACCGCGACGATTGAAACTAAGGCGATAACAAGAGCATACTCAACCAGATCCTGACCCTCTTCGCGCCTGACCAGGTCTTTCAGTTCACAACAAATCCTCCATATCGCGGGCCGCATTCGAGTCTCCCTGTAAGATTCAAGTTGAACGGTGATCGTCAGCGGGAGAGAGCACTGCAAAGCAACCGCAATGCCTTGTGATCTCTCCCGCAACGGACCGAAGCTGGTGGTGGAGGATATGAGTTCACGATGCTGCTATCCTGCTATTGCAGGGATCATCTCGATCGGGGTTAGAGGTCGCCGGCGATTGCTGCAAAAACAGATGTGATCTTGGTGGCCAGGGTGCCCAGGCTGGTGACAGCAACGATGGAAACCAGAGCGATGACCAGAGCATATTCGACCAGATCCTGACCTTCCTCGCGGTTCATCAGTTCCTGGAGCTTCAGTTGCAATTTCAGAAGCATGTTATTCATTTGGATCCTCTCCGTAGATTGAATTTCCCAGCTTCAGGCCGGGTCGCTCTTCTACTAGCAACTGGCGTTCCATCCTGAAACAATGACTATCGTCATAATAAATCAATAACATATGAAATCGACCCATTGGGGCTTTGGACGGGACTGTATACAACTGTATACAGTGGGAGGCACACAGCCATGCCTTGTATACATCACTAAAGATTGCTAAGCCGAGTAATCATCTGGTTACCATTGGCTCAAAGCTCCACGTGAAAGCCCGAACGAGACAAGTTTCGGGTCCGGAGACGGCGATGATTTGCCCTTGTCGTCTGCCTGATCCATCCAGTCAACGAAAGGAAAAGCGAATCGATGTCCGGGAATGGATCTCACTGCCATTCCATCATTTGCTTAGACCAGAACCCGCACATTATGCTGATGCTGCCGATAAAACGATCAACGCCGATCGCGGCCGGACTTGTCTACCATCGAATCGCAGAGAAGTCCTCTGTCGTCGTGTGCTTATTCGCTCGACGATGCGGCCCACCGCAAAGCCATTCTGGGATCAGGTTGCCCGATATGAAGATGAACGAGTTTCTCAGCGCACACCGAAGTATCCTGCGCACGGCCGCGGTGCTCCCGTTCGTTACCGTTTGCGGAATCGCTTTCGGCTGCATGGTTGGGATTCTCGGCATGGAGCTGATCTCGCCTGCGGCTCCGATCACACGCGACTATGTTTTCTATTGGGCCACTGCACAGCAACTCGCGCACCACTCCAATCCTTACGACACGGAAGCCATGATGCGGATCGAGCACTCGGCCGGGACGGCCGCCGAGGATAGAGTGGGTCTCATGCGAAACCCACCCTGGACGCTCCCCCTGGTTCTTCCGCTTGAGTTCCTCAGTCTGAGGGTGGGATGGCTGCTGTGGTTCTTTCTCCTCCTTGGAAGCCTCGTGACTTCGGTCTACCTTCTATGGATTATTTATGGCCGACCCCGAAATCGCCGGTACTTGCTTGGTTATACCTTTGGGCCGGCGTTGCTCTGCATGGTCTTTGGACAAACTTCCCTCTTTCCCCTGCTCGGGCTGGTCCTATTTCTCTGCCTGTATCGCTCACGTCCTTTTTGGGCGGGGGTCTCGCTCTGGCTTTGCATGATGAAACCGCAGCTTTTTCTGCCGTTCGGTGTGGTCTTGATCGCCTGGACAGTTTACTCAAAAAGCAAAAGGCTTGCGATCGGCATTGCGGCAGGCATGGCCACAAGCTGCGCGGTCACCTATCTCATGAACCCATTGGAGTGGATTCAATACTCGCAGATGGTGCGGTCGTCTGGAATTGAGAGTGAATACATTCCGTGCCTGAGCTTTCTGCTGCGCCATTGGCTCAGCCCTCAGTCGATTTGGCTCCAGTACCTGCCGGCCGCCCTGGGCTGCGCATGGGCCCTGGCCTATTTCTGGCGTCGACGACAAACCTGGGACTGGCTGACCGACGGCAGCCTGCTGATGTTGGTTTCCATCCTGGTGGCGCCCTATACCTGGATCTACGATCAGGGCCTGGTCATACCCGCACTCTTGCAAGCCGCGTTTCTTGTCCGTTCGCGGGACCTTTTGGTCGCTCTAGCATTCCTGAGCGCCCTGGTGGAGATCATTTTGTATTGCAATTCTTCCTATGCCTTCGCTTTGACACAGTGGACTTACTGGACTTCTCCCGCGTGGTTGATCTGGTACCTCGTTGCAACCACTCCCTCCACAAAATGGGTCAGCGCCTGGTCAACTCTAAGAATGAGAACGCAACCCCAGTAGGAGCGAACGTCGACGACTGCTCCCTTCTGAGATGGGCGACTCAGAAAACAGGGCAAATATCGGCTCATTGGAGAAGTAGCTTTGCGGCGAGTGGATGCCGCTCTGTTTACCAAGGGGAGGTATTCAACTCGGAAGCGAAGAAACTTCACCGGTTGAGATAGCATCCGAGAACTGGAGTGTATCCCCAGGCTGTGTCTGCGTGTTGCGGATGGTGCCGGGCGGAAGTTCGAGGACGGAATGCGCCGATAAGCAGGCTGACAGCCGCCACGGAGGCACTTCGCTGCAGAGCTTCCTGATCTGTTTCTGGCGGTCCAGATAGACAAGGTCGATTGGAAATTGCATCCAAAAGGTGTGAACGGATTCACAGGGAAAGATCCACAACCCCTCTCCAGGGGAGAGACTCTTCCGCCCAAGTAAACCCTTATTGCGTTTTGGACCGCTGTCGGCCACTTCCAGGCAAGTGGCGAGCACCGTGTCGCGTGTCAGGTTCGCGATATGCATCCGGATATCCGGGCAGGGCGTACGTGCTGAAGAGAAGTATCCCCGCAATCCCAATGTGATTGAGCGAAACGGATTCATCCGGTTGTCTCGTATCTCTTTGCCTGTTGGCCACGCTCTTCATGCGGCCCATCTGGAACTCTGCTGGCTGCCCCTCGCGATGAGGGGCAGCCAGGAACCTCACTGGGTCGCGGGAGCAGCGGCGGCGGCGGCAGGGGCGGAGGCAGAGCCGGCGCCAAAGCCTCCTCCACTCCCTTCGATGATCAGCGGCGTCTCGGGTTTCATGCTGTCGAGCAACTTCTCGATCGGAATGGATGCCGGCGCAGGTGCGGGAGTGTTTTCGGGGGTCTTGGCATCTGGCGTATTCATCGCAATGCCAGTGTTGGGCGGCAAGAATTTACCAGGGAACTTCAACTGAGGCGTCGGTGCGCCGGCTGGAATCGGAGCAACGATCTCCGGCGTCACAATGACGATCAGCTCGGTGTTCGACTTCGTTTTCGTGACTGATTGGAAGAACTTGCCAAGAATCGGGATATCTCCCAGAAAGGGGACCTTCGAGAAGAGTTCGTTATCGCGGTTGTCCAACAGTCCCCCGACCACGAAGCTCTGACCGTCGCCCAACTCGACCTCAGTCTTCATTTTTCTTGAGGTGATAGCGGGTACATCAAATCCAGAGACCTCGACGGCATTGGTGAAGTCGAGGGCGCTGACTTCGGGAGCCACCTGGAGACGGATCGTACCGCGGGGTGTGATGGTAGGGATGAAGTTCAGGCGAACCCCATACTCCTTGAACATGATCGTGACCGACGCTCCCGTACCGCCCGAGCCACCCTGGACAACGGGGTAGGGAAACTCTCCGCCGGCCAGGAAGCTGGCCTCTTTGCCGTTGGTCGCCAGGATGTTGGGTTCTGCCAGAATCTCGACCACGCCCTTGGTCTCTAGCGCCTCAATGCTTACGCCAAAGGGCAAATTAGCGATGGGACTGGCAAAAAGATTCAGATTCGGAATCGTCGCCGATGCCAAAGCCCCGGCAATCGGAGGTATGATCGTCGGCGGCGTGAATTGTCCGGTTGTGACCCCTCCGGTGGTATTCAGCCCGCCGAGATCGAATATGTTGATGCCCATTTCCTTTTCGCTGCTGCGGTCGACGCTGGCAAAACGCACCTTGAGGAGTATCTGCTTATCGCCCTCGGGGACATCGACATTGAGCAGGTTGACGACCTTGCCGGTCACACCGGCAGCGCTTGCGCCCGGCAAGCCAACCGCGGCGATCTTGACCGCGCGCTCAGAGCTATTGAGGTCCTTGACCGTTCCGCGCAGGAAGATCGAGCCGTTCTCGGAGCTGACCTTCAGGGCTTGTCCGGGAAGCTCGGTCCTGAGCTCGCGGCGGATCGCGTCCAGGTTGTCGTTCAGTGCCGAAGTATTGGCGCGCACCGTCACATTGAAGAACTGCCGGCCGCCGTGGGTATCCCAGATAATCAGGCTTGTCTCGCCGGGAGTCTTGCCCTGCACCATGACCTCGGTTGGACTCGTCGCATGAACATCGGCAATCTCGGCCATGTTATTGGCGATCCGTTTGATCGGCCACGCAATGTCCACCAATACGGTCTTGCCTACAGCAACCGAAAGGTCATTCGCCGAGTCCTGAGTGCTTACGCCTGTGGGCTGAGAAGGAGACGCGGATGATTGAGCCCGAAGGCCCATGCCAGCGCACAAGACAAATGATAATGCGCTCAAACTTGCGATAGTAATGCCAGTCTTCGCTCTCACTGGTGTCCCTCGGGAGAAGCAAATTTTTCTTCGCTCGTTTTCGAGCCGTTGATTACCTCTATGGAATAGGGAGCCGCCGCCTTGGGAGCGCTCTTTACCACAACGACTTTCTTCGGTTTCTCAGCAGCAGGGGCATTCGGACCCGCAAACAGGTTAATCGTTGCCGTGCCCTGAACCGGATCGGTCTTTGTGTCCAGCGGGTTCCGCAATACAAGGCGGATGACCTGACTGCTGGCTAGTTCCAGGATCTCGGCCTGATCCGGAGTGACCAGCAGATTGACCACCTGCACTTGTTTCGCTTTGCCTTCTGTGTCCTTGACCTGTTGATACTCGGTACCGGCCGACAGAACCTGGATGTTCTGGAGAATCGTACGCGCCTGGATACCCTGTCTGGGGTCGGTATTGTCCGGAGGCATGCCGGACATCACAACGTCCACGCGCATGCCTGGAGTCGCGAAGCCGGAGACGCCCACGACTTCATCGACCCTCACGGCGCAAGCCCTGAAGCCCGCGGGAATGGCGGCTGCCAATCCACCGCCGGCGCCAACAGCTGCCAGGCGGTTCTCCATGATGGGCTCATCCTTGTAAAGGTCAGAGATAACGCCCCGCCCGATAGCGCGGCTCTTGTCCTTATCGAGAATGGTTCCAACCGGAGGCGTCCCTGCGATCGCGATCGTCGTGAGATCTTGATCTTTGAGAATGGTCCCAAGCTTGATATCGGTCTTGGCTGCAATCACGCTCGTGGTGGCTGCTGGTCTTGTTGTAAGGCGGCTCCGAACCAGGTGATAGACCGCGAAGGTACATACGGTAGCTATGCCAAAAGCGGCGAGAAGGATCAGGGTCAATCTGCGGTTCATGTTTGAGGCCCGTTTGAACTGGCTGCCAAGCCAGCTTCGCCTTTCTGTCTCTTGTGGCAAATACTGCACGCAAGAAAACCAACTTCGATTGTACGCCGAAATCGGAGTCTAGCGAATACATTGCCAAACAAGTTTAATTGCGTGTTCAGTGTATTCCCCCGCAGCGTCAAATACGCATCGAAAGGCCCTTTGCATGAAGAGGGGGTATCAAATGAGTTATATCGCGGTTCAACAATCTAAGCGATTCTGGAAACATTATAATGAAACCTTGATTGGGGAGCGGCAGAAGCTTTGGCGTCCGATCAAGCTGCGAGTGCCGATATGCCGCTTCCGCCGCGAGAAAGCCAGGCGGTGCAAGGGAGGAGATCCATCCGGTCATGAGTTCTTCCCTTGCGATATCGCTCTTTTCGGCACAACCCGATTTGGAACGCAGGCCCTATTCCTTTGCGTTTTCGATGGTGGCGCATACCGCGGTGTTCGGGCTTGTCTTCTTCGGAATCTTCTCCGCGCCAAAGATCAAGACCCCGGCGATCGCTGAGCGATATGCTGTGAGGCATCTGGATCTGCACATGCTTGATCCGGAGATTGAGCGAGCGGCGTCGAGCGCAATCCACTCTCCAAGCGTGCATCCCAAGGCTCCCACGCTTCCGCCAGGCGGAGGCCCTGAAGAACAGCAGCCTCTGATGCGACAGGTTCTAGACGCTCCTAAGGTGCACCAGACTCTGGTGCAGCCGGATATCCCCAAGCCCCTTAAGCTCCCGGTCAATGTCCCGCTGCCGACCGTGGTGATCTGGAACGCGTCCAAGCCACAGGTGAAGACGATCGAGGCGCCTGCGCCGCAAGCTCCTCCGGTCGCTCTTGCGAAGCCTGTCATTCAGAGATCGAATACCGCACTCAGGCTCTCCGATATCGCCATCCGGCCGAGCGACATGCCGATGCCGGCCCAGCCGATTCTTCCCAGCACCACTTCGCCCGTGGTGATCCAAGGGCCGAAACCGACGCCACCTGCACCATTGACCACCGCGGCCGGCTCCGGAAAACCGGCCTCAGGCCAGATCATGTCGCTCTCCGACACTCAGATGGCGAATGGACACGTCGCGCTTCCGCCGGTCAATCAGTCCGCCTCGACGAATTCGGCGGGGTCTCTGGCGCCGGGGAAGGCCAAGGAGCCTTCGCACGCTGGTCATGGAAATCCGGCCGGCGCCGCGGGTGGACCGGGAGCAAATCAAGGCTCGGGCAACGCTGGAAACGCGCAGAACGGCGCTGAAGACGGGCGCGGGCTGGGCGGCCTACCAAAAACAACCCATATCACGCGGCAGAAGGAGGGCCAGTTCGGCGCGGTCGTGGTAGGCTCCGCGCTGCAAGACAGGTACCCGGAGATCACCGATGTATGGAGCGGCAGGATGGCGTACACGGTTTACCTGCCCGTGGGTCTGTCAAAGAGCTGGATCCTCCAGTACTCGCTCTCGAAGGCCGAAAGCGCCGCCACGCCGGGCACCATCGCGCACATCGATGCGCCCTGGCCCTATAGCATTGTGCGGCCCAACATCGAGCCGGGCTCAATCGATGCCGATGCCCTCATGGTTCACGGCTTTGTGAATCAGGCCGGCCGCTTCGAGGCCTTGACCATTGCCTTCCCACCGGAGTTTGCCCAGGCGCAGTTTGTGCTCGGCGCGCTAGCTCAGTGGCAGTTCAGGCCGGCGACGCAAAACGGGCAGAATGTCAAAGTCGAAGTGCTGCTGATCATTCCGGAAGAGTCGGAGTAAGGTTTGCTTTGGTCACTTCTCCCACGGCAGTCGCATCGATCTAAATCGTCGCCCAGACGCGTTCCGGCTTCTATCGAGCCCTAGGCGCAGTGTTGGTTAGCCCCGCGCCTCGGCTTCGAGAAAGCAGCCAACAATCACCAGTCAGCCCTGCAGGGGCGGCGCAATTGACGGGCTCTTATCCACTGAGGGGATTTCGTTGCGGACAACGTCTTTCCTCCGGGCTCTTTCGCAGCCTGCAGGGCCGTGCCCATTCAAAACTGAATCACGAAATCCTTGATCCAAAACCGAACAACCCGGCGAGTCCTTGACGGACCCGCCGGGTTGCTGAGGTGATTCTCGTTCTGGCTGCTGCTAGTTGAGGGTGTTGGGAATCAAGTACGTTTTAGGGCTCATGCTCGCTGTAATCGAGCTGAAGATCGAGCCGAGGTGGTCCATACCGGCATTGGACGTCGTCACGAGCGAGCAATCTACGCTTGACACTTCCTCGTAGAAGTTGCTGGTTGAGCTGGCGATATTCTCCATGGTCACGCAGGGGAGAATCTGGCCAGTCGAGCTGAATGAGTAGTTGTAGTTGACATAGGATGGAAGCGGCGAAACGACCGTGCTGTCAACGCCACTGCTGGGTGTGCATCCACCCGACTCAGCACCGTAGGCAACACCATAGACATCGATCCCTGCACTCTTTGCGTACTGGCCCGCAATCATGGCCTGCTGGCAAGCGTCGATGTAGGAGGGGTAGGTGCCGTTTGAGGTCATCGTAAGATGCCCGTTCGACGAGACCGTTGTATAGCCGTCGCCCACGGGGAACATGCCCTTATTGGTGTTCATCTGACCGTCAGAGACCACGATGAGCGCACTCTTCGTGCTTACACCCAGGATGGCATCGGCAGCCTTCTTTTCGGCCTGAAGCGCAGCCTGAGCCGCATAGATTGCACCCGCGAGATAGGTTTCCCCGCCTCCCGAGTAGCCGGAGGCATCCGTCAAGCCTGTCGGCGGCACCAGGCAACCTGGGTTGACGCCATTTCCCACCGCTTTCACGAGAGTGGAATTGACATTCAGGCTATTTGGCTGGGTCGGATCGTAGAAGTCGCTCTGGAAACCATTCGCATCCGCTCCTCCGACTCCGGGAGGCGTGATCTGGTAGGTCCCTGTAAACGAGGCTTTGTAATGGCCCTGATTCGGGTTGCCATTGGTAGCGTTTGCGCCAGAATAGGTGACGGGCGTGTAGCCGGCATCGTATCCGGTATTTGGCGGAATCGGAGGTATATTCGGCAAGGTATACGGGTAAGCAGTGGGTGCGCCGGTGCAGTTGGGAAATCCGTTGTAGTCATTTGCAACCGAGCCCGTGCCTGTCGTTGCGAGGTTTGGAAACGAGAACATGCTGACGCGAACACGCGCCATAGCTGAGGTGGCGTCAGGGCAAGGAGCCGTGGTGCCGGAGGCAGGCACCGCGCCAGGGGCGCAGGGCTTGAGCAGTTTCAGCATGGTTTGAATACCGTTCAATGAACACTGCTCGGCGGTCAATCCAGCGCAGTTTGGATCCGTGTTCACCATGGACGGCGTGCCGTCCAAAACGATCGCAATGTTATATGGCGGAACCCCTGCTATGGTCGAGGTCGCCGTTGCGTGTACCGTAAGCGTTTTCACGGTAGCAATCACCAGGAAGAATGTCGGTATGGTGGCCGTCTCTGTCACCCTCACGGCATTCGGGGTGTTGGAGGTGTTCGCACAGGTCACGTTTCCCGTGTATAACGCGGTGATGCACGGCGTCGACACAGTCGTGGTGACCGTTCCATTGAAGTTGCTGTAATTGAGTCCGCCCGTGGATGCGCTGTACGCGTTCGCCGCTGCCGCTACCTCGGTGGACGCTGCGGAAACAGTGGAACCACCTACATAAACCTGGGTCGCGCCCGCCAATGCCGCCGCGTTGGCAGCAGTCTGGATCGAAGTACGGACAGCATAGGCTCGTCCAATGTCGACAGACAAGCCACCCAGCCCTACCAGTGCGACCATTCCTAACACCGCCAACGGCAGCATTTGCCCGCGCTGGTCGATTAGCGCTCTGAGGACGAAAGACCTTTTCATCGTTTCCATTGAGTTTTCCTCGCTGAACCAGGTTAATTTTGAACTGGACCCACTGAGTACGTCGAACTCAGGGTAAGTGTTGTGCTGCCGAAGAAGTAGCCAAGTGAGATAGGATAAGTCGCCGTTACCCCAACAGTACTATTCGGCGCAAGATTGCTGACGCAAGCAGCCCCCGAAACTTGAACGCCATTTTCATAGAATGCAATTCCCATCAATGAGAAATTGAGCTGCGACGCCGCGACTTGCATATCCGTAGTCGCCTGAGTGCAAGGGTTAGTGCCGCCGCTTACGCCCTGGTATTGCTGCATATCGGATACCCCTGCCTGCACGGCTTGAGCTAGCAGAGTCCTTTGGTAGATGGCGATCCCAAACGATGCGATACAAGCCATCATGAATGTGAGAATGATGATCGTCATTGCGGTCTCGATCATCGCTTGTCCCTGCTCGTCGCGGTGAAAGCGCACGCAGACGCGTCTGGCAGCGCACCAGGCCTTCCCGCCCGTTCTGCCGGCCGGTGTCTCGCGATTCAATCTGCTCATGAACGCAACCATCCGCCCATGCATTTCGTTCAGCATCTTCATCTTCTTACCTCCCGCCCGTATTCGTTCCAGCTATCCCGGACCGGCCACGTATTCTACACAGTTGATGTCCCATTGTACGGCTGGATTAATGGATTTTTACATCTACCTTGCAACTCTGTCCTGAAAAAGCACACCAAAGTAACCAGGTTTTGCATGTCGTAACCAAAGTACTGAATGCCTCCCGGGTAGTACTGAAGTCTTCTCATCGCTCCCTAGCTTCTTCCCTTCCGGAGCCAATCCAGAAATTGATTCAGTTCCCTCTTGTCGACCCCGTGGACCATTGGATTCAGCCCTTTAAGCTCAGCCGTGGCATCTTGCGGAATGAACTGCAGGCCTACTCCGTCGTTGCCCCAGCGGACCGCTCTGGAGTGCACTGAGATCGAATGCTCGACATTTTCTTCCCCATCTTTTGTGTCCTGCAAGGTCATCAGGATCAGGGTTCCTGGGTACCAGCGTTCCTCGGTGACAACGTACAATCCTGTCGCGCTGATATCCCGGATGCTGTGCGCCTTGGGAGCGGAGCCGGTCCAGTAATACGCTGCCAGGCCGGGGGTCTGCTCTCGAGGAGCTCCTCTCATATCGGGAGCCTTTCTCGGATCCGGAGACCACCAGCGCTCCAACCAGCTCTTTGGCGGATTGACATCCTTCATCCCCGGTTCGATGAGATCCATTTCATACGGCTGCTCGGCTTGAGTCCGCCCATTTCCTGAGCGATCCTCCATCTCAACCACGCCGGGACCGCCGCTCCAGAGAGGCTTTCCCCTTAAAAGAACCGCGCTTTGCACCCCGCCGCTGACCGCGGCGGTATTGGTGAATCGCTCCAGCCGGCGCTGCATCTCCTCGGCCACGCACAACACCAACTGGTCTCCCGGCTGGGTCTGCGATGAATAGATGGAGTGGGTCGCCAGCGCCAGGACGCTTGATGCCTGAGGACTCGAAGAGCTAACATGGAATGTGGGAAATGACTCGACGACCTCGATGACGCGGCAATCCTCGTCAAGATAGATCAGATCGAGCGGGACGCGCATATTGGTCTCGGGGATTCCCCTGAACGGTTCCATCCAGAGGCCCTCGCCAGACTTGAGCATCAACTTTCCAAGCAGATCCTTGAGGCCCGCGACGGAAAGATCGGCGGCGGTAACCTCGAGGCCCAGGAAGCACTCGCGAGTCTGGTTGTATGCGCAAAGTCTACGTGATTCCATGAAACCTCCGGCCTCTGTCAAGAACCCGGCAACCCGGTATAGTCCCGGAGCCCCAGTGATCGATTCAACCTCTCCCATCGCAAATACTCATCCTGGTCCTTGTCCTCCGATCGCCGGGCCAGAGACGATTCCCTGTTCGCATCGCGCGGAAGGGGCATTGGCGCTACCCCGGAACCCCACGAAAACAGGCCTCAACCCCGAGCGCCGCCGATAAGAAACAGAAACACACCCGTCGCCAGTAAGGCGATCCCTCGGCTAGTGAACTGATCGGGTTGGCCGGTGAGACTGGTGCAACCTCCTGGGCCGCACCAGCCCACCCTCAAAACATCTGCTACTTCACCTTTGTGCGGCGACGCTGAATCAAAACGGCTACGATGATGACAACCAGCACAGCGCCAACGATCCGAACGATCAGGGTATTGTCCATATCAAACTCCTCTTTCCTGAATCAACCTGCTTGATGCGCTCTCAAGCCTGAGAGCGGGAAACGAAACGAACGGCACCAGGTGCCAACGGCGAGATACCCGATCCGCTGCTCTGCGGGCCGGCGAGCAAGGCGTGCTTTTTATTGAGCGACGCCGGAATTCGAGCGTAATCCGCGCGCCGGCTACTTCGCCCGCGTGCGCCGACGCTGAATCAAAACGGCCACAATCACAACAATAAGCACAGCGCCTACAATCCGGACAATCAAGGTGCTATCCATTTCGAATCCTCCTTCCTCGAATGATTGACTTACTTAAAATTCTCCATGATGCTGATGACCGCAGGACCTAGAGCAACCAGGAAAAGCGAAGGGAAGATAAACAGTACCAGCGGAAAGAGCAGCTTGATTGTGGTCTTTGCCGCTGCTTCCTCCACAGCTTGCACACGCTGGGTTCTGAGGGTGTCGCCATGGACGCGCAAAGTCTTGGCGATACTGGTTCCAAACTGTTCTGCCTGAACCAGCATGGTCGTGAGATTGCGAACTGCGTCGACGTCGGTCCGTTCCGCCAGATGTTTCCACGCCTCTCCACGAGGCCGCCCGGCACGTTGCTCGAGCACGACGATGTTCAACTCATCGCACAACTCCGGCTGGGCCAATTTCAACTCCACCGCGCTGCGTGCCGTCGCCTGGTCAAGGCTCAGTCCAGCTTCGATGCAGATGATCAGCAGATCAAGCACATCCGGCAGGCCGCGGCGAATCTTTTTTTGGCGGCTGGTTATCCGCTTTCCCAGCCAGAAATCCGGAGCCAGAAATCCCAGTGCCGCGGCAAGAACGTAGATGAAAAACGGGCTGTACGATCCAGCGCCCGTAACCAGGGCCAGCAGGCAGAGAAGGATAGGCAACAACACTTTGGAACCGTAGAAGATCTTTACGGCCGATTCGTCACGAAACCCGGCGGCCTGCAGGCGTTGCAGAATTACGGAAACCTCTGCCTGGCTCTTCGGCAGGACATTCTCGAAGTGCTCAACGACGCCGCCGATCGAGAGGCCCGTCTGCTGGATAGCGCTCAACAGGGACTTCGGTTTGGCGGCGCTCGGGTTGATCACATCGGAGATGCGCTGAAGCATCTCCTCGCGATGGAACAGCAGCAGTCCACCACTCACGATGAGCAGAAACACCACGCTAAAAGTAAGTACCGCAATTCCCATAGAATTCCCTTCAAACTTCCATGTTGACGATGTGATTAATGATCAAGCCGCCAACAGTAAGCATTCCAAAAGCGATCCAGAGCATCTTGACTCCAAGCGGGTTGGTCCACAAGACACTCTCCAGAGTGGGGTTGACGAAATAGAGTCCGATACCCAGCACGATAGGCAGACAGGTAAGAACCCATCCTGTCATCCGTCCCTGGGCTGTATGGACTCTGACCTGTCGTTTCAAG
>JBEKOA010000089.1:0-17945 GCA_049522255.1 Occallatibacter sp.
GCAAGCTCGAAACGGCCTTCCACAAGGCCGACCACTCCATCCAAAACATCATCCAACTGCTCGAAGCCGCCTGATTTTGTTGAAGTATTTCTGTTTATGAATGAAACGGTAAGAATCTAACAGTGTCGGCCGGCGCCCGCGCGGGCGTGAGGCCAAGCTGCCCTCGCACACCCATTTCTCCCGGATGAGTTGCTCGACGATCTGCGAAACCGTACTTCTTTGCAGCCCTGACTGGCGAGAAATATCCGCCCGTGAAATCGGCTGGTTGGCCCGGACCAGTTC
Organism: Occallatibacter sp.; assembly: GCA_049522255.1. GTDB lineage: Bacteria > Acidobacteriota > Terriglobia > Terriglobales > Acidobacteriaceae > Telmatobacter. The sequence continues at coordinate 283 of JBEKOA010000089.1, forward strand.
CAAAACAATATCTCGGTTAATGCGGCGGGCAGTCTCGCTGGAAGCAAGCTGAACATCCGTCAGATCAATATGCCTCAAGCCCCTTGCGCGACCCTGCAATTGCACCGAAATCTCCCCTTGAACAACAATTTAACGCAGCAGCAAATCGCGCCAGAAACAATGCTCTTTCACCCGTGGGCCGCGGGATGACATCACGCACCCGGGCGAAGCCTCGCGCTCCAGCCGCACGGTAGACGCCCTCTACTTGAACTGACGTCTTCACCTCCGTGCTGCCTGTTATCGAAAGCTTTACCAAGCAAGTGAGAAGCGCCTATCCATGCTGATATTGCGGCTATCCTGGGATGGCGGACATGTTCCCAACTTGACAGCTCAAACTTTCTGCCTATATTGTTCGCATTGCGAAATCATCATAAACCACTCATGGCCATTTGTCTTCGACTTCGCTTGTTTTTGCGCCGACTGACACGCACCTTGAGCACGATGCACATCTCGATCGCTCCGTGGCTTATCTTTGCGCTCTCTGGGCTCTGTCCGTTGCGCAGTTTGGCGCTAGGGCAACCCCGGTATGTGGAGACAACCCCAGCCTCAAACAGTTTTCGGCTCGTCCATCGGGGGACTGCGGCTAATCTCTACGTCGATGGCGGAGACTATCCGGGCGTTGTGCGCGCCACCCACGATTTGCAGACTGACATCCTGCATGTATCCGGCTGCACCGCAACGATCAACGAGGATGTGAAGTCACTCTCTGGGGATGCGGTCCTCATCGGCACTATCGGAAAGAGCAGAATCATTGATCAGCTCATGCGCGAACGGAAGATCGATGTAAGCCAGATCGAGGGCAAGTGGGAATCAACGCTGATTCAGGTTGTCTCACGCCCTTTGCCGGGTGTGGCTCGCGGTCTCGTGATCGCCGGCAGCGACAAGCGTGGCACGATCTATGGCATATACGACCTATCCGAGCAGATCGGAGTCTCGCCCTGGTATTGGTGGGCAGATGTTCCCGTTGAACACAAGGACTCGCTCTATGTTAGAACGGGACGCTGGGTTCAGGGCGAGCCGGCTGTGAAATATCGCGGCATCTTTCTCAATGACGAGGCTCCTTCGCTCTCCGGTTGGGCCAAAGAAAAGTTTGGCGGATTGAACCACGAGTTTTACGAGAAGGTCTTCGAGTTACTGCTTCGCCTCAAGGCCAACTTTCTCTGGCCGGCGATGTGGGACAACGCCTTCAATGAAGACGATCCCTTGAATCCAAAGTTGGCGGATGAGTATGGCATCGTGATGGGCACATCGCATCACGAGCCCATGCTGCGCGCTCAGCAGGAATGGAAGCGCCACGGAACCGGACCGTGGGACTACACCACGAACGCCAAAACCCTCGATGCCTTCTGGGAAGAAGGCATCGAACGGAATAGAAACTACGAAAGCGCGATTACTCTCGGCATGCGTGGCGATGGAGACATGCCAATGGCCGAGAAGGATGACATTGCGCTCCTGGAAAAGATTGTTACCGATCAGCGTGATATTATCACCCGGCATCAGACTTCCACAGTCGCCTCCGATCCCCAGGTTTGGGCCTTATACAAAGAGGTGCAAGGGTACTATGAGAAAGGCATGCGCGTTCCGGATGATATAACACTGCTCTGGTGCGACGATAACTGGGGAAATATTCGCCGGCTGCCCACAGCAGAAGAAAGAGAACGCAGCGGCGGTGCTGGAGTCTACTATCACTTCGACTACGTTGGCGGTCCGCGATCCTATAAGTGGCTCAATACCTACCCCATCACAAAAGTGTGGGAACAGATGAATCTCGCACACTCCTATGGAGCGAATCGAATCTGGATCGTGAACGTAGGTGATCTGAAGCCCATGGAGTTTCCCATCGAGTTCTTTCTTAGTTTCGCTCGAAATCCGGACCGATGGGGCAAGGATAACCTTCAGGAGTTTACAGAATTATGGGCAAGCCGCGAATTTGGCCCAGAACATTCTGCGGAGATCGCGGATATCGTTTCCAAATACACCCAATACAATGGGCGCAGAAAACCCGAACAGTTGGAGCCTGACACTTTCAGCCTCGTGAATTATGAGGAGGCTGACCGAGTTTACTCCGACTGGAAGGCGATCGCCGACCGAGCCGAGAAGGTCAATTGGCAGCTTCCAGAGGACAAGCGCGATGCCTTCTTCGAATTGGTGTTGTATCCAGTGACGGCTTCCGCTATCGTGAATGAGTTATACATCACGGCGGGCAAGAATCATTTATATGCCGCGCAAGGCCGGGTCAGCACAAACGACCTTGCCCACGATGTGCAGTCATTGTTTGCTGCCGACGCTGCGCTTTCAGATGAATACAACCACCGGCTCGCGCACGGCAAATGGAATCACATGATGGACCAGACACACATCGGTTACACCTTCTGGAATGAGCCCCCGCTCAATGCCATGCCGGCTGTCACAGAAGTCCAACCTGTGCCAGAGGCGCGGATGGCCGTAGCTGTCGAAGGATCGCCAACTGCAAGCTCGCGCGACCTGGCGGTCATGGAGCTTCCTGTCTTCGACGCATTCAATCGGCAGACCAGGTCTATCGATGTCTTCAATCGCGGGACTGCCCCCTTTGAATTCACTGCAAGCGCCGATCAACCATGGATCAGGCTAAGTGAAATGCAAGGCACTGTGCATAAGGAAGAGCGCCTCCACGCAAGCATTGACTGGGCTGGAGCATGCGAAGGTTCAAACACCGGATCTGTGACTATTGCTCAGAAGAACGGCCCGACAATTCATGTGCACGTGCAAGCGTTCAATCCCTCCACCCCTAAGAAGGAATCCTTACAAGGCTTTGTAGAAGCAAATCAATACGTCTCAATCGAGGCTGAACACTTCACTCGTCAAACAGCGGCAGGCAGCGTTCATTGGGATAGGATTCCGGGCTTTGGCGAGACACTCTCTGGAATGGAGGTATCTCCGGTAACAGCTGCGAGCGCTGAGGGGCCTCAATTGGCGCCAGTCCTTGAATACAGGATGTTCCTGTTCCAGGGAGGCAGTTTCAATGTGGAAGCCATTCTGGCGCCAACTCTGAACTTCGTCCCCGGCCGCGGACTACGATTCGCACTCTCATTCGACGATCAGCAGCCGCAAGTTGTCGATGCTTTGGCGCATAGCTCAGAGAAAAATTGGGAGCAGGCGGTCAGTGACGGAATTCGCAAAGTAGCGACCACGCTCAACGTCAACGGATCGGGTTATCACACCTTAAAATTTCGGATGGTCGACCCCGGCGTAGTGCTGGAAAAACTGATAGTTAGCCAAAACGCTGTACCCACAAGCTATCTCGGTCCTCCAGAGAGTTATCGCAATCCGGCCCAAGACGGCGATAAAGCCCCTGACTACTGAACATCGCATAATATAGTGACAACTTCAATCATCGGCAGTAAGCTATAGGGCATGACACGATCCAGTGCGCCGCGCCGTGACTTCGCAGCCATGCAAGAACGCCGCCGCCGCGCCGCGCGGTTATTTACCGCCGGCCAGCGTTCACAGGCTGAGATCGCCCGTGAACTTCACATCAGCCGTCAAAGCGTGAGCCGATGGTTCGAGGCATGGCGGCAGGACAATCCGAATTGGATACGCGGTGCCGGACGGGCAGGCCGGCGGCCGCAACTGGACAAGGCGCAGCTCAAGCAGGTGGACAAGGCGTTGCGCCAAGGCGCGCAAGCCCACGGTTTCGGAACTGATCTGTGGACCTTGCCCCGCGTGGCGGATGTTATCGAGAAATTAACGGGCGTTCACTATCATTCCGGCCATGTGTGGAAGATTTTGGGGGCCAGGGAGTGGAGCCTGCAACGGCCAGCCAAGCGAGCGCGGGAACGCAATGAGGAGGGGCGGCGGCTGTGGATGGCGAAGCGCTGGCCGACAATAAAAAAAACGCCCGGCGGCGAAGAGCCTGGATTCTCTTCCAAGACGAAAGCGGAGTCTCGGAGCGGCCGCCAGTAAGACGGACCTGGGCACCGAAGGGAGAGACTCCGGTGTTGGTCTATGCATTCAACTGGAAGAAGCTTTCGATCAGCGCGGCACTCGGCTATCGCTGGGATGGCAAGCGCAGCCGGTTGTGGTTTCAGACCCAGCCCGGCAGCTACAATGACGAACGGCTGATTGCTTTCGTGCACGATCTGAAGAGGCACTTGCGCGGACAAAAGGCGATTCTGATCTGGGATGGATTGCCCGCGCACAAGAGCCGGAAGATGAAGCAGTATCTGGAAAGCCAGCGCAGTTGGCTGCAAGTGGAAACGCTGCCTGGTTATTCTCCAGACCTGAATCCGGTGGAGGACTTATGGAGCAACATCAAAGGCCAGGAGTTGGCCAACCGCTGTGTTGCCGGACTTGGCGAAGCAGAACAGGGCGTGTCGAGCGGCATGGCTCGCGTGCGTCAATCGAAGCTGCCATTTTCTTTCCTACACCACGCGGGACTCTTTTTTGACCCATCCTGTCACCCTATTATGCGAGGTTGAGTAAGACATCGCCTTGAAGGAGCACTCTTTTGGTCTCGAGGAAATGCTCGAATGAGATAACGCTTCCGAATCCCAATCATTGACTACGTATTTATCCTATGCTGAGAACGTAAGAACCTTGGCGCTCTTCTGAGCCTTCAGTGCAAGCTCAGCGGCTAGCAGCGCCTGATCCTGATCCTGCGCCGTATGCGTGCGATTCACAATATCGGCCACAAACTGCGGCCCGAATGGAAGCACCACATTGCTGCAATCGATGTAGCGTGTCTGCTTCTGGTCCACGATAAACAGATGATTGCCACCTGGCCGCCCAGCAATATCGACATATTTGCGCAGCTCGATGTACCCGTCGGTCCCCAAAATGAAGAGCCGGCCGTCGCCCCAAGTGCCTAGACCATTCGGCGTGAACCAATCCACCCGAACATAACCCGCTCCGCCGTTGCCGTGCAGCATCATGTCACCGAAGTCTTGAAACTCAGGATGACTCGGGTAACTCACGTTCCCGACCTGCGACGCCGTCACTTCCGCAATCGTCGAACCGGTGTAGTAAATGAATTGTTCGGCCTGATGCGATCCAATATCGCAAAGAATTCCTCCGTTTTGAACTGGATCCCAAAACCAATCAGGCCGGCTTGGCGCGTTCACCTGATGGGGCGCGATGTTGATCGTCTGCACAACTCTTCCGATCGCTCCTGCTTTGACCAAATATCCGGCCTGCACGGCTGCGGGAACCTCCAGCCGCTCAGAGTACATGATGCCGAAGATCTTCCCGGTATCCACGCAAACCTTGCGCACCTCGGCCAGTTGCTCCAAGGTTGTCATTGCCGGTTTGTCGCTTAGAAAGTCCTTCCCCTGTTTCATGGCGCGAATGCCTAGCGGTGCGCGCCAGTTGGGAATCGCAGCGCTCGCCACCAGTTGAATCTGCGGGTCGTCCAGTATCTCATCCTCGCTCTTTGCAAGGCGCGCATTCGGATAGAGCTTCTGAAAATCGGCAATCGCTTTGGGAAGCGTCGAATAAAACCATTTCAATTCTCCGCCGCCACGAGTTATTGCCTCAGTTATGCCCATGATATGCGCGTGATCGAGCCCAATCACACCAAACTTGATCGTGTAGTTAGGCTTTGGATCAGTGTCGGGGCCAGGCTGAGCGAGCTCACTTGCGATAGGCCTCTCGCCCGTATGCAAACCAAAGGCTGTCTCCGGAAGCGCCGATAACATACCCGCTGCCCCCATGGTTTTCAGAAAGGAACGTCTGCCAACACTCTCAGAATGCATAAGCCCCTGCTTTCTACTGACCTTCCACTGGCGATTGCATAAACAGCTTCCATAACCTCTATCCGCAGCTCAGTGTTGCTGCACATTGGGCGTAGCGGAGGACTTCCAATTGATGACATGATAAATAGCCTCATCGGCGCCGACATTTCTTAATCCGTGCAGTTGGTTCGAAGCGTTGAAGATTACCGACCCCGGCCCTACCCGCTTCCACTCACCATTCGACAAGGTTTCCACGGTGCCCTGTTTCACGATGATGAGTTCCTCATTTGGATGCCGGTGCGGTGGATGCGAGGTCTTGCCGGGCTCCAGCGCCGTTACATGCATCTCAAGTTCGTCCAGCGTGGCTGTCCGCGCTTTGAAAATCGAGCGCACTGAGCCAACCTCCGTCGGCTTGGCCGGAATCGAATTCCAATCGAAGACCGCGGAGCCCATGACGGGCTCCGAGTCGGCAAGAGCGAGTGCGCTGGCGGGTAATACGGTTGCAATCGAAGCAACAATCAAATCTCTGCGAGTGATCACATTATCCTCCTTTGCTTGAATCGCCTTTCATTGTTCCGGAACTCACCAATCCGTCAGGGTCCCGTCCAGCTTGCGGTTGATGGGAAGATAAGCCCGCTGATAAGGATATGTTGCCGCCAGGGCCTCGTCCAGTTCTACTCCCAGTCCCGGCGCATCGCCAGGGTACATCAGCCCGTCTTTTAAAGAGTAGCGATGCGGAAAGACATGGTCTGTCTCGTCGGTATGCGGCATGTGCTCTTGAATGCCGAAGTTATGGATCGCAATGTCGAAGTGAAGAGCTGCGGCCATGTTTACCGGCGATAGGTCCGTCGCTCCATGAAAGCCGGTCCGCACGTGATATAACTCCGCAAAATCAGCCACCTTCTTCAGGTGAGTAAAGCCGCCTCCGTGAACAAGGGTCATGCGAAGGTAATCGATCCACTGGTTGCGGATCAGATCATGCGCATCCCAAATAGAATTGAAGACTTCGCCCACGGCGATCGGTGTGGTTGTGTGTTCGCGGATGATCCTGAAACCCTCTTGTAACTCGGCCGGGGTTGGATCCTCCATCCAGAAAAGATGAAACGGTTCAAGCTCTTTGCCGAGCCGTCCCGCCTCGATAGGCGTCATGCGATGGTGGCAGTCGTGCAGTAAGTGCAGCTCTTCGCCAAAGCTCTCTCGCACCTGCGCAAACAGCTTTGGAACGTGACGCAAGTAATGCTCGGTGGACCACTCGTACTCCGATGGCAACCCGCGCTCGGCAGGCTCATATCTACCTGGCCCCTTTGAGATGCCGTAGGTGGTCGAGAGGCCGGGAACTCCGCTCTGCACGCGGATCGCCTTGTAGCCCATCTCTTTATGCCGCGCCACGTCTTCGAGAGCATGGTCGATGTCTTTGCCGGTGGCGTGACAATATACCAAAACGCCTTCTCGGCTCTTGCCGCCCAGCAAGTTATAGACCGGCGTGTTCAGAGCCTTGCCTTTAATGTCCCACAGAGCCACATCCACCGCGGCAATTGCGGACATTGTAACTGGCCCTCGCCGCCAATATGCGCCGCGATAAAGATATTGCCATATATCTTCAGTCTGAAACGGATCGCGGCCGATGATGCAAGGAATCACATGCTCTATGAGATAACTCGCGACCGATAACTCGCGTCCGTTCAATGTGCCATCGCCAAGACCGTAGATGCCCTCATCAGTCTCGATTTTCAGCGTAACAAAGTTTCTTCCCGGCGATGTAATGTTCACATACGCATTGGTGATCTTCATTGCCTCAAGCTCTCCGCAATCCGGTTCATCTCTGTTTACTGGTTCACGCCGCTGGCCAGGAAGCCGCCGTCCACAGCAATCACCTGCCCAGTGACAAAGGAAGTTGCCTCCGATGCCAGAAAAACCGCCGCTCCGGCAACCTCCCGCGCCTCGCCAAACCGGCTCATCGGCGTCCGCAGAAGCAGTTCCTTCCCGCGCGGCGTGCCCTCGACCAGCGAGGCATTCAGCGGCGTGGAGAAGACTCCCGGCGCAATGGCATTCACGTTCACGCCCTTCCGCGCCAACTCGACGGCCAGCGACCGGGTCAGTGATGCCACCGCCGCCTTGCTTGCCGAGTAGGCCGCCACCTCATGAAAGCTCACAAACGAAGAGAGCGACGCGATGTTGACGATGCGTCCATAACCGGCGTGCACCATCGTCGCACCGAAAATCTGGCAGGCACGCAGGGTTCCTGACAGGTTGGTCTCCATCACCCGCTGCCAGTGTGCCTCGTCCAACTCAAGCGTCGGTCCCTTATGGGTGATTCCGGCCGCATTCACCAAAATATCGACCCTTCCGAATTCCTTCAAGACAGCATCGTGCAACTGTTGAACTGAGCTCCGGTCCAGCATATCGCTGGTCACACGCAACGTTCGCCGTCCCAGTGCCTCGATCTCGGTGGCAGCCTCCTGCACCTGCTGCGGCCGTCTTGAGCTCGCCACTACATCCGCACCGGCTTCCGCCAGTCCCAAGGCGATGGCGTAACCTAGCCCAGTCGTTCCACCGGTCACCACAGCCACTCGGCCACTCAAATCGAATAAAGTCTGCCCCATGAACCAATTCCCTTAGCTCGATGTTCCTTCTTTCAATCAGAAGGACGTTCAACCGAAAGTTAGGCTTTACGGCTAGCGCTTAACCAACAACATTATCACTCAAGGCACCAGAAGAGCTTTCTCGTCGCGAGGTTGCGCGAAGATGCGATAGAGTATGTTTGACCGATGAACAATATCCTCATTCCCGATTCTCCGCGCCGCTGGGATTGCCTGAGCCTCGGCGAAGTCATGCTCCGCTTTGATCCCGGCGAGAGCCGCATACACACGGCGCGCCAGTTCCAACTCTGGGAGGGCGGTGGAGAATACAATGTGGCACGCGGTTTGCGCCGCTGTTTCGGCCTGCGCACAGCCATCGCCACCGCTCTTGCCGACAATCCCGTCGGGCGCCTTGTTGAAGATCTCATCCTCCAAGGCGGGGTCGATACTTCCCTGCTCAAATGGATTCCCTATGACGGCGTCGGACGCACGATCCGTAATGGCCTCAACTTCACCGAGCGGGGTTTCGGTCTGCGCGCTGCCGTCGGGTGCTCCGACCGGGGCAACACCGCCATCAGCCAGGTCAAGCCCGGCGATTTTGACTGGCTATCTGTCTTTGGACCCGAGAATGGCACGAAGTGCTTTCACACCGGCGGCATCTTCGCCGCGCTCTCCACTTCCACAGCAGAGGTAGCTGCCGAAGCTATGGACGCGGCTCGCGCCAACGGCGTTCTGGTTTCCTACGATCTCAACTTCCGCGATTCTCTTTGGAAGTCTATCGGCGGCAAGGCCAAGGCGCAGCAGGTCAACCGCGAACTGGTCCGCAAGGTTGATCTGCTTCTGGGCAACGAAGAGGACTTCTCCGCCATGCTGGGTGTCGCCATTAAAGGCGTCAGCGAGAATTTCGACGAGTTGCCCATCGGCGGTTACGAAGAGATGCTCCGCGAAGTCTTGGCGGCTTACCCGAACCTCAAGCTCATCGCCAGTACCCTGCGCACCGCTCACACCGCCAGCCGCAACGCCTGGGGCGCGATTGCCCTCTATGAAGACAAGATCGTCCATGTACCGCAGCGCGAAATCGACATTCTTGACCGCGTGGGCGGCGGCGACAGCTTCGCATCCGGCCTGATCCATGGAATTCTCGCGGGCAAGCCCATCGAATGGTCCGTCCGCTGTGGCGTGGCCCACGGCGCCCTCGCCATGTCCACCCCTGGAGATACAAGCATGGCCACGCTGGCAGAGGTAGAGCGCATCATCAAAGGCGCCTCGGCAAGAATCGCCCGTTGAGTTATGACTGGACACCGGGTCAGTGACGTCGGCATTTTCGCGGTAAAAGCCTTTCCGGGTTCAAAGCTGAAGGAAATCCTCTTCCCTGTTGCTCTTTCCACTTTGATCAAATAGATTGATTGAGGCGGCAAAGCGGGCTGTGCTGTGGGGCCACACAGTTACGTTCCCCAGACGAGCTCGGGTTGCAGCCCTGTTCCGGTTCAGGAGTTGGGTTAAGTGGGCTCTTCACCTCGATCGTTTGCACTCTTCCCACACCGGTTGGCGAGCGGTTGCGAGTCCGGCCCAGATAGCTTAATCGATTTAGTTTGCATTCAATACAATATCTCCGCCATCTGTTCGCCTTCACTTTCGCCGGAAGGACTAACATCCGGTATTTGCAACTCGTCAGGTGATGTTTGTCACCATTGGAATCCCGCGCCCCAAATTAAGCTCAGTCATCCCACACATTTGCTGCGCATTGCCGCGCACAGGAAGTTCAAGGAATGGATCGCATGATCAAGAAGAAGTCCGCAGTCGCCGTGACCACCCGTAAAGCCGCCCCCGTCTATAAGAATCCCAGCCTGCCGTCTGCCAAGCGCGTCAAAGATCTGCTCTCGCGGATGACGCTCGAAGAGAAAGCTGCTCAGATGATGTGCGTCTGGCTATCGAAGGCCGAAAAAATGCTGGATACGGAAGGCAATTTCGATTTCAAGAAAGCGAAGAAATCGTTTCGCGATGGCCGCGGATTGGGTCAGGTGGGCCGGCCGAGCGATGCAGGCGGTGGAAAAAAGGCTCGCGAGATGGCCGTGCTGACGAATGCCATCCAAAAGTTTTTCCTCGAGAATAGCCGCCTCGGTATTCCGGTGATGTTCCATGAGGAGTGTCTCCACGGCCACGCGGCTCCAGATGGAACCAGCTTTCCCCAGCCCATTGCGCTGGGCGCGACGTTCAACCCTGCGCTGGTAGAGTCGCTTTTCACTATGACGGCTCTGGAAGCGCGTCTGCGCGGCGCTCACCATGCGCTGACCCCGGTTGTGGATGTAGCGCGCGAGCCGCGGTGGGGTCGCGTCGAAGAGACTTATGGCGAAGATCCCTACCTTGTTTCCCGGCTGGGCATCGCGGCAGTGCGTGGCTTCCAGGGAGAAAAGAACTTTCGCGACAAGCAGCACGTGCTGGCAACGCTCAAGCACTTCGTGGGACACGGACAGCCCGAGTCGGGCATGAATTGCGCCCCGTCCAATGTCTCGATGCGGGTACTACAGGAGACCTTCCTTTACACATTCAAGGAAGCTCTGCGCGAAGCCGGAGCCGTTACCCTGATGGCCTCGTACAATGAGATTGATGGCGTGCCTTCGCACGCCAGCAAGTGGCTCCTGCAGGACGTTCTGCGCAAGGAGTGGGGCTTCAAGGGTTTTGTGGTTTCCGACTACTACGCCATATGGGAACTGGGTTATCGGCCTGACACTCATGGTCACTTTGTCGCCAAAGACAAGAAAGAATCCTGCCGGCTCGCAGTCGAGGCAGGCGTCAACATCGAGTTGCCCGATCCCGACTGCTATCTGCACTTGGTTGAACTGGTCAAGAAGGGCGCGCTGAAGGAAAGTCAGCTCGACGATCTGGTTGCGCCGATGCTCTTCTGGAAGTTCGAAATGGGATTGTTCGACGACCCATACGTCGATCCCGAAGAGGCAGACAATGTGGTCGGCTGCGACGATCATCGCGGCCTGGCGCTTACAGCAGCGCATGAAGCGATCACCCTTCTCAAGAACGAGAACAACCTTGCGCCTCTCGATCTGAGCAAGATCAAGACCATCGCGGTGATTGGTCCCAATGCCAACCGTGGCCTGCTGGGCGGATATAGTGGCGTGCCCAAACAGAATGTAACCGTACTGGAAGGTATCAAGGCCAAGGTGGGCAAGAGGGTCAAGGTCCTCCACAGTGAAGGCTGCAAGATCACCGTCGGCGGAAGCTGGAATATCGACCCGGTTGTCGCCAGTGATCCGGAAGAAGACCGAAAGGCAATCGCCGAAGCGGTCCGCGTAGCGAAGAAGGCCGACGTCATTGTGCTCGCGATCGGCGGCAACGAGCAAACCTCACGCGAGGCTTGGGCGCTCAACCACATGGGCGATCGCACCAGCCTCGACCTGATCGGACGCCAGGAAGAGTTGGTCAAGGCGATGGTCGCGCTGGGCAAGCCGGTCATCGTCTTCCTTTTCAATGGCAGACCGCTCTCGATCAACTACGTGGCTGAGAATGTGCCGGTGATCTACGAATGCTGGTATCTCGGCCAGGAGACCGGACGCGCAGTGGCCGACGTACTCTTCGGCGACTATAACCCCGGCGGCAAGCTTCCGATCTCGGTGCCGCGCTCGGTGGGGCACTTGCCGGCCTTCTACAACTACAAGCCGTCGGCGCGGCGCGGATACCTCTTCGACGATGTCTCGCCGCTCTTTGCCTTCGGATATGGCCTCAGCTATACAAGCTTCGCCATCGAGAACCCGCGGCTGACCAAGAAGAAGATCAAGACAGATGGGTCGGCGCAAGTTCTAGTCGATGTGACCAATACGGGAGCGCGGGCCGGGACAGAAGTTGTGCAACTCTACATTCGTGATCTGGTCAGTTCGGTGACGCGTCCCATCAAGGAACTCAAGGGCTTCCGCAAGGTGCGGCTCGAGCCCGGCGAGAGCACTACGGTAGCATTCGACATCACGCCGGCATCGCTTTCCTTCCTCGATGTGAATATGAAGTTCGTGGTGGAACCGGGAGATTTTGAGATTATGGTTGGCAACTCATCGCGGAACGCCGATCTTCAGAAGCTGATTCTGCAAGTAACAAAGTAGAACCTTCGTTTAGGGCTTCCGGACTCCCATCTTACCCGCTGTATGCCGCAAACAGATGGGAGTCTGGGCAACCGCGCAGGGCAACCCAGCCGGCGCCTGAAATACGCTGCAGCTTTCAGTGAAAGTGAGTAGAAATCGATGAGTAGTACGAGCGTGAAACTCTCATTCGGTGAGAAATTCGGATACGGCCTCGGCGATCTTGCAGCCAACTTTGTCTTTCAGGCCCTTATGGCCCTACAAGTGGACTTTTACATCAAGACTTACGGATTGAAGCCCACGCAGGCGAGCCTGATGTTCCTGGTCGTCGGTCTCGGCTCAGCCGTTTTCAATCCGGTGATGGGTGTGATCGCCGACCGCACGAATACGCGCTGGGGGCGCTTCCGCCCCTGGCTGCTATGGACCTCTTTCCCCTTTGGCATCATCGGCATTCTCACCTTCACTACGCCGAACTTCAGCCCCTATGGAAAACTGCTCTATGCATGGTGCACCTATCTGTTACTGCGGTTGATTTACGCCGCCAACAATGTGCCCTACGCCTCGCTGACCGGGGTGATGACAGACGATCCTGACGAACGCAACTCCATCACCTCCTACCGCCAGTTCTTCGCCAACTCCGCCGGGTTCATCGTGGGCGCTCTTGCGGTGCCCATGGTCAAGGTCCTGGGTGGCGGCAACAGCGCCAAGGGTTATCAGTTGACGATGGGCAGCTTCCTTGGTCTCTCCATAGTTCTGTTCCTGATCGCCTTCGCCGTCTCCAAGGAAAGAATTCAGCCCGATGCCAGCCAGGAGAAATCGGTTAGACGCGATCTCAGCGACCTGATCCGCAACCGTCCCTGGGTCATGCTTTTTCTGGCCACTGTCTTCTATTTCACGGCGCTGCTGATCCGCGGCAATGTAATGCTGCCCTACTTTGAGAACCTGGCCGGCAATCGGATCATTTTCAGTTGGTTCAACGGCTTCGGGTTGGTAGCACTGTTGGTCGGCGTCACCTGCTCGACGGCGCTGGTCAAGAAGATCGGCAAGCGGGCGCTCTTCTTCGTTAGCATGCTGCTGACCGGATTCTGCTGCATTGCTCTTTACTTCTTCTCTCCCCATGCCACCGCGTCGATCATTGCCTTGGAGATAGTGCGCCAGTTTGCCTTCGGCTGTTCGGGTCCCGTGCTCTGGTCGATGATGGCCGACGTGGCCGACTTCGGCGAATGGAAGACGGGACGCCGCGCCACCGGAACCGTGATTTCCGCTGTGGTCTTCGCCTTGTGGGTCGGCGTCGCTCTGGGCGGCGCGATCGCCAGCTGGCTGCTCGGCCTCTACGGTTACGACTCGAGCACCACGGTTCAATCCGCGAACGCCCTTGACGGCATCCGAAAGATTGCTTCGGTCTATGCAGGCGCAACCTTCCTGGCCGTGGCCCTCTGCCTGCTTTTCTATCCGATCTCGCGCCAGCTGAACCAGAAGATCGCCGAAGAATTGGCCGAACGGCGCAAGGGCTTTTCGTCCGCGGCTTCGTAACACGTGAGGCTTCAAGCTACTGCCCGATAATCCGCCTAAAGAATCGCTCTGGCCACCGCTTGCAACGGCATCACCTTGTCTACGCCGCCAAGCTTGATGGCCTCCTTGGGCATGCCAAAGACCACGCAGGTGGCCTCGTCCTGGGCTATGGTCTCCGCCGCATCGATATTCCTTTCGAACTCGTTCGACTGGCGGGCGAGATCGTCCTTCAGGCTGGAGACCTTGGCGGCAAACTTCTGCTTGTCGAGATTGAGAATCACATCGCGCGAAGCCAGCCTCAGACCCTGGAGCGAAGCCGTCATGCCCATCAGTTGGCCTTCCGGCACGGTTGACCCCTGGTAGAGATCGACATTCGCGTTGGCCAGCGAACGCTGGCAGACAATGCCTGTGACACCGATAACGCCTGCGATCAGCGCCACCGCAACGAATCCGCCGATCAGCTTGGTCCCAATCTTGATGTGCTTCAGCATCGCCCGACTCCTCTGTGTTCTCTCCCGCGGAACGGCCAAGTCATGAATTCACCCGAATGCGATGCGGCGGTTTACCAGGCGATATCGCGCGCACCGCATCCTGCGCCAGCCGCTCCGGATCGAGGATCAATGCCACCGTTCCGTCGCCCAGAATCGTTGCCCCGGAGACTGCCTGCACATGCCGGTAAAATCGCCCCAGGTTCTTGATCACTGTCTGACAGTTGCCAAGCACCCGGTCCACGACAAAGCCGTAGCGCCCCAGCTCGGTCGCGACCAACATGATCTGTTCGATCTGGGGCCGTTCGGTCGGGATATTGAAGTGCTCGCGCAGGCGAATGTAGGGAACGATCTCCCCGCGCACGTAGGCCATGTGCTTGCCGTTGGCCTGTTCAATGTCGGCTCGGGTCAGCTCGATGCACTCCAGAATATTGGCCAGCGGCAGCACAAAACTGGCATCCCCAATGCTCACCAGCAGGCCGTCGATGATGGCCAGGGTCAGCGGCAGGCGCAGCGTTACAGTGGTGCCCTCTCCGCGCTCGCTGGCCACGTCGATCGATCCCCTGAGGCTGTCGACTCGCTGCCGGACCACATCCATGCCCACCCCTCGCCCGGAGACATCCGTGACCTGCTTGGCGGTCGAGAAACCAGGCTGAAAGATCAGAGCGAAGATCTCGCTCTGGGTGAGCTGCGCATCGGCGGCCACCAGGCCCCGCTCGATGGCCCGGTTGCGCACCGCGTCGGCGTCGATGCCTCCGCCGTCGTCATGCACGGTGATCAGCACGCTTGCCCCCGAGTGACGCGCGGAAAGGTGAATGGTCGCGCCGCGCCGCTTGCCGCAGGCTATGCGCAGATCGGGCGCTTCGATGCCGTGGTCCATGCTGTTGCGGATCAGGTGCATCAGCGGGTCGCTCAATTGGTCGATCACCGTCTTGTCCAGCTCCGTATCCGCGCCCTCGATGGCAAGCTCGACACTCTTGCCCAGGTCGCGCGCCAGATCGTGCACCAGGCGGCGAAACTTTTCAAAGGTCGCTCGAATGGGCATCATGCGGATGTTCATCGAGTTTTCGCGCAGCGACGACGTCAGCCGCTCTATCTCTTCTGAAACCACCGCCAGTTCGGGATCGTCGTGCTGCGCGGCAATCTCGCTTAACCGAGCCTGCACGGTCACCAGCTCACCCACCAGATCCACGAACTGGTCGAGCTTGGCGGCGGGAACGCGCAGGCTGGATGCGTTGCCAGGTGTGTCGTAGGCGCGGCGTCCGCCGCAGGTGGCGCGCGGATCCTCGACCGCGCGCGCCGTCTGCTCAGTTGCGCCGGTAACCGCCGGGGCCGCGATCGAATCCGCGCCAGAGGCGGATTTCGTGGCAGGCTCGATCGTTAGCTCGCAACAATCCTCGACGAAGATGAATACGTCCCGAATCGCTTCGCGAGCTGCCGCGGTGGCCAGCACCATCTCCCAATGTATGTAGCAACGCTCCGGGTCCATTTCGCTAAGGGGCGGGAGCGCCGCCATGCTAGCCCGGACCGAGAGACCACCCAGTTGTCGCAACTCCTCCAAGAGCAAGAGCGGATTGGCGCCATTCAGCATAAAATCCGCCCCAGGGGCAAAATGGATCGCCCACTCGCGCAACGCGCCCGTCTCAATCTCAAGGCCCGTCCCAAAACCGGCATGATCCGGCGCGTTCTTCTCTTTGCCTGACCCGCTCTCCGGCTTCCCCGTCAGATGCCGCACCTTCACCAGAATCTCTGCGCAGGCATCCGGGTCGGCCGGCGCCGCATCCTCGGAGCCTTCTTCGAGCATCGCCCGGATCTGATCGAGCGCCGAAAGCGTGAGATCGACAAGTTCCGAGCTAACCTCAAGCCGTCCATTGCGCACTTCGTCGAAGGCGTTTTCCAGGTTATGCGTGAAGGTGGCCAGATCCTCGAAGCCGAACATTGCCCCTGAACCCTTGAGAGTATGCAGGGCGCGGAAGACCCGGCCCACCAACTCCAGGTCGCCGCGGTTCGCGTTCAGTTCGAGCAAGGCAGCTTCTAGCTCGACAAGAATCTCGCGGCCCTCCTCGCGAAAGCTGTGCTTGAACTGATCGGCATTGAGTGCTTTTGACAACGGCCTGCTCCGCTTATTCGTTAGCTACAACCTCTGCCATAAAGTCTTCCAAACCCGCAGCGGCAAGGGCCGCTGATATGCGTTCCTGCGCCTGCCCCCCGATTGCAAAGCCAACCTCCGACGCTCGGGCCGTCTGGCGTGCGGCCCATAGCAACTGCATCGCGGTCACATCCAGACCGGTTGTTCCCTCAAGGACGGCGCGCACCGGTCTACCCGATCCAAGCGCCTCAAGCAGCAACGCCTTTAACTCCCCGGCCGAAACGATATCGATCGCACCCTCCAGGTGAATCATGCTCAAGACGTCATTCTGTTCCAAGGTGACCGACACACAACGCTCCTTTTGCACGCTCCGCGTTTTCTTCCCAGTCGCGTGCCGTCTCTCACTCCAATCCTCGGCGACAACAGAGATGCTGGCAGTCACTGAGGAATCATTCATCCATGAATGACTTCATGAGGTTGAGATTGACAAAACCCGCACGAGTCAATCCATCCTTTCAATGGAAGTTTCGTTCGCGTTTATCCTCTCCCCCCTGCCGAAGCGAACCGATATCATCCTGCCAGGGTGTGCTCCACCTCATCGGCAGGTATTGAGCAATTCCTGAGTTATAACTACGCCGAGTTAGCTTAGACGCTTCTCATGGCTGCTCGGATCGGCGTTTGCGAGAGACTCTAGAAGCTCTATCGACAGAGATATCGGGAAGACTTATCGCTCAAACCGCGAGGGCAAGAGACTCTCTTCCATTTCCCAAAAGCGAATCTCAGTTCCCGATC
The DNA here is from genome assembly GCA_049522255.1 of Occallatibacter sp. Classification (GTDB taxonomy): domain Bacteria; phylum Acidobacteriota; class Terriglobia; order Terriglobales; family Acidobacteriaceae; genus Telmatobacter. Next base: position 17,572 of record JBEKOA010000089.1, read on the forward strand.
AGGGAAGCAGACGACTCATCCCTGAGATCATGCCTCAAAAATGGGCTTTGCATCTGGGCACGACATTAGGCCCGTCTCGAGCAAAGTCGAGGGGTGTCGAAAAAGGGCTGGGGGCCTGCGGGCTTCGCGCCAGAGAGAGGTCAGCTCAGGTCAGCCATGCCATTTTTGAAACATGCCGCAAGCAGTCTTCTTGTTCAAAATCGTCCATTCGCCCATTTTGCAATCTGTCCGATAAACCCAATGCGGGATAGGAATCAGCAGGGAGTGAGCGATGGCCTTGATCACCTGGAACAGCAAGTACTCGGTGGGCGTGCAAGTACTGGACGATCAGCACAAAGCGCTCTTGAAGGTCTTGAATGAGTTTCACGCCGCAT
>JBEKOA010000090.1:0-17379 GCA_049522255.1 Occallatibacter sp.
GAAAGCTTAAGCCACTCGAAATGGGAGTGCAAGTACCACGTTGTTTTCATCCCGAAGGGGCGCAGGAAGGTGCTGTACAAGAGTCTGCGCCAGCATTTGGGCGAGGTGTTCCGCAAGCTGGCCGAGCAGAAAGAGAGTCGGATCGAAGAAGGCCATCTGCAAATAGATCATGTGCACATGATGATTTCGATTCCACCCAAGTATGCGGTCTCGCAAGTGGTGGGGTTTATCAAGGGCAAGAGCGCGATCTATCTGGCCCGAGTGTACGGAGAACGGAAGCAGAATTACGCCGGGCAGAACTTCTGGGCGCGAGGATACTTCGTGTCAACCGTAGGACGAGATGAGGCCACGATTCGGGAGTACATCCGCAACCAGGAGAAAGAAGACCAGAGGTTGGATCAGATGAACCTCTGGAGATGACCGGCCACCATCAAGGTGGCCCCACTCAATCGGGGCCGCGTTAGCGACCCCGCTCAAGCCGCTTTGAGCGGCTCACATCGTAAAGCCCCCGGCTCTGCCGGGGGATACTTACTGAGAAGAAAGGGAAAGAGCATAGAGATATTAGAGATTGCGCGCGCTCTCTGTGTACGCAATCAGAAATATCGGAAGTGGAGAAGCGGCTTGAATCATGGCTGTCCACACACCCCGAAATGCGTACATGACGAGGAGGAACCAACGGGCCGCGTGCCGGGCGCCCCAAACCCTTGATGCACATTGCGCACGGTGAGAGATCAATGAGTCATTTCTCTGCCATAGTATTGGCGGCTTGCTGACAGATGGCGCGCCGTGCTGAGTGTTTTCACATTTTGCTAACCTACAAAGATATGAGCTTTGTGATGATTTTCTACTTGATTTGCAGAGGGTAGTAATACGAAGCTTGACTCTGTTCATGGGTCGTTAAAAGAAAATAGTCTCCTCGTCGAAAATTCCGCAAATCAATATCGACTGAGACTTCTTCACGGTTTACCTCGCCTGTAGATGCTGCGCTGCCGCGAGCCACCAAGTCAATTCCCTTTTGATCGCGGGTAACGGCGACCATGTATCGCCCCGGTTCGCTATAGCGGGGAAGAATGATTGTGACCTTTACCAAAGCGGCTGGTAACGAAACGGGTTGCAGCCGGGTGGGCTGATCCCCTCGGTTCGTCCCAGCATTCCACAGGTCAATTATCTCTGGAATCGCTGCCATGTCTGAACTGTGATGCGGAGTGTTCGCTCTACGAATTGCCACCACTACAATAGAGACGACAATCAAACAACAACCAGCAGCGGCCGTGAACATCAGCCTTCGCCGGCGAGACCGATATACGAGTCGCAATTCAAGCACACGTTTCATGCAGGCTGGACAGTTCGCCGCATGATTGACTCGCGGGTCCGACAGAGAAATGTCCTTAGAATGTTTGGCGATGCTCTTCAGGGACGCTTCGTCAGGGCAAGGGCCGACGGGTATCATTCTTCCTGCAAGGACACGTTCCTGATGTTGCCTTGTGATCCAAGCATCAAGACGGTCTTCCGCACGTGAGCGCCAACGCAAATTCAGCCACATTGAAACAATTCTCCAGGTTGGGAGGAATCTTGGAGCAGCGACTCCACCTCCCGGAAATATGCACGTTGAACAGTAATGTGATTCATTTCGAATTGTTCAGCGATCATTCTCCACGAGTACCCCAGCGAGCGCCACTCCATGATGAATTGCGCGAAAGGGGAAAGGCGTTCGTAGAGTTCAATTGCATAGACTCTCTGCTCCGCTACTGGTTGACCAACATACAGCTTTTCCATGTCAATCAGAGAGCCATACGAAATCTCTCGATTGTGCTTTGCAGATTCTTGACGGGCGCGGCGTCTGATGACGCTCTTGATGCGCGCAAGTAACGTTTTGTCCGAGCACTCTGCATGACGACCGAGATAGCCGGACGCATTCTGTACTGCATCATCCATAAGGTCGTGGGCCGCATGATGATCTTTGAAAAATGTCCAAGCGCAGAGCATCGCATAAGGCCAAGCTGCTTTGGCAGCGGCCTCCAATTTCTGATCCGAAGCCGGGTTCCCGGTCGAATAGGCCCAACTCCATGTCAGTTCCTGCCATTGTCTACCGCGTGGTTCCATATGCAAGTGTCAGCATCGGGGGGAGAAACCACTACAATGCCCAGAGTATAGCGCACAATCGCTTCGATCAGATTGCAAAAATATATTTGCTTCCCGGTGTTCCAAAGGCACGTCGAAAGTGCCTTTAGTATATGCAGGGACAAATACGCCAGAACGTCCCGCAGCAATCAAGATGATCCTTCGACGTTGAATGGCGGTGAAGCATGATCAAGATTCTGTCTGAACAAAATGGCGGCAATCACGGAATGGATCGAAGTTGGAAATCATCGAGAAACTCCGGGGATGCAAGCTCAGACAATGATAATTGTGATCAAAGATGCAAAGGGGATTTCGACATATGTGTGCGTCGCCAAGAAGAGGATGAGTGTCCCGCACAACTCGCAATCAATCTCATTCAAGGGAAATGGAAGATGCGAATTTTGTCCCGGCTGCAATACGGACCAATTCGTCTGAGCCAACTCTGTAAATTGTTCCCCGACGCCTCAAAGAAAATGCTCACACAGCATCTCCGCGAGATGGAAGAGGACGGCCTCGTAATCCGAACCGATCTAAGCGCACGATTGCGGCACGTGGAGTATTCCCTTGAAAGATCATTGGGTGTTGCCGTGTTGCATCTGATCAGCACGCTCACCGAGTGGGGATCACAGCACGCGCCAACTCTGGCAGAGCGAGAGCCTTTCCAGACTTGGCCGGATGAATAGGCGGTCCCCTGGCTTGGCCGGGCTCAAACACTGAAGCCAGCCCTTGCGGACTGGCTTCGCTTCCTGTCCACCGAGGGACAGGGGGGATTTCTGAATCCTATACGCTCAGAAAATGTGTCAATGACGGATTTATCGAGCGGCGTTCAGCGAGAATTCGCAGGGTATAGCGCCGGAAACCAACGCTCCACGACGCTGATCGGGAAGCCCAGGCGAACAGGCGCTCTCGAACCGGCAGAAGCGAGCAGACCAGTTTCGAGAAGTTGTGCAAGGACCATGCGAGCCATGCGCTCCTTGTAGCCGGTGATGGCCCGCGCCTGTCCGCGATCGAACGCCCCGGCCAGCAGCGCTTCCCGCAGCAATGGAAAGCTGCCCTTCGGCAGACGTCCAGCGCGAACCTCTTCTTCCGTGAAAATCTCCATTCTCCGCAGCAGTTCCGCCGGCTCCAGGATCGAGCGCATATATTCAACCTGGTCTATGCAGGTGCGAAGGAAGAACTCACAGAACTCGACCAGCGCCTCCAGGGAAAGATTGCCGCGTCCGTCCAAGTCATTGCGGCGTGGCCCGTCCGCAGCCATCAGCAGAGATTTATAGCGGCCCACATTGCGGGCAAGTCCACGCGCCACAGACCATAGACTGCTGCCCACTCCCAGCCGCTTCAGCATGGCATGAGACATCAGTCGCACCACGCGGCCATTGCCGTCGTAGAAGGGGTGAATCCAGACAAAGCGATGATGGGCGGCGGCTACCGCAATTACCTGACGCATCTTGGAAAGATGAGCAGGGGCATACGCCTGCTCGAATCGCTCCAGGAAGCGCGGCAGTGCGGCGACCTCTGGGGGAAGATGCTGACCAACGATCACCTCACCATCCCGCAGTTCGCCCGGTCGAACCCGGACGCGCTTCTTCGACTCCAGATCTTCCACCCAGAGCAATTCGTCGGGAAGACGGCGACAGAACTCGCGGTGCAGCCACAAAACGTACGGAAGCGACGCCGGAAAAGCGGTATCGTCGCGCCCCTCGTCGATGGCCTGTTGAACTTCGATATGCGCGACCGCCTCAAGCTGCAAGGCGCGCCGCGCCGGTTCAGTGGAATAATCTTTGCGGAGCGCCTTGTCGATATCGCGCGGATGCGTGTCGTGGCCTTCGATGAGGTTCGAGTAGTAGCAGTTCATCGAACGAACCAGCGATCCGATGGACGCGGTGACGATGGGATTTGTCTGCCCTGCCAGTGAGCTGGCGCGCGAGACCAAATCGAACGCGGCATCTTCAAGCCGCTTCTGCCCTTCTTCGGGCGGCAGCAGCGGTTCCATCCAGCTCGGGTTGGTAAGGGGTAGATTCATTGCCGGTTCTATTGCCGGATTCAAGTATAAACAAACAAAAGCCTTGATGCGAATTAAAACGACAAGTATTGCCGGATAAAATGCCGGTCTGAACGATCAGGATAGGACAGATGAGATCAAATGGTAAGGATGGACCGTGAAAGGGATTACCGCCGGTCCGATAGCGGTCCAATACCGCGCGCCGAGAGGGCTAAAGAGGGACTGAGGGAGCCACCTGTCCCGCATATAATCAATGAGTTACCTCAGTTGGGGCTACTTTCACGGCGATAACACGGGTTCAAATCCCGTCGGGGACGCCAAATTAAATCAATAACTTAGCAAGTTTTCCCCGTTTTCGCCGCGGAGCAGTTTGGGGAGCATTTAAGCCATCTTTTTGGCCTCCAGAGGAAGCCTTACAGGCCGTACCATCTCCACCACTTTCTGTTGTGCTGCACGTTTGGCGGGCGTCATGGCCTGAGCATAGACGTCCATCGTGATGCGAGCGGACGCGTGCCGCAATAACTCCTGAACCACTTTCACATCCTCGCCGTTGGCCTTGAGCAATGACGAAAACGTGCGGCGGAAGGTGTGCCACGAGACGCGTTTGTTGATGCCGAGTTCCTGGACCACAGGACGAATGTGGTAACGCATGATGGTCTGCAACCACAGAGGCTGCTTGCCTCGCTTGTTCCCGGCCCTGCTGCTGTTTGAGGCGAAGACCCAATCATCGGGCTCCCGATATGGAGTTTCTCTATACCAGTCCCGAAGGTCTTGCGCGGTGAACTCATCGAGCGGTACAGGCTTTTTCGATGCCTCCGTCTTGCACCGGCCGATGAAGGCGCATATGCACGAAGGTGACGCCATTGCGGCCGCTCGTCGGCGGCTTCCTATGGTCGAGTTGGTCGGCACTACAACGTTGATTGGCCGCAGGGCCCTGCGACACATCTGGACGCGTTTCTGCAACTGATTTTGTTCAGAGCATGATTGCGCTGCCGAATTGACTCAATGTCGGGAATGTGGTCGTCGAGTTAAACATGTATCCAGACCGCTCCAGGGAGACGTGTTTATCGTCTCTGGGAAGAGCCTGGACTCTGTTGCGGACCCTAGGTTATTTTGCTTCTTATCACTGAATCCTATTCGATAGCCATTGAATCAGAACTGGAAGCAGGTCTTCAACCATTCGTCGAGATATGGGAGGCCCGATTCCTGGAGTTCTACTGTATACGTTACATGTTGATTTCGAGGAGGAGAATCAATGCGAGTATTGCTGCGAACACTTCTGATCTGCCTTCTTGCGCCAGCCGTTGCCCTGGCTCAGGAGAAACCACCAACAGAGACAGCCCCACCCGCCGCCAATCCATACAGCATGTTCGTCAAGGTCGCCTACGGAAGTGTGAAAAACAACCTGCTGCTCTCAGCCGAAAAAGTTCCAGAAGAAGATTACAGCTTCAAACCCACGGACGTAGTGCGCAGTTTCGGCCAGATCATCGGACATGTCGCCGACGCGCAGTACATGTTTTGCTCCATCGCACTTGGCGAAAAGAATCCTGCCCCGAATATCGAGAAGACAAAAACCACAAAGGCCGATCTTGTTGCCGCTCTCAATGGCGCCTTCGCGTACTGCGACACGGCCTACGGCAGCATGACCGACGCGTCCGGCGCCCAAATGGTCAATCTCTTTGGACACAATATGCCGAGGCTAGGAGTGCTGATCGTCAACAATATGCACGATATGGAGCACTATGGAAACCTCGTCACCTACATGCGAATGAAGAACATTGTTCCTCCAAGCAGCACACCACCCCAGGCACAAACGAAGAGTCCGCAGCCGAAGGACTAGTATCCATTTCCCGCTCAGCAAACGTCCCGCGGGATTAGCCATTGCCATCAACGGCCACGGCGGCTTGGAGGCGATGGGCTAAGAATGTAATCAAGGCCCCGAAGTCGTGCCCCGATCACAAAGCCCTTGAAGTTGGACTCGGGAAGCCAAAGAATCAATCGCAATGGCAACGGTAGAACCATCCCGGCGGCAACAAGCCTCGGAGCGAGAGAGCCCGGCATTCGAAGGGCTTGCCGAGCCGTTCCGCCGTGAGATCAAGTTGCATTGTTACCGCATGCTTGGATCTTTGCATGAAGCCGACGACCTCGTGCAGGAGACCTATCTGCGTGCCTGGCGCAGCTTTTCGAGCTTCGAGGCCGGCAGCTCCGATGAGCGCGGATCTGTGCGCGCCTGGCTTTACCGCATCGCCACCAACGCCTGCCTCAATGCGCTCGAAGGCCGCAAGCACCAGCAGCGATATCTGCCCTACCAGCTTGGCCCTGCCGGCCCGCCGAAGCTGGAAGGCGGTCCCGCACTCGACGTGCCATGGCTCCAGCCGTTTCCGGACGCAGACATCGAGGGCTTCGCCGACGCCACACCGAATCCTGAGGCACGTTACACTGCGCGGGAGTCCGTACAACTCGCTTTTGTCGCCTTCATCCAGCAGCTACCTCCACGCCAGCGGGCTGCGCTCATGCTGTGCGATGTCCTCGGCTGGGCATCTGCTGAAGCAGCATCTCTGCTCGGCGGTTCCACCGCATCCATCAACAGTGCCTTGCAGCGGGCCCGTGAGACGCTCTCGCGGCATTACACTGACCGCCGGCCGCCGCTTGAATCCCAGATAACTCCCGACCAGCAAAAGATCCTCGGGCGCTATCTGCAGGCTTGGGAAGAACACGATGTGGACGGATTCGTGGCTGTACTCAAGGAAGATGCAACCGCCGTCATGCCGCCGTGACTGCAGTGGTTCATGGGGCGCGACAACATAGGGACATTTTTTGCGGCGGCATGGAAGACCTGTGGCGGCCTCCGCCTGCTGCCCACGTCTGCCAACGGACAGCCGGCCTTTGCCATTTATGAGTTCTCGACCGCAGACGAGCGCTGGAACGCCCACTCCATTCACGTAATCACGCTTGAGAGCGACGCGATTTCTTCGTTGACTCTGTTCTTGGATTCTCGCCTCTTCGAGGATTTCGGGCTTCCGCAGTTCCTGTCGGATGACGCGAACTCTGGATTGCGGAACCTTGCGCACAACTCGTGAGCTTCTGCCCTATTGCGCAATGCTGATGTAAGTGGTGTTCGGCTGCGATCTTGCAGACAAGACTCAGTTCAAAGTCTTGACTGGAGTTCACAGGTCAAAGCGCTCATTGAAAATGTTTTGGGCAGAGACAGCAGGATCGGTCCCCTTAAGCGCCGCAGGGATCGGGAGCCTCTTTGCGGATCCCAGCACTGCGGCGCGGCACGAGTTTTCAGTCGCCGCGGCCTCCCATTACCGATCTCTCTCAGTACTTGGTTTGGCGGTTTAGCGTCAACTGATAATGCGGAACGCGGCTACCTGGTCATATGGAATGGCTAGCGGGTCGAGAAGTCTGTTGTACGGCAACTTGGAAGCGAGCCCCGACTCACTCCTCGCGAAGCAAGATCAGAGGATTGACCCCTAGTGCGCGCTGCGCTGGGATCCACGTGGCCACCAGTCCCAGCAACGCCATCGCCACAACAGCGCAGGCCAACACCAGTGGATCGCGCGGTGTTGCCTTATACACAATGAAAGACAGCACTTTCGTCGCAAGCAGACCCAGCACCAATCCAGCCCCCGAACCGATCGCCAAGAGTTTGAGCGCACGTCCCAACGCGGCCTGCAACACCTCCTTGCGTTGCGCGCCGAGAGCCACGCGAATCCCCAACTCCCGCATCCGCTTGCTCACCGAATATGCCGCCATTCCAAAGATGCCGGTAATCGACAACATGGCGCCCATCATGCCCAGCACGCCCAGCGATAGTGTCGCCATGCGCGAGGGGAACAAAGTTCCGCCCAGTTCTGTGCTCCACGGGCGAATCGCAAGAACCATCCCAGGGTCGATCTCCCGGAGCGCACTTCTCATGGCTGCGCCAAGTTCCTGCGGGTCGCGGCTCGAGCGCACCACCAGCCATGTCCAACTCGCCGGCGATTGCAGCAGGGGGAGGAACATCGCGGGCTTCTGTTCTTCGGTGAGGTTCAAGTATTTTCCGTCTTCGACCAGACCCACTACCCGCACGCGCGTGCCATCGTGCAGCTTGAAATACCGGCCGACAGCGTCCGGTACGGAGCCCAGTATCTTGCTTGCGAACTCACGGTTCACCATTGCTACGCGCGGGGCGTTTGTGTCGTCATGCCATGTGAATGCTCTGCCGGCCAATAACGATGTCCCGGATGCGCGGAAGTAGTCTGGAGTTACGTTGTACAAATAGGGATCGGCCGCTGCATTCGATGGGCTCAGGTCCGTCGTTGAGTCGGTATAGACCATCCCTTGCCAACCACCTGGAGGTTCTAACGGCGGCCAATTCACCGATCCTACGGAATCTACGCCAGGAATGGCTTGCAGGGCATCGATCATGCGCCGTTGCATTGCGTGTACTCTTTCGCCGCTGTAGCCTGCTGTCGCCAGATCGGTATCGACCAACGTTGCGTTCCGCGGGTCAAAACCGAAGTTGCTGTGCATGGAGCGCATGAGTCCGCGCACAGCTACCATCGATGAAGTGACCAGCACCGCACAGATCGCAATTTGGACAACAAGCAATACATCTCGCACGGTGAGTCGGCGACCGAACGCGCCTGTCGATCTCGCTTTGACGATCTCATACGGATTGGTACTGAGAATCTGGTGTATCGGAACAACTCCGAATAGAACTCCGCTGACCAACGCCAGGACGAAAGCTACCAAATAAACATTGGCGTCCGGAGTTACCGGCACATGGAGCGGGAATCGCGGAAATGGCTGCCACTCGCTCAACCGGCGCAAAAGCAGAATGCTTGCCACGAGTCCCGCTACTCCCCCAGCGAGCGAAAACAGCACGGATTCGGTGAATAGTTGGCGCAAAATGCGACTGCGGCTCGAACCAAGAGCCAGGCGCAAGGCCACTTCGCGAGAACGGTCGGCGGCCCGCGCGGCAAACAGGCTGCCCAGGTTGGCACAGGCTGCCAACAGTATCAAACTCGAAAGAAGCATCAATCCGGTGAGAAAAGCCCGCGTTGGCCCATTCAAATAGTCGCCATGAAGACCAGGCCGCGCCAGCGAATAAGGCTCACTCCCTTCTTCCTTTGGATAGGTTTTCTTCAGGTACGAATCCACTGAGTTCAGATCGGCAATGGCCTGCGCCGGGGTGACTCCCGGCTTCAGATGTCCCACCGTCTCAAACATCCAACGGCTCTCGCGCGCGTTCAAGATCTTTTCGCCGGATAACTGCTCATGATTCACGATGGGCACGAAGATATCCGAAGCGAAAAACAAGATGGTCCCCTGGAATCCTGGAGGCGTCACGCCAAGGATGGTGAAAGGATGCTGGTTGAGCCGGACAACGCGGCCCACCACAGTGCGATCGTCCTGAAAATGGTTGTGCCAATATGCGTAGGAGAGCACGACATAGGGCGCGCTGTTTGGGCCATGCTCATCCGAATCGTGGAAGAAACGGCCAATATAAGGCTGAATGCGCAATACGTCAAAGTAGTTTCCGCTGGTTTCGTACTGCCAGACATTGGATGGATCTTTGCCCGAATCCAGCCCTGACTGACGGATAGCAAAAACAGCCACATCTTCAAAGCTGCGATTGCGCTGGCGAAGATCGAGATAGTCGGGATAGGAGTCGCTCCCATGTTGGATGAGAAAAAGGCTCTCCGCCTGAGGCACATTCAGCGGACGCAGGATGAGCGCGTTCAATACGCCGAAGACCACGGCGTTGGCGCCGATGGCCAGCGTCAGTGTCAAAACTGCAATGATGGTGAAGCCGGGAGACTTGCGCAGTTGACGCAAAGCAAATCTGAGATCCTGAAGCAGAATGGTCATGGGTTGCCTCCGGGTGAAGATGCGGTCCCACGAGGAGAAAATGCAATTTTAGAGCCAAAGTGTCCAAATTGCAACCTGATGATTAAATAACTACTTGCGGAGTACTGTCGGTTAGTGGAAACCGAATTGAGTGTTCGGCTTCAGTGCGGGGTGTTCGGGAATGAACAGGGACAAAGTAAATGCAATTGAATTCCGCGCCGCAAGGGTTTCTCCAAGACAAAAAGCGCCCGGCACCTCTCGATGCCGCCGGGCGCTTCTACTGCTGACCCTACTTCGATTCCTTGGTGATCGCGTCCGCAGCGTTGCCGGCCACGACCCAGTTTGCCGACCCGGCGACAACGGCCTCATCCTCAAACCAGAGGAACCCGAAGTCGTCGATGCATTCCGGAAAATCGGGCTTGATGATCACGTATCCCGGAATCACGGCGCCCGGAATGTATGCGTTATCGCCGCGGTTGTTGCTGTATGTCTTCGTCTTCGAGACCGTGCCGACGCCAGCTACATACGAGGTGCTGGACACCGGATGCGTGCCAAGGATGTAATTGACTGCGCGGAGTGTGTATTCAGGGCCCACAAGATCCGGAAATGCTTCGTGCAGGAAGTACATCCGTATGGCCATCTCAACCACCACGCCCGATCCGCCCCAGGTGCCCAGGCTCGGAGGCACGCCGAAGGGCGTGGTGTCCAGCTGCTTGTCCAGATCTGCCATGTACGCCTTCACCGCTTCGCGCATTTGACCTTTCGCGCTCGCGTCCAAATAAGGCAATGCCCGGACTGCGGTCCACCCACGTAATCCCATCTGCTTCGGCGTGATCATCTGAGGGAACAACTCTTTCAGCCGTGAGCTGTAAGGCTCGGCGCCATGGGTGGCAATGGTCAATTCCAGAGCCGCAGCCCAGTCCTGCGTAGCTTCAAACGTGCTACGGTCGAAGCTGGGCGGTGGAGGTGTTAATAAGCTAGCTGTGCCAGAAGCTACCGGAGCGCCCGAGCTGCCTCTGCCGTTCCGATCGCCATGCACGACAGACATCACACCCTGTGACGCAGCCAACACGCCACCTGCTGGAGCACCTGACTGAGTTGTTCCATCGAGCCCGATGCCCCCCGGAAACTTCGTCGGATGAGCCTTCTCGTCATCCCATGCTTTCTTCGCGGTTTCGAGGCAATCTTTCGCCAATGGGTCGTCCCAGTCTTTGAGCACATCGGCCGCCGCAGCCAGAGCTGCGATTGCGTTCCACTGGAGATACGGATTCGTCGAGGTGAAAATCCAGCGATCGTCCGGCTTGCCTGAGTAATCGCCCTTCACTTCGTTCGGACCGAGCTTTGGGTCATAGATGCGGCCGTCGGTTTTCGATGCTCCATCGCCCAGGTGCGTGTACTGGCGCAGGTCTGGTTCGTGCGTGCCGCGGATCGCATGACCGATATTGTGGAACTGTGCCAGAATGAGCAATGCGCCGTGCTTGACTTGCTCGACTGTATCCGGCACGCCATCAGGGCGGTGCATCTCGACCTCACGCGCGGCCTCATCCACGGAAAGCTCGTCGTACTTGAGATTGAATTCGCGATAAGCCAGAGCGAGACTCTGAATCACGCTGAGCTGCGCAGGTTCTTCGAGATCGAAATCGCCGGCATCATACCAGCCGCCCACGTTCATCCCGGGAATGTGATCGCCGCCTTTGTACTTCCCATCGGTTGCCGTAGCCTGATTCCAGCCGTCGAATTGCTCTCCAACCACGGGTGCCATGCGGCCATCATCCAGATGCGAAGCGCCGTGCCAGATCCGGTAGCCTTCGCGAACAGAAACGTGATCCATCTGCTCGGCAAGGTGATGGTCCAGGCTGTCTTGCCAGATGTTCGCATAAGCTTCTTTGGAGATGGGAAAGGGCGCCGTACGCTGGTCCGCGTACTCGATGACATAAAGGCCGGGGTCCTTGACCGGGGTGAAGTCGAATTTCGAATAGACGTAGCGCAGCCAGGGCGTTGAAGGCGTGATCGGTCCCTCGAATGCCTGCTTGTAAGATCCGTCTTCCATCAGGCGCAGCACTTTGGCCGTTTTCGGGCCGTCGTACTTCGGGTCGAGTTCGAGCACCGCCACCTTGGAGAAGCCCGGCGCATAACCGACCTGGCTGTGCGCGATCATCGGCGGCCGCGTCCAGTTCGGAATCACGTCCGGCCTGATGTGCCACACGATGGCGTCGGTGGTCTTGCCCGTAGGAATGAGCGAGCGCAACACGAACCAGCCGTTCTGCGCGCGGTTGCGTCCATCGAACAGCATTAGGTCGGCCGTATCCGAGTTTACGGTGACCCGGGCCAGAGCGTCGTCGACCCCCAAGGTGATGCTCTTGCCCTCAGCGAACGGCAGCGGCTGAGTATATCCCTTGGCCTTCTCCCAGTCCTCCAGGTAGTACGCTTTTTTCGGTTCATCGGGCAGCGGCAATATCTTGACCATCGGATCGTTAGGCGTACGCGGGAAGATGCCGGCCTTGGTTCCGTCCACTAAATAAGCCTTGCCCATGTAGATCGAGGGCAGGAACTCCAAGTTGAAGCCCGCCCGTCCGACAAGTTTCTGCGGCAGCGGCTTGTCTAGATTGATGCTGACCTTCACGCCGCCTGGTTCCGCTGCGACTTCCATCGTGTAGCTGAAATCGTAGGTGGGGAAAGCGAGGTCGGCGGCGAGCCGGTTGTTCGCCGTATCGGCGTGGCGCCCTTTGAGAGTCGCCACCAGGTCCCACTGCTCAGGCGTTGGCATCAGACGCACGTCGCCATTCGTGGCGATGCGCTGGCCGTGGAGAATCATCTCCATGGCCGTGTTTTTTTGGTCTACGAAAACGGGATGGTAAGTGCTGTCGTAGAGAAATACGCTAAAACCTTGAGTATCGAGGTAATTCTTGTCGGTCACCTTCATGGCAAAATCGGTGCCGAACAGACTCAGGCCGGAGGTCAGGGCCAAGAAAATACATCCTATGATTCGGGTGAGCATAGATTGGGATCAAACTGCTCCTTTACCTCAAACTAACATGGCATGCAATCCTTATGGGCGATGGTCGTTCCCAGGATTATTCCCGGTAAACGTCAGGTCACTATCGAGATTGCCTTCGCGCGACAAGGGTGGGCCGGATATGCGGCGGCTTTGCGCAAAATCGACGAAGCCATCATCTTCGGTTACGCCTCGGCCAGCGAGGCTCAAAAGGCGGCCGAGAGAATTCGCCTTTGCCTGGATGCGCTCTCGCGAGACGCAAAGGACTTGCCAAAGACATTCTTGAGAAATACTGAAAGCGTGTCGACAGCCCACCTCCCACCGCGCCCGCGAAGCCAAAGCCAGGCGCCGACGCCCGACGGTCGCCTTAAACTGACGGGGCGAGGCGTACGTGCCGAGCAATTAAAAATAGCAGTTGTGAGCGGGCCAATCGCTCATCCACACCGATTCAAGCCTAAAATGATGGGATTTGTACTGAAAACGCGGTTCCCAACTGGGACCATTGATGACGGACTTGATTCGGGGATTCGCGCCGCCATAGCGACCTTCAAGGATCTATTCACCTTCAATGACTGAAGCGGAGTGACACCATCTGCTGGATGCCTCAGGCCCGGTTAGGGTCTGAGGCATCCAGCTTGGAGGAGGAATCAGCGGACATAGGTTTGCTGCGTGTCTTAATGGATAATAACCACGTTCATACTCCAGGGAGTTAGAGTAAGAGTTAGCGGCAGGCTCTGCGCGCCCAGACTGGTTGTTGTGGGCGCAGCCCAGACGGGAGTCGTTGCATCCGTCTCGTCATAGAGCGCCTTATTGTAGGTTTCGACGGTGACGGTGCTTGCGGTAGTTTGCGCTGACAGGCTGATCGAAACCGTTTCGCTGGTGGTTTCGTTCCGGTTGAACAGCACCAGAGCGGTGCCGCCGCTGTGGGTTGCCGCGTAGGCAACCACATCCGTCGTATCGCCGGTGACGGTCGGGGTCAACACGAATTCGCCGTTGACGGCGACCTGGCTGAAGAGCTGGAAGGCCCGTCCGGTGGGAGACATGGTGCCGATGGGACCCCAATCCGGAGCGGTGCTGCCGGTGGGACAGGTGGGATCGTTAGGCCCGTCGGAGAAGACATTGTAAGCTCCGAAGTTCTGCCACCCATAGACCGAGGAACTGACGTTTCCGGCTTGACCGTTGCAGTTGCCGTATCCAATCCACCAGGTCAAACGCGTGACTCCATCGTTCATCATCTCGCCCAGCACCTGGCCGGCATAGAGGCCTTGCGTGATCGACCAGCTTTGTTTGCCAGGGTTGCTATACGTCGCTCCGATCTCTCCGACATAAATGGGTGTGCCGGAGTGACCAGCCGTCGCCAGTTCCGACTTGATCGTGTTGATGTTTGTGGTCAATGCCTGCGCATCCTGCTGGATGAGGGTCGTGTCGTTTTCACTTCCCGGCGCTTCAGGATAGTAGTGGTACTCGACGAAATCGTACTTCGCGTCGGCGAGCACGATCGGATCCCATGCGGGGGAGTTGCCGGGGTTCACGACGACTCCCACCAGCACGTTCGGGCTGGAGGCCTTGATGTCCGGATAGTAACCCGTTGCCACTGCGTTGGCGTATGTGGTGGGATCGTGCTCAATGGCGTGCAGATCCTCTTCCCAGGTCCCGTACTCCTCATTGCCGACAGTAATGTGGCTAACATTGGCGCCGAGGCTTACAGCTTCGGCGGCCCAGGCAGCCGCTTCGGTTGGATCGCCCCCGCCTGTGCAGGCGGCGTCTGTTCCGTAATCCGCCGTGAGGGATACGTCCAGTCCGCCGGGAGTAACGATGTCGCTGACAAAATTGGCAAACGTGTCATTCGCGGCGGGAGCGCCGTCGGTAGTGCTGAAGCAATTGGTATTGGTGGACCAGTGATAGATGTCCGACCACGATCCGCCAGGCCAGCGAACTGCCTTAATTCCCGCCGCCTCGAAGCCGCTCAAAACTCCGGCGTCGTTCGCGATCACGTCGTACCAACTGGCCAGATTCATACCCAGAATCGTGTCGCTGACGGCTATTCCGGAGCTTGTCTGGTTCACCGTCACCGTGGCATTGGCAGGCGTACCACCGGTTATTGTGAGAGTGATCGTTGCGACAACTGAAGCCAGTGTGCCGGAGGTTCCGGTAATGGTGATCGGATAAGTCCCAGCTACAGTTGTGGGAGCCACCGTGAACGTTAGCAAGCTGGTCGAGGTTGCGGGATTCGTTCCGAAGGTCGCCGTAACTCCCGTCGGCATGCCTGTTGCTGCAAGGGTTACACTGCCTGCGAACGGGCTTACATCCGTTATCGTGATCGTGTCGGTCGCGCTTGCACCTGTGGCAATCGACAGAGTCGGCGCCGAGGGCGTAAGCACAAAGCCCCCCGCAGCAGTGATCGTAATTGTGATGACGTATGTGTGGACCACTGTGCCCGAAGTTGCTGTGATGGTAATTGAATAGGTTCCGGGAGGAACGGAGCAGCCCACATTAAGAGCAAGCGTGCTACTTCCGCTTGTGATTGGGCCAAACGAGGCAGCCACCCCAGTAGGTAAGCCGGATGCGCTAAGAGTGATGGTGCCACTGAATCCGCCTGTTTCTGTCACCGGGACAGGGAATGAGCCGGAGCCGCATTGCGGTATGGATATGGGAGGGAAGGGGCCAACACTGAAGCCCGAGCTAGTTACAGTGAGCGTGATGGAGGTGGTAACCGCGGGTAGCGTCCCGGAGGTTCCGGTGATGGTCATCGGATAACTCCCGGCAACAGTGGATGCAGCTACTGTGAACGTGACCACGCTTGAGGTCGTGGATGAAGTCGGGCTGAACGCGGCAGTTACGCCGGTTGGCATTCCGGAGGCCGTAAAGGCTACGCTTCCGGCGAATGGGCTGACGTCAGTTACCGTGATGGTGTCAGTCCCGGTGGCTCCTGGGGCAACCGATACAGTGGCCGCAGAAGGCTTCAGCGTGAAGCTGCCTTGTCCACCGCCGCCGCAAGCTGTTCCGTTGACCGCGAAGTTCGTGGGAACCGCGTTGCCGGAGCCATTCAATGTGCCGTTGAATCCGATGCCGGTCGCGCTGCCGCCGGCCGGAATGCTGCCGTTGTAGGACTCATTCTTCACCGTCACATTCGCGCCGCTCTGGGTTTCAATGCCGTTCCAGAGAGACGAAATCGTCTGCCCATTGGCAAAGGTCCAGGTTAGCGTCCAACTGCTCAGGGCTGTCGTGCTGGTGTTTTCGATGGTGATTGCCGCGCCGAAGGCGGTCGAGCTTTGCGGCGTAATTGTGTAGATCACCTGGCATGCGCCGCCGGTGGTCGGACCCACAGTCAGCGATATGGAGGTGGTTGCTTTCAGTGTGCCGGAGGTGCCGGTGATGGTGATCGGATAGGTTCCAGCTACAGTTGTTGACGCGACCGCGAGAGTGACTACGCTTGAGCTGGTCGATGCGGTCGGGCTGAACGTGGCAGTTACGCCGGTTGGCTGGCCGGTAGCAGCAAAGGTTACACTGCCGGCGAACGGGCTAACATCCGTTACCGTGATGGTGTCAGTCCCGCTGGCGCCTTGGGCCACCGTGAGGCTTGCCGGTGAGGCTGAAAGGCTAAAGCTTCCCAGGCCAGTTACCGTTAGTGTGATGGAGGTAGTAACCGGAGTTAGTGTGCCGGAGGTTCCGGTGACGGTAATCGGATAACTCCCAGTTACAGTCGTTGCTGCTACCGCGAGTGTCAGCACGCTTGAGGTTGTGGATGAAGTCGGGCTGAACGAAGCAGTTACGCCGGTGGGCATGCCGGAGGCGGTAAACGCGACACTTCCGGTAAATGTGCCCGTATCTTTTACTGTAATCGTGTCGGTGCCGCTGGCGCCCAGGGCAACAGTCAACGCCGTCGCCGAAGGTGTAAGCGTGAAGCCGGAGGCAGGCGGCACAGTGAGCGTAACGATCGTGGTCACTGGAGTTAGTGTGCCGGAGGTGCCGGTAATGGTAATCGGATAACTTCCCGCTACCGTCGTCGCAGCCACCGCCAACGTGAGCACGCTTGAGGTCGTCGATGAAGTCGGGCTGAACGAGGCAGTTACACCGGTGGGCATTCCGGTCGCGGTAAACGCGACACTGCCGGTGAACGTGCCCGTGTCTTTCACCGTAATGGTGTCGGTGCCGCTGGCGCCCAGGGCAACAGTCAACGCCGTCGCCGAAGGTGTGAGCGTGAATCCGGAAATCGGAACTCCGCAGGTTGTCCCATTGACCGCGAAGGACGTGGGCACTGCGTTGGTAGTGCCGTTCCAGGTGCCATTAAAGCCGACGCCGGAGACGTTGCCGCCGGCGGCAACGCTGCCGTTATAAGGCTCGTTTTTCACCGTCACATTGGCGCCGCTCTGCGTCTCAATGCCGTTCCAGAGCGAGGCAACCGTCTGCCCGTTTGCAAAGG
>JBEKOA010000091.1:0-17285 GCA_049522255.1 Occallatibacter sp.
CTCAATAGGTCTTCTACGGTTGTGGACCGTTACGTAGCTCAATCCTCCGAACCGCCGGATGCGGGCCCGCTTGTCCGGTGGTGTGACAGGGGAGGAGAGGTGACTCTCCCCCCTATGTCGATGAACAATCTGCCCTAAGATGGTGGCCACCCGCCACCCCCTAGCGGGACCTGGGCACTCGGCGGGAGACTTTAGCTCTTCCCCCAAATCAAACCTCCCCGGAGCCTTCGTCTTCGCCCGATCCCATCGGGTTTATACGCCCGACGTATCCTCTCTCATATATTTTGTCGATGAAGCTCTTCCTCGGGGAATCGCGAAGCACCTGTCTTTGTTCGTCTAGAAGCAATCTCTCATAACGACGGATAATATCCTCATCGTGCGTTTTTAGCGCCGAAATAGATTTACGTTCTTCGTCGGATACTTCGAGTTTTGCGACAAATCCAAGAAGAAGGTCCAGGAGTTGCTGGAAATCATATCCCGGCCTTGCATCCTTTGTGTACGGTTCTAAAGTTGCCACGACCATGCCTGTTGTCTGTCCCAGGGAAATCATGACCGTCTTTACACGACTCGCAAATTCCCCGCGATACCGATAGATGATCCTTCGAGCCCATTGTGAGTACGCTTCCATCCAGGTGCTTGTATCGTCGCCTTTCATCATGAAGCCGGCATTTCGCAGTTCTGGCGCTGGTCCGGCGTCTTTCAGCATTTGGCGCAGATCTCTGGAGAGACGGAGTATCTCTATTTGAAGAGGAGAAAATAACATCTCTACTTTCTTCAGATATGGGTCTTCGGGCAATACGAGAATGCCGTCTTCCTCCCTTTCAACTGTAAGTCTATTCGAGTTCCCGTATGAATACTCCACCCTCAGTCGCTTCCGCATGTTCGGCGCGGGATCTCCAATTAAATTGTTCGACGCCAACACAACTAGCCCATCGCGTGCGAGGTCTTGCAATATCTCTGTAACGTTTACGTCAAGGATTCCGGGGGTACCCGCGGGCCACTTTGGCCCCCAGACCGCATCATGGATGACAAGCTTCGACGGCGGCTTTCCGGAAGCTAAAGTCGTGAGCTTGCCCTCGGAAGGCGTTGGATTCCGTATCTCTTCAAACCTCTCATTCAGTCTGCGCTCTCTCCGTCGATCCGCGAAATAACCAATCACGGCAACGACGCATCCGACGGCCAGGAGCGTCGCGATTCCAAGCCAGTCGCGGTCGATATTGTGTGCCTTGTCCCACCACACCCAAAAAAGCGGCGCAATAAAAGGCCAACCCCAATTTCGCAATGATTCACCAGCGAACCGAATGAAGTCCCATTCTGCGTGAGGGCGAACTCTTTCGATTAGGCTGCGTTCGTGCCTGTTGTCTGTCTTATCCATGCACGCAATATTCTCACCGGCCAGTCCCTAATGCCATTGTGATTATCAGTGCTTAAAATCCAATCTTCGCCCATTATTCGCTATCCTGCGGTATAATCCCGCCATGGACTTTCAGTTGGTCACTAGCTATACGCCGCGGGGAGATCAGCCGCGGGCCATCGAGGAACTGATGAATGGCCTCGCTGCGGGCGAGAAGCATCAGGTGCTGCTCGGCGTCACCGGCTCGGGCAAGACCTTTACCATGGCCAAGATCATCGAGCAGTCCAACCGGCCAGCGCTGATCCTGGCGCACAATAAGACCCTCGCCGCCCAGCTCTATCACGAGTTCAAGCAGTTCTTCCCCGGCAACGCCGTTGAATACTTCGTCAGCTACTACGATTACTACCAGCCCGAGGCCTATATTCCCGCAGGCGATCTATATATCGAAAAGGAAGCCACCATCAACGAAGAGCTGGACAAGCTGCGCCTCTCGGCTACGCGCTCTCTCTTTGAACGCCGCGATGCAATCATCGTCAGCTCGGTCAGTTGCATCTATGGCCTGGGCTCACCCGAGGCCTACTACGGCATGTTGCTGTTGCTCGAGAGGGGCCAGCGCATCAGCCGCAAAGACATTACGCGCCGGCTGGTCGAGATTCTCTACGAGCGCAACGACACGGACTTCCGCCGCGGGACATTCAGGGTGCGCGGCGACATCATCGAGGTCTTTCCGACCTACGACGAGAGCGCCTATCGCATCGAACTCTTTGGGGACGAGATTGAGAGCCTGTCTCAAATAGACCCGCTCTTCGGCACCGTGAAGCAGAAGTACGCGCGGCTGCCCATCTATCCCAAGAGCCATTACGTCGTGCAGCCGGAGCAAAAGTCCCAGGCCATCGACTCCATCGTCGGAGAGTTAAACGCCTGGATTCCAGAGCTTGAGGCCCAGGGCCGCATGGTTGAGGCGCAGCGCATTCATCAACGAACCCGCTTCGATCTCGAAATGATCAAGTCGATGGGCTACTGCCATGGCATCGAGAACTATTCGCGGCACTTCTCGGGCCGCCTGCCGGGCGAGGCGCCACCAACGCTGCTCGATTATTTCCCTCGTGACTTTCTGCTCTTCATCGACGAGAGCCACGCCACCATTCCGCAGGTGCACGGCATGTGGTTTGGCGACCGAAGCCGCAAGCAGAACCTCGTGGACTACGGCTTCCGCCTTCCCTCGGCCATGGACAACCGGCCGCTCAAATTCGAAGAATTCGAGAACCGGATTCACCAGACAATCTATGTCTCGGCCACGCCGGGACCGTATGAGCTGACGCGCTCGGCGGGAGTGGTTGTCGAGCAGGTCATCCGGCCCACCGGCCTTGTGGACCCGGAGGTCGAGATCCGCCCGGTCAAGGGCCAGATCGACGACCTCCTCGCGGAGATCCTCGACCGCGCCCAGCGAAATGAGCGAGTGTTGGTAACCACCCTGACCAAGCGCATGGCCGAGGATCTCGCCGGCTATTACACCGAGGTCGGCGTGCGCTGTCGCTACTTGCACTCCGAGATAGAGACGTTGGAGCGAGTCAAGCTCCTCGCCGGCCTGCGCAAAGGCGAATTCGACGTGTTGATCGGCATCAACCTGCTTCGCGAGGGCCTGGATCTGCCCGAGGTCTCACTCGTGGCAATACTCGATGCAGACAAGGAGGGTTTTCTGCGCTCGGCCGGCTCTCTGATCCAGACCATGGGACGCGCCGCGCGGCATCTTGAGGGCAAGGCGATTCTCTACGCCGACAAGATGACCGACTCAATGAAGCGGGCCATCGGCGAAACCGACCGGCGGCGGGCAGTGCAGAAGGCTTACAACGAGGAGAATGGGATTACGCCCCAGTCGATCATCAACACGATGGATATGGGGCTGGCGCAGATTTTGAAGGCCGAGTACGGCGATGTGGAGCTGGAAGAGGCTGTCGGACTGCCGGAGCTGACCTCGCAGGCCGAACTGGACGCCTATCTCTCTAGACTCGAAACCGAGATGCGCGAGGCAGCCAAAAAGTTTGAATTTGAAAGAGCCGCCAAACTCCGCGACAGCATCAAAGAACTGAGGGAAAAGGAGTTCCTGTTCGGCTAGGACGAACTCAACAGCCGGTCCGCGGGAACTTTCCGCTGCGAAAGGCCGCTCTCAGTTCTCCATCCAAAGTGTGAGCCAAGTCACACCCCGGCGGCATATGATGAATGAAGATTGGGTCGACCCGAATGCCACTTGAGCCTTCGGCCGTATGCGAGAATCGTCCTTGAAATGATCGCGGAGTTCTGATGGCATCCTTTGGCAGTTTTGCTCTTCTGATCGCTCTGGTCCTGGCGGCATACAATCTGCTGGCTGGGACGGTAGCCCTGCGGCTGATTGCGACCGGGCAGCCGTCGCCGATTTCGCCCGAGCGGCTGGCCGACACGGCGCGGCGGGCTGGAATCGCCGTCTTTGTAGCCGTCACGGCGGCCGCCTTCGCGCTGATCTGGTCGGTCTTTACCAACGATTTTTCAATCACCTACATCCTGGAGCACTCCAACCGCGCCCTTCCCGGAGCGTATAAGTTCTCGGCGCTGTGGAGCGGGCAGGAGGGTTCCCTTCTGCTGTGGGCGTGGCTGCTGGCGGCTTACGGTTTTGTGCTGCGACTGACACATAAGACCGACGTCAAGCTCTACGCCTACGCCGGAGCGATTCTTGCCGGTATCCAGGTCTTCTTCCTGCTGGTGTTGAACTTCGCCGCTCCGCCTTTCGCGCTGCTTCGCGGCGCTGTGCCCGACGACGGCAACGGCCTCAATCCCCTGCTCCAGTACCCGGAGATGGTGATTCATCCGCCGATGCTCTACCTGGGCTATGTGGGCTTCTCCGTGCCGTTCGCGTTTGCACTCGGCGCGCTCATGATGCGATACCCCGGCGAGAAGTGGATCAAGATCACGCGCGTCTGGACCATGGTGACATGGATGTTCTTGACCTGCGGCATCTTCCTCGGCATGCACTGGGCCTACGCCGTGCTGGGTTGGGGAGGCTACTGGGGATGGGACCCGGTCGAAAACGCGAGCTTCATGCCATGGCTCACCGGAACCGCTTTTCTGCACTCCGTGATGATGCAGGAGAAGAAGGGCATGATGAAGAGCTGGAATGTCTGGCTGATCTTCACCACATTTCTGCTGACAATGCTGGGCACTCTGCTGACCCGAGCCGGCTTGGTCAGCTCGGTCCACGCCTTCGCGCAGTCGTCAATCGGCACCTGGTTCATCGTCTTCATGGGGATCGTACTGGCGGTCTGCATCTTCACCTACGTCTTGCAGCGCAGCCACTTGAAGGGCGAACATCAAATCGAGTCGCTGGTCAGCCGCGAGTCGAGCTTCCTCTTTAACAATCTGGTCTTGCTGGCGGCCTGCTTTGTGATCCTGTGGGGAACGCTCTTCCCGATCCTGAGCGAATACGTCGTGGGCAATAAGGTTACCGTGGGCGCGCCCTGGTACAACACGGTGGCCATCCCCATCGGCATCTTTCTGCTGTTCTTGACTGGAGTTGGCCCACTGCTGCCCTGGCGGTCCACTTCGCTCAAGAGCGTCAAGCGCAACTTTGTGCTGCCGGTGATCGCACTTTGGGCCACGGTGATCGTCTGCCTTGCCGTTGGCGTCAAGCCTTGGAAGGACGGCGCCATCGATCAGGGCAACTTCTATGCGCTGGTGGCCTTTGCCATGGCGGCAGCCGTGATGACGGCCATCTGCTCGGAGTTTTTGCGCGGGGCCGGAGTGATCGCCAAGCAGACAGGAAAGAATCATCTTGCATCCATGGTTCTGCTGGTTCGCCGCAACACCCGGCGCTACGGCGGCTATTTCATCCACATTGGCGTGGTGATCGTGGTGATCGGTCTGGCAGGTTCGGCCTTCAACAGAAACGTCGAAAGCGAGATGGCGCTCCATGACAAGATCAGCATTGGCCCCTACACTCTGGAGTGCGTCGGCGCATCGCAGGACTCAAACGCCAACTACAACTCCGACTTCGCCCTGCTGGATGTATACAAGGATGGGAAAAAGCAATTCCAGATGACGCCGGAAAAGCGCGTCTATCTGGCCAGCGAACAGCCGCAGACGATGGTTGCAATCCACTCGACTCTTCCGTGGGATTTGTATGTGGTGTATGAAGGAACGAACCCCGACACCAGTCAGCCGATCATCAAGGCTTTTCTTAACCCGCTGGTGGGCTGGATCTGGGCCGGAGTGGTGCTGATGGCTCTCGGCACGCTGGTGGCGCTGGTTCCGAGTCTCACCCCGGCTACCGCCTCACTGCGCGTGCCCGCGGCGCGAACGGCTCCCATCGAGCCCGCGCTCAAGGGAGGCGACTGATGGGTCCTTCCCCACGTTTCACTTTTTGGTTGAGATCGTTGCAGGCACTGGCCTTGGCCGTAGCCGTCTGCTTTTCGCTTGGTGCCACAGACGCCGGCACGCGCTTCAATACCCTTAACCACCGTTTGATGTGCACCTGCGGATGCGCTGAGATTCTAGGCGAATGCAACCATGTGGGCTGCCCTAACTCGAGCGGCGAGCTCGAAGAATTGCGTACCGGTATCGCCGCCGGCAAAAGCGACCAGGAGATTCTATCGTCCTTCGTCGGAAAGTACGGCGCGGTTGTGCTGGCTGCGCCCACGACGCAGGGCTTTGATCTCGTGGCCTGGATTGCGCCCTTTGCGGTCTTTGCCGCGGCGCTGCTGGGGACGATTCTATTGGTGCGCCGATGGTCGGTGGGTAGTTCACCGAACGAAGTTCCAGCCGATCCGGCCAGCGAAGCGCTCATCAAGAAGATTCGCCGGGAGACCGACTCCAGTGACGGAGGTTATTGAATCATGACGCCAACCGAGGGGCTGATTGCCGGGGCTCTGCTGTTGTTTGCGCTGTTCATCTACACCTTCTGGCCGGAGAATGTCTTTGCCAGCCAGCGCCAGAAGACTCGTCTGGACTATCTGCTGGAGCGCAAGGACCAGCTTTACGAGAACCTGCGCGACCTGAACTTCGAGTACCGCGCCGGCAAGTATCCTGAAGAGGACTTTGCCGTGCAGCGGGCGCACCTTGAAAACGAGGCGGCACAGTTGCTGGCCGAGATCGAGCTTTTGCAGCAGGCATAAGCCTCAAATTGTTCTGTCAGCCTGAGCGTCGCCGAGCGTAGCGAAGTGGAGTCGAAGGACCGGCGGTTGCTTTTGGGCCTTGCTCATCAACCAATCACTCACCTGATTTCCATAGGATTCCGTTACGACCATGAGATCGACAAAGTTCGTCTTCCCCATCATCGCGTTGAGCCTGCTTTTCTGCGGCGCAACGGCCCAGGCCGCCCAAGTCACCGGTACAGTCACCGACAAGACCACAGGCAAGCCCGCCGTCGGCGACACTGTGGTGTTGGTCGACGTGCAGGCTGGCATGAGCGAGATCGCCCAAGCCACCACCGATGCGCGCGGCCATTATTCGTTGAACAAGCCCGGCAACGGCCCGGCTTTGGTGCGGGTCACCCATCAGGGCGCGCCCTATTTCATTGCCGCGCCCGAGGGCGGCGCGCCCGGCGACATTCCCGTATATGACGTGGCCGCCAAGGTCGATGGAGTGAGCCTTGATGAGGACGTGACGGCGATCGTCGATGCCTCGAATGGTCAGCTACAGGTGGTTGAACGCTACCTGGTCCGCAACTCCAGTTCGCCTCCGCGCACGCAATGGAGTCCGCGCTCCTTCTCGATTGTGTTGCCCGCCGAGGCCGTTGTCGGCGGAGTCTCTGCGCAGCGGCCGACAGGGCTGCCGACCTCACTCAAGATGGACCCCGACGGCCCTAAAGGCCACTACGCCTTCAACTTTCCCATTCAGCCCGACGCCGGCGACAAGGGCACGATGTTCCAGGTCGAGTATCAGTTGCCCTACAGCGGTGCCAAATTCACCTTTCATCGCGAGTTGACGGTACCGGCCAGAACCGTGTGGGTGGTCCTGCCCAAAAGCATCACGTTTTCCGCAGGTGCCGGATCCGCCTTCCAGTCTTCGCCGCAGGATCCCAGCTTTCAAACCTACTTGGCGAGGAGTGTCATTCCCGGCAGCCCGCTTGAGTTCACCATCTCGGGCACCGGCTCTCTACCCCGCGAAGATCAGGGCGCACAGGGCGGACAGGGCGCGGGCATGGGCGGGCAAGACGGCGCCCAGCCTCAAGACACAAGCACCCCCGGCACGCAGCCCGGCGGCGGCATCGGCACGCCCATCGGCACGCCCGATCCGCTGTCAAAGTACAAGGGCTGGATACTGGGAGCCCTGGCGCTCCTGATGGTCGTCACCGCTGCCTTCCTGTTGCGAAGGCCCGAGACAGGCGCTGCCTTTGCCACCGCCTCCGGAACCGTCCAGACTCCCACTGCGGCCGCGACAACTGTACCCTTTGCTGCCATGCCAGCGGCCGGGAACTCTGCCCTGCTGAATGCGCTCAAGGAAGAGCTCTTCACGCTGGAGAGCGACAAGATTGCCGGCAAAGTCACAGCACCCGAGTATGCCGAATTGAAGGCGGCACTGGAAACAGTGCTGAGGCGGGCGCTGAATCGTCAGTGATTAGTGACCAGCAGTGAGTTTTCCGGGCACGTTCGCTTAATCCATCGCACTTGATGCGCTAGTTTCCGGCCATTGTGATCGCGAACCTTGAAGATCGACATTTCGCTCAGCCGGCTGCGGCTGCTGACCACTAATCGTTGAAGACTGAGAACTGAAGTTATGAAGACCTTGCTCCGCACTCTGCTCCATCTCGCGCTCATCGTCTGGCTGGGCGCAGAGATCTTCTTTCCCATTGTAGCTGCCATCACCTTCGACACGCTGCGGCCCGACACGCATACGGCCGGCATGATCGTCGGCCAGTTGCTGCGGATTCTGAACAACATGGGGCTGGCCTCCGGAGCGCTGGCGCTGATTGCGGTGGCTCCGGCATGGAAGCTGTTCAAGCCGCGCGCGCTGCTTGCGCCCACCGTTCTGTTGATCGCAATGATCGGACTTACTGTCTACTCGCAGTTTGTGATCATTCCGGCCATGGAGCGGCATCGAATCGCGACCGGTGGAACAATTAATTCGGTCGATGTGACCAATCCAAACCGCGCTGACTTCGAGAAACTGCACCGCCGCAGTGTGAATGTCGAAGGAGCCATCCTGCTGCTGGGGCTGGTCGCAGTGGTTTTCGTGGCCAGAGCGGAGAGTTCGCGCATCTGAGGCGCAAGCGCATCACAGCCCTTCGCCTGCGGCTGATGTTAAACTTCGCGGCGGAGAAAGATTCGCATGCCGCCTGTACGTGAACTCACAACCTCAGCCAGAGCCCTGGTCAACTCGCGCTCTCAAGTAGTGGAGCGAATGGCCGCCGGACGAATCTCATGGACTGGTCCGCTGCTGCTGGTCTCTGCGCGCTCCGTCCTGTGGCTGACCTTGCAATCGCTGTTGGCGCTGGTCTTTCTTGCCCAACACAGCCTTCATCCAATGCGGGCGGCCGGCCAGTGGTGGCCCGTCTACGCCACGTTCGGCGACCTCGGCTGCCTTCTCGGCATGCGGTATTTCACGCGCAAGGAAGGCATCCGTCTCCGCGACCTCATCGGGCCCATCCGTCTGCGCTGGGGATGTGACCTGTGGCTCGGTCTTGGGATTCTGGTCGTCGCGTATCCGTGCGCCATGGTTGGCAGTTATCTCGCGCAACTGGCGGTGTACGGTTCCCCGGCCAGGACCCCCATGGCGTTGATCCTGCAACCTCATGCCCTGCCTCTTTGGGCCACGGTGTATAGCTTGACCGTGTGGTGGGTGATCCAGTCGGCTACCGAAGAGATGACCTACCAGGGATATGTGCTGCCTCGGCTGGAGGCGCTCACCGGGCGAACCGGGATCGCCTTCTCGATTGTCCTGTTCTGGTTTTCCGCGCAACACTGCATGTTGCCGTTTGTTCCCGATTGGCGATACGTGGCGTATCGCTCGCTCATGATGGTTCCTCTCCTGATGATTTGCATGTCGGCCTATCTGCGCATCCGCCGCCTGTCGCCGCTTATCATCGCGCATTGGCCCATGGATCTTGGAATCGCGATCATGACCGGTACAAGCCTTGGCGCCGCATGGACGAACGTCGTCCACTGACACCTGTTCCCTGATCCCTGGTCCTGTATCATCGAAGAGGTTCTCCGGCGCGCATCTTATCCTTCCGGGGCCACGGGACGTGCATGAAGACTGGCATCATTGGCCTGCCGCAGGTGGGCAAGACATCTCTGTTCAAGATTCTCACCAAAGCCAAGCTCGAGGAGCGCGGCCATTCGCGCCAGGAGCACATCGGCGTGGCGCGCGTGCCGGACGAGCGGCTCGACAAGCTATCAGCCCTCTACTCGCCCAAGAAGACGACCTACGCGTCGGTGGAGTTTGTCGACGTGGCGGCCATCGGGCAGGAGGCGCTCAAGGAGACCGCGTTCCTCGCCAGCCTGCGCCAGGTGGACGCGCTGATTCACGTACTGCGAGCCTTTGAAGAAGACTCGATCCCCCACGTCGGTCCGATTGATCCTCTGCGCGACATCAAGAATGTCGAGTTCGACCTGATGATCAGCGACTTGACCCAGGTTGAAAAGCGGCTGGAGCGGCTGGAAAAGGACCTGAAGAAGGGCCGCACAAACGATTTGGAGCGCGAACAAGCCCTGCTGCTGCGCTCAAAGGAGGCTCTGGAAAAGGAGCAGCCGCTGCGCGAACTGGAGATGGCAGCCGAAGAGAAAAAGCTCATCCGGGGCTTCATGTTTCTTTCGCAAAAGCCTATTCTGTATGCCCTTAATATCGGCGAGAGCACCACACTCGGCGACGATCTTGAGGCTGCGGTCAGCCGCTTCAAGTTGGACGAAGTCGCCCGCCGTCCCAATGCCGGAGCAACGGCCATCTGCGGCAAAGTGGAGGCCGAACTGGCGGAGATGGACGACGAAGAAGCGGCAGAGTTTCTGGGTAGCTACGGCCTGCGCGAGAGCGGGCTGGTGCGGCTGATCCGAAAAAGCTACGAACTGCAAGGGCTCATCAGTTTCTTTACCGCCGGCGAAGACGAGTGCCGGGCATGGACGATTCCCGTGGGCTCAAAGGCCCCGCAAGGGGCGGGAGCGATTCACTCTGATCTCGAACACCACTTTATTCGCGCCGAAACGATCCGCTGGGATGCGCTGCTCGAGGCCGGCTCAGAGGCTGCGGCCCGCGCCAAGGGCACGCTGCGCCTCGAAGGCAAGGAATATGTAGTGCAAGATGGGGATGTGATGCACATCCGGCACAGCGGGTAAGAGCAAATGCTGAAACTATCACTGATTCTCGGCGCGATCGCCGCGCTGGCCGATGTGGCCGGCGGGCTGGTGCTGGTGCGCGCCAAAGGCGTCGAACGCTATTTGCGCTATTTTGTCGCTCTGGGCGCCGGTTTTCTGATGGCCACGGCTGTGCTGGAGATGGTTCCCGAAGGCCTGAAGCTCAATCCGAACTCCGCGCTCGGGCCGATCCTCATCATGGGCGGCTACTGCGTGGTCCACCTGCTGGAACACACCATCAACGCCCACTTCCACTTTGGTGAAGAGACGCACGCAGGCGAATTCGTCTCGCATCACACAGGCAACTCGGTGCTGGCCGGATTGAGCCTACATGCGCTGTTTGACGGCGTGGCCATCGGTTCGGGCTTCCTGGTCTCGGGCTGGCTGGGCTGGCTGATCTTTCTAGCGATCTTGCTGCACAAGGCGCCGGAGGGCTTCACCATGGCCTCGGTGATGCTGGCCAGCGGACG
This sequence comes from Occallatibacter sp., assembly GCA_049522255.1. Classification (GTDB taxonomy): domain Bacteria; phylum Acidobacteriota; class Terriglobia; order Terriglobales; family Acidobacteriaceae; genus Telmatobacter. Next base: position 11,139 of record JBEKOA010000091.1, read on the forward strand.
CAGCCGGACGACTGCGCTCTACTCTGCAATCGCGCTGGCCGCGGCGACTTTGGCCGGTGTGCTGGTGATCGAGTTGATTCCAAGTTGGCTGCCGTTTGGCTTGCCCATCTCGGCGGGTGTAGCTCTTTACGTAGCCGCTACTGATCTCGTGCCCGAGGTCAATCGTGAGCCCGGCATTCGCATGGCGCTGGTTTTTTTTGCCGGCGTGGGGGCCTTCCTGCTACTGCGAATGCTGCTGCCTGCGCTCTGATCGCATCAAGGCTCTAGCGCCCGCGAAAGCTGAACCTCTCGGCGTAGAGACTGGCCAGAAGCTTGGCGTAGTCCCAGCCAACCTTGAAATTGGCCTTGCTCGCGCCGCCACTGCGAAGTCCGAAGGCGAAGGGAATCTCTTCGACCGATCGGATGCGGCCGCGCACCAGAACTTCCAGCAGCAACTTGAAACCGGTAGGCTGGAATTGAATTCCGTCGAGGCACTCGCGGCGAACTAGGAAGAAGCCCGTCATGGGATCCTTGGCGCGAATCCCGCGCCTTTGAATCGGCCAGGTGGCCCAGACCGCCGCGGTGGAGAGGAACTTTCTCGCCGCATTCCACTGGCCTGTCTCGCCGCCCTCGGTGTAACGGCTTCCGATGGCCAGATCGTGGCCGGAGAGAATCGATGACACCAGTTTGGGAAGCAATTCCGGAGGATGCTGCAGGTCGGCATCCATCACTCCGAGAATCGCAGCGTCAGTATGCCGCCAGCCGTAGAGAACCGCTCCTGACAAACCGCGTTCCCCTTTGCGCACCAGCAGTTGCACTCGTGGGTATTCGAGAGCAATGGCTGAGACGATCTCTTCAGTTCCGTCGCGGCTGCCGTCATCGACCACAAGAATCTCGTAGGCGATTCCTGCCGGATCGAGTGCGGAGCGGACGCGGCGAAGTAAATCCCGAATATTCTCCGCTTCGTTCAGGGTAGGAATGATCAGCGCCAGCTTCTTCTGGTTCTCATCGGCGCGCGTCTCTTTACCTGCCACCGGCAGAGAGCGCGTTGCCGCGTCTTCACTCGGCGTGTACGATGAATCTAAAGCTTCTGGCGACATGCTGAACTCAAGTATACGGGGTCTACCTGGTTGAAACGCACCTTTCCGGTCAATGCTCTGCTCATCCTTTTTTTTTCGCTTCTTGGCTTGGCCGTGATGGGCTACCATCCTGGGTTCGAGGACGACGGCATCTATTTGACGGCCGTGAAAAGCGATTTGAATCCCGCGCTTTATCCGCATGACGCCGTGTTTTTCCGCACACAGATGCAGGCGACAATCTTCGATAAATCGGTCGCCGGCTTCATCCATTGGACGGGGATTCCAGTGGCTTACTCCGAGCTGCTATGGCAGTTTGGCTCAATCGCGCTGATCGTCTTCGGTTGCTGGTCAATCGCACGCAAGCTGTTTCCCGAGGCGCGAGCGCAATGGGCTGGCGTCGCCCTGGTGACCGCCATGTTCACGCTGCCGGTGGCGGGAACAGCGCTCTACCTGGTCGATCAGCATCTGCACCCGCGCGCTTTGGCCACGGGCATTGTTCTGCTGGCGGTCTCCCGGATACTGGCGGGCAAAGGGTGGCAGGCGCTCCCGCTCCTTTTGCTGGCATTCTTGCTGCATCCCATCATGGCTGCGCTGGGCATCTCCTTTTGCTTCTTCCTGACCCTGACCAAAGAAGAGCGGATCAACGCATGGCTCCGATCCCGGCGGCGACCCGGCCCCGGCTCCTTCGCAGTCGCCCTTGTCCCCCTGCGCTGGGTCTTCTCGCCCACCACTCCCACCTGGCGTGCGGCGATCGACGCGCGCAACTATCTCCTGCTTTACCGATGGGCCTGGTATGAGTGGCTGGGAGCGATTGCGCCTTTGCTGCTCTTCGGGCTGCTCTGGCATTGGTCGCGCAAGCGCGGCGAGAGTCTTTTGGCGCGCTTTGCGCTGGCCGTTCTGCTCTATGGCGTCTTCCAGATGGCAGTTTCCATGATCATCCTGGGGACTCCTGCTCTGATCCGGCTGACCCCTTTACAGCCCATGCGCTTTCTCCACCTGATTTATTTCTTCCTGATGCTGGTTGGCGGCTGCCTGGTGGGCAAATACCTGCTGAAGGCCAGCGTCTGGCGCTGGGCGCTCTTTCTGGTGGCCATCAATGCGGGTATGTTTGCGGCACAGCAACCGCTGTTCGCCTCTACCGAACATCTGGAACTCCCCGGACGGAGTTCGGCGAACCCATGGCTCCAGGCCTTTGCATGGATTCGCCAGAACACTCCGCTCGATGCCTATTTTGCCGTCGGTCCTTATTACATGCCCGCTCCGGGTGAGGATTACCACTGCTTCCGTCCTCTGGCCGAGCGCAGCCTGCTGGCCGACAATATCAAGGACGGTTCGGTGGTAACGCAAATCCCGGATCTGGGCGAGGTATGGGCGCGGCAGGTTCAGGCTCAGAGGGGCTGGGCTCACTTCCAGCTTGCCGACTTCGAACACCTGAAGGCGGAGTTTGGCGTGGACTGGGTGCTGGTCTCGTATCCCCCGCCTGCTGGGCTGGCCTGCCAGTGGCACAACGATACGTTGTCGGTCTGCCGAATACCGTAAGAGCCGGGAACAGGGGTCAGGGATCGGTCCGCAACCGGAGCGGTTCGCCCTCGTCAAGTAAATCGGAGATGCAGCACAATACCGCCCATACAATTAACCTATTGTTTCATGTTAGTTTTGAAGAGTTAACAGTCTGCGGCATGCGGTTAGAGGCCAGGATGCGTCAGCTCCTGATCCCTGACCTCTGTTGACTGGCCACTATCCATTTTTCCGGCGTGGAGACCGGTTCATGCTCAATCTCTCTCAGCGACTGATTCTCGGCTGCACGCTGCTTCTCGGCATCATGGCGGGGCTGGTGCTGACCACGCACAACGCCCTAGCTCTGGCGGGGCAGTCGAGGCTCGCGTTCGCTTGCCTGGCAGGTGCGGTCGTGGTTGCAGTGGTCACCGTCTTGTTTGTGCTCCGGCCTATCCGTCGAATGGCGCGCGATGCCCGCAGGATAGCACAGGGCAATCTGGAACACCGCGTCGAGTGGAGCAGCCGCGACAGTTTCGGCGTGATCGCCGGTGAACTGAACCGGATCGCCATCCGGCTCCGCGAACTGCGCGACTCCGAGGCCGGCCGCCGCCAGATGGAGTTTCAGCTCTCGGACGCCGTGCTGCAATCGATCTTCGAACCCATCATTGTTACCGACGGCAAGGGACATCTGCTGAAGGTGAACCAGGCCGCTGCGGAACTGCTCGGCGCCGCGGCCACCGACCGCATGGCGCTGGCAAGCACTCCGGGGGGCGACAAGATTCTGAGTGCCATTCGCGATGCCGTCTCCATGCAAAAGGCGGTAGCCACGGAGGACGAAGCGTCGCTGCTGCCCATGCGCATCGGCAAGCAGGAGCGCAGCTACCGTCTGCGTACCACGCCCATGCGCGACTCCGAGGGCCGGCTGCTGGGAACGGTAACCACGCTCGAAGACGTGACCAGCCTGCAAGACATCGACCGCTTCAAGACACAATTCATCAGCGTAGCCAGCCGAAAACTTCGCGACCCGCTGCTTCAGCTACGGCGCGGCCTCTACGCTCTGGAGCAGGGCTTCGGTGGAGAACTGCTCCCTCTGCAGGCGGAGCTGATCTCCTCCGCCAGCAAGGAGAGCGAGAAGCTCGACGACCTCATGAGCGACCTGATCGACGTTGCCGAACTGGATGCCGGCAGGCGCGACTTCAAGCTGGAAGGAATTCGCCCTTTGCAGGCGCTCAGCGAGGCTCGCGACCGCTTCTGCGAGGAGGCTGCAGAGAAGCGCATCCGTGTCGAAGTCAGGGCTTACGCCGATCTAGCGCTCGTTCAGGCTGACCGCCGCGCAGTGCGCTCCATCCTGGAGAATCTCCTTTCGAACGCCATTCGCTACACCCCTCCTGAAGGCGAGATCCTGCTGGCCGCCGAAGAGATCAAGGACTTTGTTCAGTTCACCGTGCGCGACACCGGCCGCGGCATCGAGGCTGAGCGGCTGGGCACGATCTTCGACCGATTGAGTACATTCTCCGAGCGGGGCTCAGGCCTCGGGCTGGCGCTGGGCCGCCGGTTAGTCGAGTCGCTGGGCGGCCAGATCGCCGTCGAGAGCCGCCTCGGCCATGGAACCACCTTCCGCTTCACTCTTCCTGTGGCGGCCGTAACCGAAATTCGTCATCCCGTTGAGGTAGGTTAGAGAGCGATGGCCGAAATCAAACTGGAACGCCCGCCTGAAGAAGCCAAGCTCCGTGTCTACCTCGGGGCGGCGCCAGGGGTGGGCAAGACCTATCACATGCTCAATGACGCCTATCTGCTGAAGCATCAGCAGGGTGTCGATGTGGTCATCGGTCTGGTTGAATCCCACGGGCGCAAAGAGACAGAGGCCCGCGTCCGCGACCTCGAAGTCGTGCCTCAGCGCGTGATTCCCTATCGCGGCGTCAACTTGAAAGAGATGGACGTCGACGCCATCCTGGCGCGCCATCCACAAGTTGTAGTCGTGGACGAGCTGGCCCACACCAACGTTCCCGGCAGCAAGAACCGCAAGCGTTACGAAGATGTGCTGGAGTTGCTGGACGCCGGTATCAACGTCATGACCGCCGTCAATATCCAGCACATGGAAACGCTGAACGACGCCGTCCTCCGCTCCGCCAACACCGTCGTTCGCGAGACTGTCCCCGACAACTTCCTCAAGCGCGCCAACGAAGTGGTGAACGTGGACGTGACCGTTGACGAGCTGCGCTCCCGCCTGCGCCAGGGCAAGATCTACGCCGCAGAAAAGGTCGAGCAGTCACTGGCCAACTTTTTCCGCAAGGGCAACCTGAACATGCTGCGCGAGCTGGCTTTGCGCACCACCGCCGAGCAGGTCGGCAACCAGGCATCAGCCTACCGCCGCACCCAGGGATTGGAACAGGCGCCGATCCCTGACAAGGTCATGGTCTGCCTCAGCACACGCCCCGGCACCGAGCGCCTGCTGCGCATCGGCGCCCGCATCGCCGGACGCCTGGCCACCAACTGGTACGCGGTTTATGTCAACCGCCCCGACGCCGACAAGGGCCACGGAGACCCCGAGGCCTTCCATCGCCTCGAGGAGTATCAGCGAATGGCACGCGATCTGGGCGCACAGGTGGTCCAGCTCACAGACCGCAACGTCTCAGACGCCCTCATCCGCTTCGCTCAGCAGGAGAACATCTCCCATGTGATCTTCGGCCAGTCGATTCGTTCGCGTTGGGACATCTTCCTGCGCGGCTCAGTCATCAATCGCTTCCTCTCCGAGGTCCGCGACGTGACAGTGCAGGTTGTTCCCATGCAAAAGCCGCTGCGCCGCGCCTGATTCGCCTCACTCGCAAAAGACCTGGACCTTGGTGGCGTTGCCCTCTGATCCGTTTACATCTACAGTCAGATCTTCAAGGTGGTCGATCAGCTCCTCTAGGTTCTCTGGCTTGATCTGGGAAACGGTCAGCGGTACACCATGCTGGCTCAACGCCTCGTCGAGTTGCTGGTGAGCCTGAGCCGGAATGAGACTGGCCAGCCGGACACCGGCACGCAGCAACTGCATCGGCACGCGCACGTTGACCTTGGTTTGTCCCTTCAATCCGGTCATGGATTCGTCGGCGTCAACCTGCACGCGCAAGTACTTGGCGCGTGGCTTTGCGACGTTGGCGCTGCCTCCGCTGGAGCCGGGGACGGAGCCCGCAGCTGTGGTTGGACCCGACTCAAGAGCAGCGATCAGTCGCTCGGCCTGGTCCGCAGTGATCTTGCCTGCGGCCAGCATTTCAAGGATTTGACGGCGATTCTCATTCATCGAACTCCTCCTAAAAGCTGTGTGACCACTGCCAAAGCGTGGTGCGTGAGATGTGAACCTGGGCCAAACAATAAACGTGCGACGTGTGCTAGCCCCGGAAGAAGCTTGTCGAGATGCACTTGCGCCAGGATGAAGGCGATCATACAGGCGGCAAGCGCCCAAAGAGCCTCCCGTCCTTCGTTCCAGGCAATCGACATAGGGGGGAGAGTCACCTCTCCTCCCCTGTCACACCACCGGACAAGCGGGCCCGCATCCGGCGGTTCGGAGGATTGAGCTACGTAACGGTCCACAACCGTAGAAGACCTATTG